>NZ_KV809556.1:50716-144314 GCF_001812625.1 Streptococcus sp. HMSC064H09
GAAATGTTAGTAGGTATAAAAATGGAGACACTTAAGCTGTTGCGTAAAATAGCTTAAGGAGTGATACCGATGCCAAATGAGTAAACTATCGACAAAAGTTAAATGCTTAAATCTTGTAACAAAGTACCGAGGTGACGCTTATGTTGATGTTTGATGTAAGTCGTTATAAGAACGGCGACAAGTAAAACTCATTGAGTGGTCAATGGGGAGATAGGTCTCAAATCATACGAATCAGAGGTGATTACTATGATGATGAATTTAGGACGTTATAAAAATGGAGACACTTCAAGTTATTGCATAAAATAGCTTAGGGAGTGATACCAATGTAATAGAGAATTTACAGTACATAAAAGTTATTTGTAAGTTGATGGAGGTAATCTATGATTGCTAGGTATAAAAATGGTGACACACAATGACTCCTCCTTATGAAAATATTTTTTACAAAATTCCAAAAGGATGTTCTAATGACAATTGAAGAATCTTAAAAGCTCATTCTAGCGTGTAAGAATGAGCTTTTTGATATGTTGAATATTAGTGGATTTTAGTGAGAGACTCTTAGTCCTTTTTGTTCAACCGAACCTTCCGTAGGAGAGCAAGCCTTTTTTGTTCTTTTACTAGAGTCGTAAAGATTTGGTATTGATTTTTAAGATGCGGTAGGAAACTCTTAGGAATTTTACTATCGAAGTTTAGGTTGTTCAGAAATATGGGGGCACTACTGTCTCTATAGATTTGTCCTTGGAAGAAGTAGTTGTCGGTCACGATATCAACTGAGATACGTGATGAGCGCCATCGACGTTTGCGCATGTACTTGGGTTTCCAACGAATCTTAAGTTGCTGGTCCTTGATATACCACCCCATGATGTCTATTTTAGCGGTCTGTTTCGTTTTGTCATCAAAGTAGGTTACTGGTACGCTTAAAACCTGCTGGCTTCTTGGTGAGGTTAAGAAGGGGTGAAAATCAGGAATGAAGTCGTAGTCCTTGCTAGACACTTCCGATAGACCGTCTTCTTCTCGTATTTTGCCACGGCTGACGTACTTGAAGAAGTCAAAACTCTTACCTTGTCTTTCTAGTCGTTCAGCCTCTAATTGATATCTTGTCACCTGATCACCGGTATTTTTAGTCGTCTTGAGGTAACGCATGATTTCTGCATCCTTGTAGTAAAGAGCAACGAGATTTTTTAGACGTTGACTAGGGTTCAGAGAGTGTAACTTGTCTGGAAAGGACAAGATTTGTATGTTTTGGACAGCGGCTAAAGGAACAGCAGCGATACCAGATAAGAGCTTGTCTAGTTCAAAGAGGGAGACGGTATCAAAATGACTGGTATGACCAAGCTGATGTGTTATGTCAACAACAAAGAGGTTATTGTCCTGTTTGAAAGTGATAATGTAGACGTCACTCGGACCTAAGTTTTTTAAATCATATTCTAGGGAAGTAATAGGAATATTATAGTAGTGGTTAAAGGTTGGAAGCCCTAGTTTTTCTCCTAATTTCTTTTTATGATAAAGCATTCTCTTATTTTAGCATGAAGTTTGGCCGGAGAAAAGACGACTCATAAGGCTTAATTTTTTTCTTAGCGATTCAAATTTCTATCTATTCACTTTTCCCTTGCATTATCCTTCAAACTTTGGTAGAATTATATCTTGTGAGTGCACCTCACTTACTCGTGGCGAAAGACCATGAGTCATTAGACCAAAAGAGGAGGAAAATATCAATGGCTAAATACGAAATTCTTTATATCATTCGTCCAAACATTGAAGAAGAAGCTAAAAACGCTTTGGTAGCACGTTTCGATTCTATCTTGACTGACAACGGTGCAACTGTTGTTGAATCAAAAGATTGGGAAAAACGTCGTCTTGCATACGAAATCCAAGATTTCCGTGAAGGACTTTACCACGTTGTTAACGTTGAAGCAAACGACGATGCAGCTCTTAACGAGTTTGACCGTCTTTCAAAAATCAACGGTGACATTCTTCGTCACATGATCGTTAAACTTGACGCGTAAGAAGGTAAATTATGATTAATAATGTCGTACTCGTTGGTCGCATGACCCGTGATGCGGAACTTCGTTATACACCAAGTAACGTTGCTGTTGCAACATTCAGCCTTGCGGTTAACCGTAACTTCAAGGGTGCTAATGGTGAACGTGAAACAGACTTTATTAACTGTGTTATCTGGCGCCAGCAAGCTGAAAATTTGGCTAACTGGGCTAAGAAAGGCGCATTGATTGGAATTACAGGTCGTATTCAGACTCGTAACTATGAAAATCAACAAGGTCAACGTGTTTACGTAACTGAAGTTGTCGCTGATAATTTCCAAATGTTGGAAAGCCGTGCGGCACGTGAAGGTCACAGTGGTGGTTCTTACAACGCTGGAGGATTTGATAATTCAAATTCATTCGGTGGTGGAGCTTCAACTGGTGGTTCATTTGGTGGATCACAACCTGCGCAATCTACACCAAACTTCGGTCGTGATGAGAGTCCATTTGGTAATTCAAATCCAATGGATATTTCAGATGACGATCTCCCATTCTAAGAATGGACAAAACGAATTAAATATATAAAGGAGAAATAAACATGGCTCAACAACGTCGTGGCGGATTCAAACGCCGTAAAAAAGTTGATTACATCGCAGCTAACAAAATCGAATATGTTGATTACAAAGATACTGAGCTTCTTAGCCGTTTCGTTTCAGAACGTGGTAAAATTCTTCCACGTCGTGTAACAGGAACTTCAGCTAAAAACCAACGTAAAGTAACAACAGCGATTAAACGCGCTCGCGTTATGGCACTTATGCCTTACGTAAACGAAGACTAAAAATAATACCCTCGACTGAGGGTGTTTTTTTATGCCTTGATTATGTAGGCTTTTGTCGTTTCTAGGGCTGACAGTGGAGAGTTTAATTTTATACTTTAGAGAAAAAGAAAAACCAACTGGTCTTCTCATTTATCTTGAGGAGCTAGTTGGTTGTTTTGTGGTATATAGAGTGTGTTTTCTAAGAAATCATCAAATTTTTGGTCGTTAACGAGGATATCGATATTGTCTTTGAAGACCTTGAAGCGGTTGGATAACCAGTGTGTTTTGATGTCTGCCCAATTGTTGAAGCGACTCCACCTGTAAGGAAGTGTAGGGTCCTGTTTTTCAAAGACATAGATACTGCCGTCTTTTTCGTAAGCTATAGCCGTGTGGAAATTGCTGACATCACCAGGGCTATTTTGAAAGACCGATAGGAGTTTAACCTTCTCTGGAAACTTGAGTCCAGCTTTTTTCCAAGCTTTAAGGAGATCGTCTGTAGACTGATAGCTAATATTATCACCAAAAAGGAGACTGTAGAGAGCTTGATCCTTGGCAGTTAACTCTTTGTGGTGTGACTTAAGATCTATAAATTCGTTTTGAAGGGGGAGTTCTAATTTGGTGAGGTCCTCTGAGCTTGTAATAAGGTCGTGAAGAAGGAGGAAAGATGTTCGTCGACAGTTTAAGTCGTCAGTAAAGTGTGATTTATTCTCTTCAAAAGTTTTTTCATTAAGGAAGGTGACGAATTGGTTTTGATCTTTGCCGATTTTACTTTTGGTCCATTTTTTGACAACTGGCTGAAGGTTTGTATTTTCCTGATTGTAACGAGTAATATAAGGGGCTAGATTGTTCCAGTCTTTTGTTGGAATGCCCTTGCTTTTTAAGGCTTTTGCTAGCTGTTTTTCCTGAGTGGAAGTCGTCACATTGTTAAAACTATAGTAAGCTTGATAGTTTTTCTGAGTATTCTTGTGGCTGCATGCCATAAGTAATAGGCAGCAAGCAATGATTAGTAGGGGGAATTTGATACGCATCTATGGGATTTCTTTCTTTTGTCTATTAACTTTAACATTTTAGTATAGAACAACCAACTGTGTCAAGATTTCTGACGTAAAAAAGCACCCTTCTGGGTGCTTAGGAATGAGATTGATTAAGATGCAGGTGCGTAAGTACTTTGAACGTTGTAGTGACGTTTGAAGAAGTATTTGGCAACACCAGCGATGACACCAATGATAAGGATTACAATTGGTGAAAGACCAGGGTTGAGGTAGCTTGGAAGAAGGGCTGTAAGACTAAATAGAGCAAACCATGCAATAAAAGAGAGAGTGATGATGGTCATGCTGAACCACCATTTTGGACGCTCTTCTTTTGGTTTGTTATTGTGACGGTAGATGTAGTGGTAAGGGGTATACATAGCAAGACCTCCAATGAATGACACTGAAAGCAGGGTTGTGAGGCCGTAACTAGTTTGTGTACCTGAGAAACCAAAGATTGCGTTCATGATTGCAACGATGGCTAGAAGGAGGAGTGAGGTATCAAGCCACATTTTCCAAGGTGTTTTGTCTGTTTCTGGTACTTCTTTGTTAGGCTTACCAGTTTCAGGTTGTTGGTGTTTTTCAGGAGAGAAACTAGCTGCCCAAACAGTTGGAGCACCAAGGAGTCCACGTCCTGTGATTCCTTTTTTCTGGTTTTCGATAAGTTCAGGAATAATATCGCCAAGAATGTCTTTGATTTCTTGGTCTGATTTTCCATCTTTGATGAGTTGGTTGGTTGCGATGTGGATAAATTCTTGGTTTTTCTTGGTGAGTTTTTGGATGTCCATGAGATGACCTTTCGATAAATAGTATTATTTTTTAGTTTTGTAGTTTAGGGAAAAGAAGAGGCTCTATGTTAGAACCATTTTTTCCTGATAAAGTAGATAACAACGCAGGATGACCCGAAGGCTGCGATGAAAAAGATAACCCAAAAGGCATTATCTAAATCGTTTAGAGGCATAGAATTATTTTTAAAGTTCATGCCGTAGGCAGAGAAGATAACGGTTGGAATGTCCAGAGCCATAGTCATGAGAGCGAGTGTCTTCATGATAGTGTTCTGGTTGTTGCCGATGATAGAAGCAGAGGTTTCAGCCATGGCATTCAAGACATTTTCATAGATGCCTGCCATCTCAATGGCCTGTTGGGTTTCGACCAGTGTATCTTCCAAGAGATCCTCGTCCTCGATATATTTCTTCAAGCTAGAGGCGTTACCTGTTAGCTTTTTGACAATTCGCTCATTCATCTTAAGTGAGGCTTTTAGATAGACAATGGATTTTTCCAATTCCATCATGTCAATCAAGTGCTCGTTTTTAGTCGCATTTTCCAACTGAGCTTCCAATTTATCGCTCTGACGGTCGATAGAACGTAGGGCGGTTAGGAAGAGTTGAGCATTGCGATAGAGAATCTGAAAGACAAAACGGGTCTTCATAAAGGTGTAGAAGTTACGTACACGGTGGTTGAGGAAGTTGTCCATGAGGCTGATGTCCTCGAGACAGGTTGTAACAACCACCTCATCGGTAACGATGATACCCAATGGAATAGTGACGTAGTAGCTTTTGTTATTACGCTCTTCTTGGGTTGGGACGTCGACCAGAATCAGGGTGTAGTCATCTTCGACATCGATACGTGATGTTTCTTCCACGTCCAGAGGGGCACGGAGGTCTTGAATATCAATGTTAAAACGTTCTGCGACCTTCATGGCTTCTTCTTGGGAAGGGTTCACCAAATGAATCCAAGCACCAGGCTCGAATGTTTCAATTTCTTTGAATTCTTTTCCGGTGGATAAGAACATTTGTTTCAATGGGAACCCCTCCTTTGTCATTAGGTAAGCGCTAGCGCCTTGATTATAAAAGGATTTGTAGAATCGCTTTTAAGTAAAATAAACACTGCTCTTAGCTTTTTTTAGTGATGTCAAATGAGGCTTGGGACGATGTTCCTTGCCTTTTTTAGACACTCCAATATTATACTACATTTGAAACATTTTTGGGCTGGATAAATTGAAATTTTGTTATAATATGAGAGAAAGTCGGGATGGATTTTCCCTCCGTCTGTAGAAAGGAGTGGCCGTAGCTTTTGGGCTAGGGCCTCTTAAAAATATGCAAGATAAGTTAGTGATTCATGGAGCAAGAGCTCACAATTTAAAAAATATCGATGTGGAGATTCCACGTGATAAACTGGTAGTGGTTACGGGTTTGTCAGGTTCTGGGAAGTCTTCCTTGGCCTTTGATACCATCTATGCAGAGGGGCAACGTCGTTATGTTGAAAGTCTCTCGGCTTATGCTCGTCAGTTTTTGGGTAATATGGAGAAACCTGATGTGGACTCGATTGATGGTTTGAGTCCTGCCATCTCTATTGATCAGAAAACAACAAGCAAAAACCCTCGTTCGACTGTAGGGACAGCGACGGAGATTAATGACTATCTTCGTCTCCTTTATGCGCGTGTGGGTGTCCCTTATTGTCCTAATGGTCATGGGGCCATTCAGTCGTCCTCTGTGGAGCAGATTGTGGACGAGGTTCTAGCTCTTCCTGAGCGTACGCGTATGCAGATTTTAGCGCCGATTGTTCGTCGTAGAAAAGGGCAACACAAGGCCGTTTTTGAGCGTGTACAAAAGGACGGTTATGTTCGTGTTCGTGTAGATGGTGAGATTTATGATGTCACAGAAGTGCCAGAGTTGTCCAAGTCTAAGATGCATAATATCGAAGTGGTTGTGGACCGCTTGGTGAATAAGGAGGGTATCCGTAGTCGTCTCTTTGATTCGGTGGAGGCGGCCCTTCGTTTAGCAGATGGCTACTTGATTGTGGATACCATGGATGATAATGAGTTGCTTTACTCAGAGCATTATTCTTGTCCAGTTTGTGGCTTCACAGTGCCAGAGTTGGAGCCGCGTCTCTTTTCATTCAATGCACCGTTTGGCTCTTGTCCGACCTGTGACGGTTTGGGTAATAAACTGGAAGTTGATATGGATTTGGTTATCCCTGATGCTAGTAAAACCTTGCGTGAAGGTGCTCTGGCGCCTTGGAATCCTATATCATCCAACTATTATCCAGCTATGCTTGAGCAGGCCATGGAGCAGTTCGGCGTGGATATGGATACACCATTTGAAAATCTGAAAAAAGAAGAACAGGATTTGATCCTCTATGGATCTGGGGACCGCGAATTCCACTTCCATTATGTTAATGATTTTGGTGGGGTGCGTGATATTGACATTCCTTTTGAAGGGGTTGTGACTAATATTAATCGTCGCTACCACGAGACCAATAGTGATTTCACTCGCAATGTCATGCGAGGTTATATGAATGAGTTGTCATGTCCAACTTGTCATGGCTATCGTCTTAACGAAGCAGCTCTCTCGGTTCGTGTTGGTGGTGAGAATGGCCTAAATATTGGTCAAATCTCTGATTTGTCTATTTCAGATCATCTTCAGGAAATTGATAACCTTGAATTGGGTGAAAATGAAGGAGTGATCGCTCGTCCAATTATCAAGGAAATCAAGGATCGCTTGACTTTCCTAAATAATGTAGGTCTTAATTATTTGACCCTCTCTCGTATGGCCGGAACCCTTTCAGGGGGTGAGAGTCAGCGTATCCGTTTGGCGACACAGATTGGCTCTAACCTTTCTGGAGTCCTATATGTTTTGGATGAGCCTTCTATTGGGCTTCATCAGCGTGACAATGATCGCTTGATATCAAGTCTTAAAAAGATGCGTGACTTGGGCAATACCCTGATTGTGGTGGAGCATGATGAAGATACCATGCGTGAGGCTGACTGGCTTATCGATGTGGGACCTGGTGCGGGTGCTTTTGGTGGTCAAATCATGGCCTCTGGGACCCCAGAGGAAGTTGCTAAGAACAAGAAATCAATCACCGGGCAATATCTGTCAGGTGCAAAATCAATTCCTGTTCCTCTGGAACGTCGTGTAGGTAATGGTCGTTTTATCGAGGTTAAAGGTGCTAGTGAAAATAACCTGAAGAATGTATCTGTCAAGTTTCCACTTGGAAAGTTGATTGCAGTCACTGGTGTTTCTGGTTCGGGAAAATCGACTTTGGTTAACGGAATTCTCAAGAAAAAAATTGCCCAAGAGCTTAATCGAAATAGTGAGAAACCTGGTAAACACAAATCAGTGACAGGAATCGAGCATATCGAGCGTTTGATTGATATTGACCAAAGTCCAATTGGGCGTACACCTCGTTCTAATCCAGCGACTTACACCGGTGTCTTTGACGATATTCGTGATCTGTTTGCCCAAACTAATGAGGCCAAGATTCGAGGTTACAAGAAGGGACGTTTCTCTTTCAATGTCAAGGGTGGCCGTTGTGAAGCCTGCTCTGGTGATGGTATTATCAAGATTGAGATGCATTTCTTGCCTGATGTTTATGTCCCTTGTGAGGTTTGTCATGGCACACGCTATAATTCTGAGACCTTAGAAGTTCGCTATAAGGGGAAAAATATTGCTGAAATTTTGGATATGACAGTTGATGACGCAGTTGACTTCTTTGCGGCTATTCCTAAGATTGCTCGTAAGGTGCAGACTATCAAAGATGTAGGACTTGGGTATGTGACCTTGGGACAACCAGCAACAACCCTATCAGGTGGTGAGGCTCAACGTATGAAACTAGCTAGTGAGTTGCACAAACGCTCTACTGGGAAGTCCTTCTACATTCTGGATGAACCGACGACGGGTCTCCATACAGATGACATTGCTCGTCTTTTGAAGGTGCTTCAGCGTTTTGCGGATGATGGCAACACTGTTCTCGTGATTGAGCACAATCTGGATGTTATCAAGACCGCAGACCATATCATCGATTTGGGTCCTGAAGGCGGTGTCGGTGGAGGTACTATCGTTGCTACAGGGACTCCAGAAGAGGTAGCAGCCGTTCCGGAAAGCTACACAGGACAATATTTGAAAGAAAAATTGACATAAAGGAAAAAGGGCTCTCTGAGTCTTTTTTTGCTTTAGGCTGGTTTAAGTTGAGTTTGCTATTCTATGGTTAAGAAAAAAGATACAGGAGCCAGACTATGGTTAAAAAGCGTTTTTTTATAGGATTTAATGGTATTCTTCTAGCCTTATTTCTAGATATTTGTCTTTTAATTAGTATTCGTACAGTGGATCATCACGGCCATTTTCAATCAGCAACAGATAAATGGGAAACTTTGCTTTATGTTTTAGGAATTTATTTTAGTTTTCTCCTTTTTGAAGTAATTTTTTATCTTATTCTGAAACACCGTAGAAATAAACAAGTTTTGGAACAGGTCTTATAAAGGCCTGTCTTTTTGTGTTCAGTGGTAGTGACATTTATGTCACTATTTTTTTGAAAAGGGAGAACTTATAATGACCTTATACCCAAATCCACTAGGTCTCCAAGACGACTAAATCTTTGTATAGTCCAAGTGGTTATTGCTGTATTTATTTTTGAAAAGAAAGGAGAAATAAGAATGCGAACTAAGGCATATGGTGAAGAGCTCAATGCTGAAACCTTAGAAAATGTTACAGGGGGTGGTTTTGTATCTAAACCTCAAACCTTACCTGAACGATTGGGTTGGAACAAATGGTGGTTGAAAAGAAGACCTCCTTATGGCGATTAGAAGTTACCATGAGCACCAGATATGGGAAAGAGGAGTATGGATAAACAGAAGAATAATCTTATTAGAAGTTTAAGCATTGTTATCGTGATTGTCTGGCTATTTATTGTGATCATAAATGCTACACTAAGTTTCACCGAAGGTGTTGCTTTTATTGACCATTGTCTCGTCTGGTCAACTTTTTCACTAGCTTTTTCTTTGTTTGCGCTTAGAGTAGCGAGTAAGGATAAGGAGAAATGATTGTCTCTGCTGATTATTATAGTCTTAGGTTGAGTTTATTTGCTTAGCCTTTTCTTTTTATCTTTAATCCTATGGAATAGTGACATCTATGTCACTATTTTTTATTTCGTTAAGCTCTTATAATGAAGTCATAGCTTGGACTTAGTGGCTAAAATATTAATATAAATAGAAAAAGGAGAGGAACATGGTAATTAGTGTCATGGTACCATTGCTTTTGTTAATTGGTAAAAAGTAAGATGTAACACAGTAAACAAATAAGGAGAATACATGAAGAAAATACAATTTATTTTGATGGCGAGTTTTGTTTTAGGTACTTGCCAGTTAGCGGTGCTTAGTGGAGCAGCGGATGAGTTAGATGTTAAGGAATCTACAGTCGAATTATCCAATAATTCTGTTGAGAATGTGGAAGTTTCTTCTGAAACAGCTTCTCAACAGGTAGCTAAGAAAGTTGAATCTATTAGTGAGACAAAGGAAAATTCTCTTCCTCAATCATCACAGACAGGAGTGGTTGAGACAGAAGTAAGGTCCGAAGAGGTCTCGGTTGAAACTTATGAAAAGAATCTTGAAAACCTGAAGCCAGTCTCTTATAGTGATGTCACAAATATGTTGACTGAAGATGGCGGGGACCATATCCTTTATGTTGGCCGGCCAACCTGCTACTATTGTCGTCAAAATTCTCCAGTTTTGAAGGATTTCAATACCCTGATTGATGGTCAGCTTCTTTATTACAATACAGATTCAGATCAGTTGGACCGTGAGTCTCGTAAACTACTATTTGATAAGCTAGGAATTCCAGGGACTCCAAGTGTCATTCGTCTCAAAAATGGTCAATTGGTTTCTGGCTATCTTGGCAGTGCTCCAGATGCCCAAGCTATTTATCAGGCTGTTTTCAAGGAAGATACTGAGAAAACAGAGACACCAGAGGGAACAGGAATAGTAGAGAAGGTGGAAAATCCCTTACCTGAGTCCTCTTCTGAAGATACTATCAAGGATAGTGATAAGGATGTAATTAATCATACTGAAGGGTCTGTTACTAGCCTAATGTCTCAAATTAAGCAAGTTTTTAGGAATCTAACAGATCTGCTTATAAGTCTTTTAGGGAAATTTATCTAACAGACTATTTTCTAAGTTGGAGAAATAAAAGAACTTATCAAATATGATTTCTTCTTTGCTTGTCTTGTTTGTGAAGAATACCTTAACGGCCTTTGTAACGGCTTATTTTGGAGTAACAGGAATGACTTTCTTCACGCTCTATTTGGCTAGTTTAGGGGATACCATGACTAAGCTGATGACTTATGTGCCATTTAGTTTTATGCGAGCAGTCTTTACTAGTGGTCAAGGGTTCTTTAATCTTCGCGAAGCCTTTGTTTTGTTTGTTTGGACTACGGTTTTGCTCATTTTTATGCCAACTATCTACGAAAAGCGAGCCTTTGTGTAATGCTAATAAAGTCAGAGTTTGATCTGGCTTTTTCTTTATGACCTCAAAAAAACAATCTAAAATGTCAATTTAATCCTTTAGAATCTGAAAATTTGGTATAATTAACCTAAAATACCAAAGGAGTAATTCATAATGCAACGTAGACTTGAACGATTTGATGCCAAACTTGCCCAATCAGGCCTTGATGCCTTGTTGGTGACAGGACAAAACAATATTTATTATTTGACAGATTTCTGGGGGACAAATGCGACTATCTTCATCACTAAGAATCGTCGCCTCTTCTTAACCGATTCACGTTATACCCTCATTGCCAAACAATCCGTGCATGGCTTTGATATTATCGAAAGTAAGGACCCACTTAAGGATATTGTTAAAATTATCGAGGCTGATAAACTGGAAACAATTGGATTTGATAATCAGGTATCATTTGCTTACTATCAAGGTCTTCAAGCGATCTTTGAAGGCTACACTTTATCACCACAAAGCAACTTCATGGAAGAGTTGCGTATGATCAAGGACGAAAAAGAATTGGCAACTATCCGTAAGGCTTGTTCTATCTCAGACCGTGCCTTTACAGATGTACTTGATTTTATTAAACCAGGTCAAACAACAGAACTACAAGTGGCAAACTTCCTAGATTTTCGTATGCGTGAGTACGGAGCTTCAGGGGTTTCCTTTGAGTCTATCATTGCTTCAGGTTACCGTTCTGCTATGCCTCATGGGGTTGCTTCAGAAAAGGTTATCCAATCTGGTGAAACCTTAACGATGGACTTTGGTTGCTACTACAACCACTACGTTAGCGATATGACTCGTACTATCCATATTGGTGACACCACTGATGAGGAGCGTGAAATTTATGATATCGTTCTACGTTCTAACCAGGCCTTGATTGACGCAGCTAAGGCTGGTATGACACGTCGTGACTATGATAAGGTTGCGCGTGATGTTATTGTCGAAGCGGGGTACGGTGACTACTTTACACATGGTATTGGACATGGTATTGGTCTTGACATTCACGAGATTCCTTACTTTGGTAACTCTGATGAAACTATCGAAGCTGGTATGGTCTTGACGGACGAGCCAGGTGTTTATTTGGCTGATAAATACGGTGTTCGTATCGAAGATGACATCATTATCACAGAAAATGGTTGTGAATTGATTACCCTTGCGCCTAAGGAATTGATTGTTCTCTAAGATTTGGAGGAGTACTTTATGCCAAACCGTTTATCTTGGCAAGATTATTTTATGGCTAATGCAGAGCTGATTTCTAAGCGTTCTACGTGTGACCGTGCCTTTGTTGGAGCTGTTTTAGTCAAGGACAAGCGTATTATCGCTACAGGTTATAACGGCGGAGTTTCTGAGACTGATAACTGTAACGAAGTAGGCCACTATATGGAAGATGGTCATTGTATTCGTACGGTACACGCAGAGATGAATGCCCTTATCCAATGTGCCAAAGAGGGGATTTCTACCAAAAATACAGAGATTTATGTGACTCATTTTCCTTGTATCAACTGCACCAAAGCCCTCTTGCAAGCTGGTATTGTTAAGATTACATACAAGGCCAATTATAGGCCCCATCCCTTTGCGATTGAATTGATGGAACAAAAAGGCGTTTCTTATTTGCAACATGATGTTCCAGAGGTTCACTTAGGAATGGATGACTAGTTTGTTCTTTGAAAAAAGCCTGAGGATTGGGCTTGAATCTATAAAACATTTGAGCCATGCTATCATTTATGGTAAAATAAACTGATAATAATTTTTTACAAAGAGGTATTTAATAATGATTGAAGCAAGTAAACTCCGTGCGGGTATGACTTTCGTAACTAACGATGGCAAATTGATCAAAGTTCTTGAAGCTAGCCACCACAAACCTGGTAAAGGTAACACAATCATGCGTATGAAATTGCGTGATGTTCGTTCAGGTTCAACTTTTGATACTAGCTATCGTCCAGAAGAAAAATTTGAACAAGCAATCATCGAAACAGTACCAGCACAATACTTGTACCAAATGGATGATACTGCATACTTCATGAACACTGAAACATATGACCAATATGAAATCCCAGTAGCCAACGTTCAAGAAGAATTGAAATTTATCCTTGAAAACTCAGACGTAAAAATCCAATTCTACGGAACAGAAGTTATTGGTGTTCAAGTTCCAACAACTGTTGAATTGACTGTTACTGAAACACAACCATCAATCAAAGGTGCAACAGTTACAGGTTCAGGTAAACCTGCAACACTTGAAACTGGTCTTGTGGTTAACGTTCCAGACTTTATCGAAGCTGGTCAAAAATTGGTTATCAACACAGCTGAAGGTACTTACGTATCACGTGCCTAAGCCCAACTAAGTCTTTCAAACCGCTGGTTTGAAGGCTTTATTTTCCAAACTAACGGAAAGGAAACATGCGATGACTACAGAAAATATCGGTGAAATTGTAATTGCCCCTCGCGTGCTCGAAGTGATTACAGGTATCGCTGCAACTAAAGTGGAAGGTGTTTACGCCCTTCAAAATAAAAATGTTACGGATAGTCTCAGCAAAACAAGCTTGGGACGTGGTGTTTACCTCCGAACAGAAGAAGATGGTACTGTAAATGCTGATATCTACGTCTCACTTCAGTATGGGGTTAACGTACCAGCGGTTTCAATTGAAATTCAAAAGGCTGTTAAAGCAGCTGTCTATGATATGGCAGAAGTGGCAATTTCAGAAGTCAATGTTCACGTTGAATCTATTGTTACTGAAAAGTCACAAAAACCAGACTTGGCTGAATTGTTTAACGAGGATTTTTTGAATGACTAATATCTTTAAAGATTCACGTCGTGACCTTCGTGAGCGTGCTTTTCAAACGCTTTTTGCCCTTGAATTTGGTGGAGAAGCTCTGGAACAAGCACATTTCGCTTACACTTATGACAAGCCAATTGACGAAGAAACTGAAGTTGATGTACCAGCCTTTCTCCTTAGCCTAGTAACAGGTGTCCGTGAAGAGTTGGCCCAACTTGATAGTCAAATTGAAGAAAAGTTGAAAGAGGGTTGGAGCCTCTCACGTTTGATTGTGACAGATCGTACTCTCCTTCGTTTGGGACTTTATGAAATCACGTCATTTGAAGAAACACCAGGACGTGTAGCTATTAACGAAATCATTGAAATCGCTAAAAAATATTCTGATGAAACATCTGCTAAGTTCATTAATGGTGTACTTAGTCAGTTTGTGACAGATGAGGCATAAGCAAAAGAAGTTGAGCGTTGTTTCAACTTCTTTTTTTCTACAAATGTAACAAGAAAAAAGTCGCAAGCGGAGATTTCTTGCGACTTTCATTTATATACTGCCACCAGCAATCAGACTCACTGGAAGTACATAATCACGATTAACTGTTTTGCCTTTAATTTTCTTGAGAAGAATTTCGACACAAAGCTTAGCAATTTCATCCAAAGGTTGTTGGATAGTTGCTAACTCTGGGTAGAAGTGACGGATAAAGGCGGTACCGTCATAACCGATGATTTTTAGGTCATCTGGGATAGAAAGTCCCAATTGTCTAGCTATCTTCATAACCAAGATAGCTGTTAAATCGTCCGAAACAAAGATGCCATCTGGTTTTTCACGAGAGAAAATAGATTTGATTTCTAATTCTCGTCGCATGAGAGACAAATCGTTTGGAACAGGACAAATAATACCTTTCTTGTCCAATTCATAATTAAAACCTAGTTGACGAAGTCCTGTTGGAGAATCCGAATTATCATAGCCTGTAATCATGACAATGCGTTGACAGCCAGCCTTGACCATAGCTCTTGCGGCTAACTTGCCACCTTCAAAGTTGTCAGACGAAACAATAGGAATCTTTGGGGCGAGATTACGGTCGAAGGCAACGATGGGAGCTTCAACCTTCTCATAATCCTCAATACCAAGATTGTGACTAGACGAGATGATGCCGTCACATTGGTTGGCGGCAAGCATCTCCAAATAGTCTCTCTCCTTGTTAGGATCATGCTCACTATTACAAATAATGGTTTTATAGCCTTGCTTAAAGAGTTCATCCTCAAGACGTTCAATAAGTTCGGCATAAAATACATTGGAAATATTTGGGAAAATCAAGCCAACGAGTTTGGCCGACTTTCCTTGGAGGCCTCGAGCCAAATTATTAGGCTTGTAATTTAGCTCTTGCATGGCAGCGTGGACTTTGTCAATGGTCTTCTGTGAGAGGTAGCCCTTTTTGTTTATGACGCGAGAAACTGTGGTTGGGCTCACACCAGCCAGTTCGGCAACGTCAGTAAGCTTTGCGACCATAAATCACCTTAGTATTTCAAGTCGAAGTAGTGTCCAGAAACGTTTCCTGACGTTACTTTGATACCAGTTTGTTCTGCACTTGGGAAAACACGACTAGTGAAGACTTTCTCACCTTTGTTGAAGTAAATTTCAACGATTGAGTTATCTACAAAGATGTTTGCGGTTGCAGCTTGACCGGCATCAAGTGTACATTCACGACTTGTTCCAAAGTCAGTAGCATATTGTTCACCAGCTTTAGAACGGTCAAGGATAACTTTTCCGTTCTCAGTATCAACAGTAAGTGACAAGCCATTTCCTTCTTGGTCTGCGAAGAGGACAAGTTCTGTTTGAGTGTTAGCTTCAAAGTTAAGTTCAAGCTCGTAAGTGTTAGTTGTTGCCGTTTTTTCAGAGAAATCTTCTTGACTAGCACGTAAGCTTGTAATAGCTTCTACTGGGTATTGGTAGAGTTTACCATCTTTGATAGATAATTCTTTAACCAAGCTCATAGCACCTTGGTAGTCGTATTTGTCAGTTGGATAGTCCACGTCTGGGAGACCAATCCAGCTAACAATAAGGGCACGACCATCAGGAGTGTTAAATCCTTGAGTAGCATAAGCTTCGAACCCGTAGTCCAAGTTAATAATTGGTGTGCCATCAACAAGGGCAGGTTTCTCAGGGTCGAAATCTTGGAAAATCTTATAAGTATTAGGGTAAATATTGCCATAGTCAAGTTCTTCTTTATCAAGACCTTGTGGGCTATAAAGAAGAACAGGTTTGGTATCTACAAAGACAAGGTTAGGACACTCAATCATGTATTCTGAGCCAGTACCACCAAAGTCTAGGTCTCCAACTTCAACCCAGTTTTCGACATCATTATCAATAGCTTTGTAAAGTTTGATAAAACCTTGTTTATCGTGGTTTTGAGCACCTACGATAGCGTAGAATTGTCCCTTGTAATCGAAGATTTGAGGGTCACGGAAGTGCTCAGTAGCGTCAGCAGGTTGTTTGATAAGAACCTTGTCGAATTTTTCGATTTTGCCGTCTTTATCCATCCAAGCGCCGATTTGACGTGGGTCACGAACCCAGTTTTCATCACGAACGTTCCCAGTATAGAAGATAAAGAGTTTATCACCGATTTGATAAGCAGAACCTGAGTAGGCACCGTGGCTATCATTTTCATGGTCTGGCAAGAGTTTGACACCAGTTTCTGTAAAGTGAACCAAATCTTCAGTTTCAGTATGCACCCATTGTTTCAAACCATGAGCAGCTCCAAATGGCCAACTTTGGTAGAAAAGTTGGAACTTACCATTAAAGTAAGAAAAACCGTTTGGATCATTAAGAAGCCCTGTTTCTGGTTCGATATGGTAGCTTGCACGCCAAGGTGATTTAGCGACATTTTCTTTAATTTTTGTTTTTTCTTCGTCTGTCCAATCTGCGTATGGACGGTAACGAACTTCTGTTGGTAGATTCATATTTAGTAATCTCCTAATCTATTTGTTAGTAATATAGTAAACGTTTTACCTAGAAAAATCAACGATTTATCACAAAAAATAAAAAAAATATGCTAAACGGTTGACATATGGCAGAAAGATGCTAAAATAGTTATCGTAAAGAAAAGCTAAACGCTTTCATACCAAATTTTATTAAGGAGAATTTTGCAAATGGATAACAAACAAATTGCAAAAGAAGTCATCGATGCCCTCGGTGGACGTGAAAACGTCAACAGTGTTGCTCACTGTGCGACTCGTCTACGTGTGATGGTTAAAGATGAAAACAAAATCAATAAAGAAAAGGCTGAGAACATTGAAAAAGTTCAAGGTGCTTTCTTCAACTCAGGTCAATACCAAATGATTTTTGGTACAGGTACTGTTAACAAGATTTACGACGAAGTCGTTGCTCAAGGTCTTCCAACAGCATCTAAAGACGAACAAAAAGCAGAAGCTGCTAAACAAGGGAACTGGTTCCAACGTGCTATCCGTTCATTCGGTGACGTTTTCGTTCCATTGCTTCCAGCAATCGTAGCGACTGGTCTTTTCATGGGTATCCGTGGAGCAATCAATAACGATACAGTTCTTGGTTTGTTCGGTACAACATCAAAAGCTTTTGCTGCTACAGATTTCTACACTTACACAGTTGTATTGACAGATACAGCCTTCGCCTTCTTCCCAGCCTTGATTTGTTGGTCAGCCTTTAACGTATTTGGTGGTTCACCACTTCTTGGTTTGGTTCTTGGTTTGATGATGGTTAACAACGCCCTTCCTAACGCTTGGGATGTTGCATCAGGTGCTGCTAAACCAATCTACTTCTTTGATTTTATTCCAGTAGTAGGTTACCAAAACTCAGTGCTTCCAGCCTTCTTCGTAGGTTTGCTTGGTGCTAAGTTCGAGCAATGGGTTCGTAAATGGGTTCCAGATGTTCTTGACCTTCTCTTACGTCCACTTATCGTCTTTGCAGTAATGTCAGCTTTGGCCCTCTTTATCATTGGTCCTGTCTTCCATACTGTTGAAAGCTATGTTCTTGCTGCTACAGAATGGATTCTTAACTTGCCATTTGGTCTTGCTGGTCTTGTTCTTGGTGGAGTTCACCAAGTTATCGTCGTTACAGGGGTTCACCACGTCTTTAACTTGCTTGAAGCTAACCTCATTGCTAATACTGGTAAAGATCCACTTAACGCTATCATCACAGCTGCTATGACTGCCCAAGCTGGTGCGACACTTGCAGTGGGTGTTAAAACTAAAGATGCTAAATTGAAAGCACTTGCTTTCCCTGCAACTCTTTCAGCGGTACTTGGTATCACTGAACCAGCTATCTTTGGGGTTAACCTTCGTTTCGGTAAGCCATTTATCATGGGTCTTATCGCTGGTGCTGCCGGTGGTTGGTTGGCATCAATCCTTAACCTTGCTGGTACAGGATTTGGTGTAACAATCGTTCCTGGTACTCTTCTATACCTTAACGGTCAAGTACTTAAGTATGTGATTATGGTACTTGTAACACTTGCTCTTGGTTTCGCTCTTACTTGGATCTTCGGTTACAAAGAGGAAGAAGTTGAAGCTCAAAAAGAAGTTGTTGCTGAAGATATTGCATCTGCAGAATCAGCTCCAGTTGCATTGCAAGCTGAAACAATCGCTGCACCACTTAAAGGTGAAGTTGTAGCTTTGGAAAATGTTAATGACCCAGTCTTCTCATCAGGAGCTATGGGTAAAGGTGCTGCTATCAAACCTTCAGGTAACCAAGTAGTTGCACCATTTGATGGTGAAGTGCAAATCGCCTTCCCAACAGGTCACGCTTACGGTCTTAAATCTGATAAAGGTGCTGAAGTGCTTATCCACATCGGTATCGACACTGTCTCACTTGAAGGTAAAGGATTTGATGCTAAAGTTCAAGCAAATCAACGTATTAAAAAAGGTGATGTCTTGGCTACCTTCGATAGCTCAGTAATCACTGAAGCAGGTCTTGACGATACAACTATGGTTATCGTTACAAACACTGCAGACTTCGAAGATGTTTCATCAGTAGCGACTGGTTCAGTTGCTGAAGGTGCAGACTTCATCGCAGTTAAATAATAAGCTAGAAAAGTCGAAGTCAATTCGGCTTTTTTAGTTAAAAGTCTCATAAAGAAAAGTATGAAGCAGAGTAGTCTGTACCTTGTCAAATAAGGCCTCATTTAGATTGTCTTTTATCCTGCTTTTCTTTATAATAGTATAAGATAGTTATTTATAGATCACAGAAGGAGATAGCTTTAGATATGGCTAAACTTTACGGAAGCTTGGAAGCTGGTGGTACAAAATTTGTCTGTGCTGTTGGTGATGAGAAATTCCAAGTCGTTGAAAAAACCCAATTCCCAACAACTACACCTTACGAAACAATTGACCGTACGATTGAATTTTTCAAACGTTATGAAGATCAATTGGCTGGAATTGCAATTGGTTCATTTGGACCAATTGATGTTGATCCAAACTCTGAAACATATGGTTTTGTGACTTCAACACCAAAACCACATTGGTCAAATGTCGACCTTCTTGGTTTGATTGCTAAAGAGTTTAATATTCCTTTCTACTTTACGACTGATGTTAACTCATCTGCTTATGGTGAGACACTTGTTCGTAAAAGTGTTAAGAGTCTTGTTTACTACACTATCGGAACTGGTATTGGAGCCGGTGCTATTCAAAATGGTGAGTTCATTGGTGGTATGGGTCACACTGAAGCTGGTCACGTATATGTACCTCTTCACCCAAATGATGTTTCCAATGAATTTAACGGAACTTGTCCATTCCACCGCGGATGTTTGGAAGGTTTGGCTGCTGGTCCATCACTTGAAGCCCGTACAGGTATTCGTGGCGAATTGATTGAGCAAAATTCTGAGGTTTGGGATGTTCAAGCTTACTACATTGCTCAAGCTGCTGTCCAGGCAACTGTGCTCTACCGTCCAGAAGTTATCGTCTTTGGTGGTGGTGTTATGGGGCAAGAACACATGCTTCGTCGTGTTCGTGAAAAATTCACAGCTCTTTTGAATGGTTACCTTCCAGTACCAGATGTAAATGAGTATATTGTGACACCCGCTGTTTCAGGTAATGGTTCTGCAACGCTTGGTAACTTCGCACTTGCTAAAGACGTAGCTGATAAGCATGCAAACAAATAAACAAAATATGTAAAATCGCTTTAAGAGATAATCTTAAGGCGTTTTGCTCTATACAGGAGGGTGTAATGGAACCTTTATTTTTAGATTCACCAATGCATGAGAAAATCTGGGGAGGTAATCGCCTCAAGACAGAGTTTGGTTACGATATTCCCAGTGAACACACTGGTGAATACTGGGCAATTTCTGCCCATCCTAATGGTGTATCCTATGTCAAAAACGGAAAGTATGCTGGTTTCCACCTGGCAGAGCTTTACAAGGATAAACCGGAACTTTTTGGAAATCCCAAGACTAGTGTTTTTCCTTTGTTGACAAAGATTTTGGACGCTAATGACTGGCTCTCAGTACAAGTACACCCTGATGATGCTTATGGACTAGAGCATGAAGGTGAGCTAGGAAAGACAGAATGTTGGTATATTATTGATGCTGAAGAGGGTGCAGAGATTATTTATGGTCACAAGGCTAAGACCAAGGAAGAATTGGCGTCCTTAATTGAAGCAGGTGATTGGGACGGACTTTTGTCGAAAACTTCTGTTAAGAAAGGTGACTTTTTCTTTGTACCAAGTGGTACCATGCATGCTATTGGTCCAGGTATCTTGATCTTAGAGACCCAACAATCTAGCGATACCACTTACCGTGTCTATGATTTTGATCGTAGGGATGATCAGGGCAATAAACGTGAGCTTCATATTCAACAGTCTCTCGATGTCTTGAATCTAGGGGACCCAGAAAATAGCGTCCCAGCAACTGTTAAGACCTTGCAATTAGAGTCGACTTGTTTGACATCAAACTCCTTCTTCACCGTATATAAATGGAAACTCAGTGGCTTGGTTGACTTCAAGCAATCAGCTCCTTATTTGCTTTGTTCGGTACTTTCTGGAAATGGGACTATGACTATCGATTCACGCATTTATTGTCTAAAAAAAGGTGATCACTTCATTCTTCCAAATGATGTGACAGATTGGGAAATTGATGGACAATTGGAGATGATTGTCAGTCACCCTAACGAGGCTTAAGTATGAGTAATGAAAAAGTTTTAGCTGCACTATTTGAGCGTATTGAAATCGGCAAATCTTATTATTTTGAGGGAGCTTACTATCGTCTGAAAGACTATGGAGATCACATTTATGGCTTACAACGGGCCATTCCTGGTATGTGCGGTGAAAAAACGGCATCCCCTAGCATTAAATTTTACTGGAAAAATGGTGTCTTGGACTATCAATTCTACGTTGATTTTGAAGCTAGCCCTATGATAATGAAGGCCTATAGCGGCACCGACCATGCCTTCTTTGAGCAGGCTTTTGAAAATCTCTTGCATGATTTTGAGGATATCCTAGAGAGCCAAGAGAACTCTAAGAAGTAGTTTTAAAGCATTATTGTCGATATTTTCAGTGAATCTAATAAAAAAGTTTTCGTTTATTTGCAAATCCATTGTGAAAGCCCTTAAACTAGGGCTTTTTTCTTTGTCAATCCTTGAGTGATTTCTTGTTTAAAGGGGGCTTTTGTGGTAAAATATGGAGATAAAGACTGTCGAAAGGAAAAAAGATGGCAAATATATTACGCAAAATCATTGAAAATGATAAAGGCGAAATTAAGAAACTAGAAAAAACTGCCAAGAAAGTCGAGAGCTATGCTGATGCAATGGCGGCTCTTTCAGATGAAGAACTTCAGGCAAAAACAGAAGAATTTAAAAAACGATATCAAAACGGAGAAAGCCTAGACCAACTCTTGCCAGAGGCATTTGCAGTTGTTCGTGAAGGGGCAAAACGTGTCCTTGGACTTTTCCCATATCGTGTGCAAATCATGGGTGGTATCGTTCTTCACCATGGTGACGTACCAGAGATGCGTACAGGGGAAGGGAAAACCCTGACTGCGACAATGCCTGTTTACCTAAATGCTATTTCAGGTGAAGGCGTGCACGTTATCACCGTTAACGAATACCTTTCAGAGCGTGATGCGACTGAAATGGGTGAGCTTTATAGTTGGCTTGGTTTGTCAGTAGGGATTAACCTTTCAGCCAAATCACCAGCTGAAAAACGTGAAGCTTATAACTGTGACATCACTTATTCAACCAACTCAGAGGTAGGTTTCGACTATCTTCGTGATAACATGGTTGTTCGTAAGGAAAACATGGTACAACGTCCATTGAACTATGCTTTGGTCGATGAAGTTGACTCAGTTCTTATCGACGAAGCTCGTACACCATTGATCGTATCAGGTCCTGTAAGTTCAGAAACTAATCAGTTGTATCATCGTGCGGATGCTTTTGTTAAGACATTAACAGAAGATGATTATGCTATTGATATTCCAACGAAAACGATTGGTTTGAATGACTCAGGTATTGACAAGGCTGAAGAATTCTTCAACTTGGATAACTTGTACGATATTGACAATGTTGCCTTGACTCACTATATTGACAACGCCCTTCGTGCCAACTACATCATGTTGCATGATATCGACTATGTGGTCAGTCCTGAGCAAGAAATCCTTATCGTTGACCAATTTACAGGTCGTACTATGGAAGGTCGTCGTTTCTCAGATGGACTCCACCAAGCCATTGAGGCAAAAGAAGGTGTGCCAGTTCAAGAAGAAACGAAGACATCTGCCTCAATCACTTACCAAAATATGTTCCGTATGTACAAGAAATTGTCAGGGATGACTGGTACTGGTAAAACTGAGGAAGATGAATTCCGTGAAATTTATAACATGCGAATCATTCCGATTCCAACCAACCGTCCAATTCAACGTATTGACCATGATGACCTTCTTTACCCTACCTTGGATGCTAAATTCCGCGCTGTGGTACAAGATGTTAAACGTCGTTATGAAAAGGGGCAACCAGTCCTTGTTGGTACGGTTGCCGTTGAAACATCTGACTTGATTTCTAAGATGTTGGTTGAAGCAGGTATTCCTCATGAAGTGCTTAATGCCAAGAACCACGAAAAAGAAGCGCATATTATCATGAATGCGGGTCAACGTGGTGCCGTTACGATTGCGACCAACATGGCCGGTCGTGGTACCGACATCAAACTTGGTGAAGGGGTTCTTGACCTTGGTGGACTCTGTGTCATTGGTACAGAGCGTCACGAAAGCCGTCGTATCGATAACCAGTTGCGTGGTCGTGCGGGACGTCAAGGGGACCCAGGAGAATCTCAATTCTATCTTTCACTTGAAGACGAATTGATGCGTCGCTTCGGTTCTGATCGTATCAAGCAAGTCTTGGAACGTTTGAATGCTGATGATGAGGATATTGTTATCAAATCACGTATGTTGACACGCCAAGTGGAAGCGGCTCAAAAACGTGTCGAAGGAAATAACTACGATACTCGTAAACAAGTCCTTCAGTACGATGACGTTATGCGTGAACAACGTGAAATCATCTACGCTGAGCGTTATGATGTTATCACAGCGGAACGTGACCTTGAACCTGAGATTAAGGCTATGATTAAGCGTACGATTAACCGTACGGTAGATGGTCACAGCCGCAATGATCAAGAGGAAGCTCTTAAAGGTATCTTGAACTTTGCTCGTCAGGCCTTGGTTCCTGAGAATGCCATCTCACTTGAAGATTTACAAGAAGTGGGAGAGGTAACGAAACGTAGTGTTAATTATGACGCTATTAAAGTTTACTTGAATGAGTTAGCAGATGATGTTTATGCTCGTCAAATCAAGAAATTGCGTTCAGAGGAAGCTATCCGTGAATTCCAAAAAGTCTTGATTTTGATGGTTGTTGATAACAAGTGGACGGACCACATCGATGCTCTAGATCAATTACGTAATGCCGTTGGTTTGCGTGGTTATGCACAAAACAACCCAATCGTTGAGTATCAATCTGAAGGGTTCAAGATGTTCCAAGATATGATTGGGGCAATTGAATATGATGTGACACGTACAATGATGAAAGCACAAATTCATGAGCAATCTCGTGAAAATGTGAATGAACGTGTTTCGACAACAGCAACAGGCAATATCCAGGCCCACCAAGCAGATGCTAATGGTCAAGAAATTGACTTTAGTAAGGTTGGTCGTAATGACTTCTGTCCATGTGGCTCTGGTAAGAAATTTAAAAATTGTCACGGTCGTAAACAATTTTAGGAAAAAAATAGGTAATTATTATGGTTTTTAAAGCAGTAAGTGAAAAAATTGATTTTGATGCAGTTAAAGAATCAACTACATTAACAGGTGAAGCCCTTGCCAAGAAACAAGCTCGTGATAAAGAGCTTGAAGCAATCATCAAGGGTGAAGATGACCGTACGCTTTTGGTTATTGGTCCATGTTCATCTGATAATGAAGAAGCTGTTCTTGATTATGCTCACCGTTTGGCTAAACTTCAAGAAGAAGTTAAAGATAAAGTCTTTATGGTTATGCGTGTCTATACAGCTAAACCTCGTACAAATGGTGATGGCTATAAAGGACTTGTACACCAACCTGATGCTGAAGGGAAACCAAACCTAATTAACGGTATCAAGGCTGTGCGTAACCTTCACTACCGTGTTATCACTGAAACTGGTATCACAACTGCTGACGAAATGCTTTACCCAGAAAATCTTCCTTTGGTAGATGACCTTGTGTCATACATTGCCGTTGGTGCACGTTCTGTAGAAGACCAACAACACCGTTTTGTTGCGTCAGGTATTGATGTTCCAACTGGTATGAAGAATCCAACATCAGGGAACCTTAACGTGATGTTTAACGGTATCTACGCCGCACAAAACAAACAAAACTTCCTCTTTAACGGTGAAGAAGTTGAAACTCCAGGGAACCCATTGGCACACGTTATTCTTCGTGGTTCAACGAATGAATATGGTAAAAACGTACCTAACTTCTACTATGATGATGTGCTTGAAACAATTGAACACTATGAACAAATGGGCCTTGAGAATCCATTCATCGTTATTGATACAAACCATGATAACTCAGGTAAACGTTACTTGGAACAAATCCGTATCGTTCGCCAAACCTTGATTAACCGTGACTGGAATGAAAAAATCAACAAAGTTGCACGTGGTTTCATGATTGAATCTTACCTTGAAGATGGTCGTCAAGATGCACCAGATGTCTATGGTAAATCAATCACTGACCCATGTCTTGGTTGGGATAAGACAGAAGAATTGATTCGTGAAATCCACGATACTTTGTCAAAATAATAAGGTAACAGAAACCATATATGGGGAGTGAACCGTTTGGATGACCAAGCGGTTCGCTCTCTTTTCACAAAGAGAGGGAAATAAATGGGAATTCATCAAAATAGTCCGCTGATTGATGTAGCGGAAGTAAGGAAATTACACGCTCTTACGGGAGACGCTTTAGTAACTAAACAAGCTAATGATGAGGCTTTGGCAAAAATCATCAAGGGTGAGGACAAACGTCTTCTCTTGGTTATTGGTCCATGTTCATCCGACAATGAAGAAGCGGTCCTTGATTATGCTCACCGTTTGGCCAAACTTCAGGAAGAAGTGAAGGACAAAATCTTTATTGTTATGCGTGTTTATACAGCTAAACCACGCACCAATGGGGATGGCTATAAGGGACTTATCCACCAACCGGATGCAGAGGGAGAAGTAGACCTTCTTGAGGGGGTTAAGGCAGTTCGCCACCTTCAGTCACGTATTATTACTGAAACAGGTCTCCCAATCGCTGACGAGATGCTTTATCCGTCAAATCTTTCCTTCTTTGATGATTTGCTTAGCTATCACGCTGTTGGAGCCCGTTCTGTTGAGGACCAAGAGCACCGCTTTGTAGCTTCAGGTATTGATGTGCCAATTGGCTTGAAGAACCCAACGTCAGGAAATTTGAATGTCATGTTTAATGGTATCTATGCTGCGCAGAATCAACAGCATTTCCTTTACAATGGCGCTGAAGTTAAAACAGATGGTAACCCACTAGCTCACGCTATCCTGCGTGGTGCCAATAATGAAAATGGGCAGAATATTGTTAACTACCATTACGAGGACCTGGTTAAGGCTTTGGACAAATATAGTGCATTTAATCTGGAAAATCCATTTATCCTTGTCGATACAAACCATGATAACTCTGGTAAAAACTTCATGGAACAAGTTCGTATTGTGCGTGAAGTCCTTCTTAACCGTGAGTGGGATGAGCGTATCTCGGATACCGTGCGTGGCTTTATGATTGAGTCTTACCTTGAGGATGGTCGTCAAGACACACCTGAAGTTTATGGTAAATCAATTACAGATCCATGTCTTGGTTGGGATAAGACAGATAGCCTTATTCGTGAAATCCACAATCGACTTTCGTTATAATTATGATTTTTGGACATGGTATAGACTTGCAGGAAATTTCAGCTGTAAAAAAGGCTTATGACCGCAATCCACGCTTTGCAAAAAAGGTATTGACACCAAAAGAGTGGGAGCGTTTTGAATCCCTTTCTGGTAATCGTCAGATGTCCTATTTAGCAGGGCGCTGGGCCGGTAAGGAAGCATTTTCAAAGGCTTGGGGTACTGGTATTGGAGCAGTCGGCTTTAAGGATATTGAAATATTGACCAATGACAAGGGAGCTCCAGTGGTGACCCAATCACCTTTTGAAGGCAAGGTTTTTATCTCGATTTCCCATAGCGGTGATTTTGTTCAGGCAAGTGTCATTTTAGAAAAAAACTAAGAGATAGATGTTGGAAGAGGATAGCTTATGATTTCAAGTTTACATCGACCAACCTTGGCAAAGGTTGATCTATCAGCAATTTCAGAAAATATTGAACAAGTGGTTAGTCACATCCCTAAACAGGTAAAGACTTTTGCAGTTGTTAAGGCCAATGCTTATGGTCATGGCACTGTCGAAGTGGCCAAGCATGTATCTAAGCAGGTGGATGGTTTTTGTGTTTCCAACCTAGACGAGGCGCTTGAACTTCGTCAAGCTGGCTTGGAACAACCGATACTTATTTTAGGAGTAGTCTTGCCAGACGAGGTTCCTTTGGCTATTCAAGAAAACATCACGCTGACGATAGCTTCCCTTGAGTGGTTGGAAATGACTAAGAATCAAGGGCTTGATTTGACTGGTTTAACCTGTCATATTAAGGTTGATTCAGGTATGGGCCGTATTGGGGTGCGTAGCCTAGAGGACGCAGATAACTTGATTGCTGGTCTGAAATCACTTGGTGCGGATGTCGAAGGTATTTTTACTCATTTTGCAACGGCTGATGAGGCAGATGATAGTAAATTCAAGCGTCAATTGGCCTTCTTCACGGATTTGGTTAATAACTTGGTGGACCGTCCTCGCTTGGTACACGCTAGCAACTCTGCGACAAGCATCTGGCATGCAGAAACAGTCTTTAATGCGGTGCGTCTGGGTGTCGTCATCTATGGTCTCAATCCTAGTGGCAGTGCTTTAGACCTTCCATATAGCATTCGTCCTGCCTTAAGTTTGGAGACTGCACTTGTTCATGTTAAGACCCTGCCAGTAGGTCAAGATGTGGGTTATGGTGCAACCTATACGACGACAGCTGATGAAGTTATTGGAACCATTCCGATTGGCTATGCGGATGGTTGGACCAGAAATTTACAAGGTTTCCATGTTATTGTGGATGGACAGCTTTGTCCTATTGTTGGGCGTGTGTCTATGGACCAGATTACAGTTCGTCTTCCTAAGGTTTATCCCCTAGGAACTCCTGTCACTCTTATGGGTGAAAATGGGGGAGCAAGCATCACTGCGACAGAGGTGGCTGAAAAACGTGGCACTATCAACTACGAAGTTCTTTGTTTACTTAGTGACCGTGTACCTCGTAGCTATGACTAATATCAATAAAAAGAGAAATCCAGTTTGATGCTGGATTTTTTGGTTTTAGTGAAGAGTATTTTCATGTGTTATAATAGCTGATAAGGCTTCCTTTTTCACGGGAAGAAGAACACGATAGAAATGATAGAGGATATGATTCAACTAGATTCACCAATTGCGGATTTGAAAGGCTTTGGGCCTAAGTCCGCTGAAAAATTTACCAAATTAGATTTATACACGGTTGGGGACCTCTTGCTTTATTTTCCTTTCCGATATGAGGATTTTAAGAGTAAGTCTATCTTTGAACTGATGGATGGCGAAAAGGCTGTTATTACGGGAACAGTGGTGACGCCTGCCAATGTGCAGTATTATGGCTTTAAACGGAATCGTCTGAGTTTTAAAATCAAGCAAGGAGAGGCTGTGATTGCCATTAGTTTCTTCAACCAACCTTATCTTGTGGACAAGATTGAGATGGGGGCAGAAGTGGCTATTTTTGGCAAATGGGACCAGAAGAAGTCTGCTGTGACTGGTATGAAAGTCCTGGCTCAAGTTGAGGACGATATGCAGCCAGTCTACCATGTGGCCCAGGGTGTTAGTCAGGCCCAACTGATAAAGGCCATAAAGGCAGCTTTTGATAGTGGGGCCCTTAATTTGTTGGAGGAAAATCTCCCTCAGGTGCTGCTGGACAAGTACCGTCTCATGAGACGTCAAGAGGCTGTGCGTGCCATGCATTTTCCGAAAGATTTGGCTGAATATAAGCAGGCTCTACGTAGGACCAAGTTTGAGGAGCTCTTTTATTTCCAGATGAATTTACAGGTGCTGAAGGCTGAAAATAAGTCCGAAACCAATGGTCTAGCAATTGCTTACGATGAAGCCAAAATCAAAGCCAAAATTGCAGCATTACCATTCCCCTTGACAGAAGCCCAACAGCGTAGTTTATCGGAAATCCTAGCTGATATGAAATCTGGGGCTCATATGAACCGTCTCTTGCAAGGAGATGTGGGCTCAGGGAAAACAGTTATCGCTAGCTTGGCTATGTATGGGGCCTATACGGCAGGATTTCAGTCTGCCCTCATGGTACCGACGGAAATCTTAGCAGAGCAGCATTATCAGAGTTTACAGGGGCTTTTTCCTGAGTTAGAGGTAGTGCTCCTAACTTCTGGAATGAAGGCGGCGGATAAGAAAGTAGCCCTTTCCAAAATTGAATCTGGAGAAGCTCAGATGATTGTGGGGACTCACTCACTGATTCAGGATGCTGTGACTTATCATAGGCTTGGCCTAGTCATTACTGATGAGCAGCATCGTTTTGGGGTTAATCAACGTCGTATTTTCCGTGAGAAAGGTGACAATCCTGATGTCCTTATGATGACAGCGACACCTATCCCTAGGACTTTGGCGATCACTGCCTTTGGGGAGATGGATGTGTCAATCATTGACCAGATGCCAGCTGGACGTAAGCCCATCATCACACGTTGGGTTAAACATGAGCAGTTAGATACTGTATTGACTTGGATTAAGGGGGAGTTGGAAAAAGACGCTCAGGTCTATTTTATTTCTCCTCTGATTGAAGAGTCTGAGGCTCTTGATTTGAAAAATGCGGTGGCCCTTCATCAGGAACTCACAGAGTTCTTTGGGGATTCAGCTACAGTAGCTCTGATGCACGGTCGTATGAAAAATGATGAAAAAGACCAAATTATGCAAGATTTCAAGGACAGAAAATCTCAGATTTTAGTATCAACTACAGTTATCGAAGTAGGTGTTAACGTGCCAAATGCTACAGTTATGGTCATTATGGATGCGGATCGTTTTGGACTTAGCCAGCTTCACCAGCTTCGAGGGCGTGTTGGTCGTGGCGATAAGCAGTCCTACTGTGTTTTGGTGGCTAATCCTAAAAATGATACTGGTAAAAAACGCATGCAGGCCATGTGTGAGACCACGGATGGCTTTGTTCTAGCTGAGGAGGATCTTAAAATGCGTGGCTCAGGTGAAATCTTTGGGACACGTCAGTCAGGTATTCCTGAATTTCAGGTGGCCGATATTGTGGAAGACTACAATATCTTAGAGGAAGCCAGACGGGTGGCTAGCCAAATTGTATCTGACCCTAACTGGCGTGAGAATCCTGATTGGCAGGTGCTTGGAGCTCATTTGAGAAGCCAAGGCGAGTTTGATTGAGGAGGAAAACCATGAAAAAGAAACGGTTAAAACTCGATTTTTTTGCAATCTTGCATCCCTTGTTTCTTATGATGTTAGGTCTTATATTTTATTTTTTCGCCTTCATCTTGATTTGGTTTATTACCGAATTGGAAAAGCTGATAGAAGGAAAGACAGACTTTCATACCCTATATCTTTATTCACTTCTTATCTCTCTACTGTGTTCAGTACTATTCATTATGTATGTAGCTGGTTTCATAGCTCAACTGATTATCCATATACAGCATCAAAAGGAAAGAACGCTTCTGCCAGTTTGGTGCATGCTTACAGCTGTACTGATGCTCGTGCCACTATTCGAAGATTTTAGTATCTTAGGCTCGTCCTGGAATTTTAAAGGGTATTTTCTTTCCATAGTTGCCTACATTGCCTATCTCTTTACAAAGCTACCCAAGGTTATTGAAAGTTACCGCTATCATGCGGCAATTCGCTATGCCGTTTGGGTCGCTCTGGTCTTGGGAATTATTTTATCCATGCTTTAGACAGAAAAACTCTCAGTAAACTCACTGAGAGTTTTAAGTTTCCTTCAAGCTTATTACAAGCTTTCTTTAAGTTAGAGACCCTATAATAAAACCATCAAAACGAGATAGGTTTTGATAATAAAACGTTTTGGCTAAGCCAAACCATTCCTACAAAGGAGGACATAACAATGACAGTAAAAATTAAAGTAACCTACAACCGAAATTTCCAGAAGCATCCTCAAGACTTTAAGGTTTATCAAAACTAGTATTGATGCTAGGAAGAGGCTAAATTTACCCATATTCTACAACTTTCATCCCTCATTTTCCAAAATCCCTTTTTCCTTTTTTTCATAACGTAGAATCCCTCTTCTTAAAATCATAAAAGTCTAGACGGAAGCATGACCAGTCTAGGTGATTAACATAAGTAAGCTAACCAGTTGAGATTTTCTTGACTGGTTTTTATTTTTTTTGATTTTTAGACAAAAAATATCGAAAAACGATAAAAATGTGTTGACAAGGAGAAATAAAGAGTGTAATATATAATTATCGAAAAACGATAATAAGTTTTCGATAAAGATAATCTTATTCGCGAAAAAGAGAAATTATATACTAAAACTATTTAACAAAGGAAAAACTTATCATGAAAACACTTAAACCAATCATCAACGCTCTTCTTACTCTTCTTATGGCAATCTACGGTCTTGCAATGCTTGCTTTACTTATCCTTCCTTTTGTGAATGTGGCCAATCTTTTCCCAGGTGCAGAGGTTCATTATCTTTCTGGATGGGGTTACTGGCTAGTCTCAGAGTTACAATTCGCCTTCTATCTTGCCTTGATTTGGTTCCTTCGTAAAGAACTTAAATCCTTTACTTGGAAGGCACTTTGGACAGAAGATTTCTCTCTTTTCTTGAAAAAGGCTGCCCTCTTAACCTTTGTGCCATCAGCCTTGAATATCTTCCTGCAGTTGGGAATGACTAATCACCTTGTAATGGATTTTAGTACATCAGTCTGGCTCTTCTTGGTCTCTCTAGCTTGTGATGCGATTCGTCTTCGTAAGGGACAAACAGCGGTCAAATAATGGAATCAATCTTATTTGAAAAGTAGTAAAATCTTATCTATAAACTAGTATTTTATATTGATGTTCGATATAATTGATACTGTTAATAGTTAGCTACTGATTTAGTATGAGGTCAAGGGCTCCTAGAGGCACCTTGGCTTTTTCTAGTCTATGCTCAAAGAAATCAAATGAATTTACAATCGAGGTAACACATGACAACTATCTTATTTTATTTTTTAATCATCCTAGCCTTGGCTGGCTCTAGTTATTATGGTTGGAGATCTGCCAAAAGTGCTAAAAATCGTCAAGAAACGCAAGAACAGAAACGTCTGCGTAGTGTTCTCCTGTTCGTTAATGTCCTCCTTTTTGCGGGCTTTTTAAGTCTTGTTATTACCATTCTTAATGATGCCTTCATCCTGACTGGTCATGAAGGACTCTTACAACAAGGTTTGCGTATGCTTCTCGGTTCGGGAGTTACCGTGAAAAGTAGTAGCACTAGTCTGACGCTTTTTGAAGCAACCATTGATTTCCTTCGTATGGTAGTCAACATAGGTTTCTTGTTGTGCCTACGTGCCTTTCTGATTAACCTTTATCGTTCTGATATTTTCATCGCTAAAAATGCTAAGTTGGTTCGTTGGTCAGGGCATTTGCTAGTTCTTGGGACCTTTATCAATAATGGTATTTTTACGTTTGGAACGGGCAACCATAGTTATAGTTTCTTTAACATCAGTTATTTGCTAGTTAGCTTTGTCCTCTATGCTGTCGCTATGATTTTGACCAAGGCTAATGCCATTGCTGAGGAAAATGAGTATACGATTTAGGAGGGGCTTATGATTATTGTCAATTTGGACGTTGAACTTGCCAAGAAGAAGATGCGCTCGGGTGAGCTGGCAGAACGGATTGGCATTACCCCAGCCAATCTCTCGGTTCTTAAGACAGGCAAGGCCAAGGCAATCCGTTTTACAACACTGGACGCCATTTGTAAGGAATTAGATTGCCAACCAGGAGATATTCTTGAATATAGACCTGACGAAGAAAACTAAAAGCCTGAAGCAGTTCAGTCACCTTTCTAGTGATGATGCTTCAAGCTTTTTTTATTTTTTCTTCAGCCATGTAATCAGGGCTAGACTGGCTAGCACGGTACCACAGACCATGGCGATATGTGTTTTTGAGACTGTTAGCTCATAGTGGAAATCTTTATTTTCCAATTTATCGGTTGCTTCAATACTAAGTTTCATGTTCTATCCCTCGATATAGTCTTTCAATTCTTGACCTTTGAGTCCGGCACTGAGTGCGATGAGGAGTTTGAGGCGAGCTTTTGGTGCATTGAGTTCTTTAACAAACATAACACCAGCTTCTTGGAGTTTGACCCCACCCCCTTCATAGGCGTAGACAGGTTCGGCGATACCGTTGAAACAGCGGGAGACGAGCACAACAGGGACTCCTTTGTCCATAAGCTTTGTGATTTCTCCTGCTGCTAGTGGTGGGAGGTTTCCAGCACCTAGTGCCTCGATAACTACCCCATCAATCTTTTCAGGGTCCAGGAGACTGATGATACCATCTCCAATCCCCATCCCTGCATAGGCTTTTATGATTGGTACTGTTCCTGTAATTTGTTCCAAGTCAAAGCGAACACGAGGCTCAGCAGTTTTGAACCAGAGGATATCATGCTTCATGATGATGCCTAGTGGACCATGGGTTGGCGTGTGGAAGGTTGCCACGTTTGTGGTATGGGTCTTAGTCACATACTTGGCTGCATGGATTTCATCATTCATCACGATCAGGATTCCTTTGTCAGCGGCCTTGTCGTCGCTAGCAACGCGTAGGGCTGATAGATAGTTATAGACACCGTCGCTTCCTAGCTCGTTTGACGAACGCATGGCACCAGTTAGAACGATTGGAATCTCAGGGACGGCCATGGTATCTAGGAAGTAGGCTGTTTCTTCCAAGGTATCTGTCCCATGAGTGATGACCACACCATCATATTGACCAGCTGTTTCCTTGATTTTTTTGTAAATATCCAGCATGTGGTAGGGTGTGATATGTGGGCTAGGGATATTAAGAAAATCGAGAATGGTTAGTTCTAAATTATCTAAATCAAGTCCCACATGGTTCATGGGATTATCAGCGTTTTGGCTGACCCTGCCATCATTATCCGCTGACATGGAAATGGTCCCTCCAGTGTGAAGGACTAGGATTTTTTTTGTCATTTATACTACTCACTATCATATTTATGTTATAATTTATTTTAGCATAAAATGTTAGAAGGAGGGGAGCTCGGTGGCCATTAAAGCAGTCTTTTTTGATATTGATGGGACTTTTCTAAATGACCGAAAACGCGTGTCTAGTTCAACCAAAAAAGCCATCAGTCAAATGAAGGAAGATGGTATCTTAGTTGGTTTGGCAACTGGTCGTGGTCCAGGATTTGTTCAGCCTTTCATGGACAATCTGGGTCTGGATTTTGCAGTGACTTATAATGGTCAGTATATCTTGACCCACGACAAGGTTCTCTATCAAAACCAGCTCCCTAAATCAACTATCTACAACTTGATCCGCTATGCTACCAAGCACCGTAGAGAGATTTCTCTGGGGACTAGCACAGGACTGGTTGGTTCCAATATCATCAGTATGGGGACGAGTAAGTTTGGGCAAATCGTTAGTCGCATTGTCCCTAAGTCCTGGGCTAAGATGGTGGAGCGTAGTTTCAAGTCTTTGATTCGTCGTTTCAAACCACAAAGTATTGAAACCCTTAAAACTATCATGCGTGAGCCTATTTATCAGGTAGTTATGGTAGCGACGGTGGGTGAAACACAAGATATTGAAGAGAAATTTCCTCATGTGAAGATTACCCGCTCAAGTCCTTACTCAGCCGATATTATTTCAGCGGATCAATCTAAGTTGAAAGGTATCGCTCATCTAGGTGAGGTTTTTGGTTTCGAACTCAGTGAGGTTATGGCCTTTGGGGATTCGGAAAATGATCTAGAAATGCTGTCTGGCGTCGGCGTTGGTGTTGCCATGGGAAATGGTGAAGATGAACTGAAAGACCAGGCTACCCATGTCACTGATACTAATAACCAGAATGGGATTGCCAAAGCCTTGTCACACTACGGTTTGATTCACTTTGAAACAGAGAATTCATTTACCAGTGATGATGACAATTTCAACAAGGTTAAGGATTTCCACCATTTGATGGATGGCTCAACTACCGATATGCCTCGTGTTTACGGTATTGAGGAAGCTAGTCACCGTTCGGACTTCAAGTTGGAAGAAATTGTCGAATTCCTCTATGCTTCATCAGGTGGGGACAAGCGTGTCTTTGGTCAGGCTGTTCTGGATTTGCATGCTGCTCTTGACAAGGCAGCGCTTAAAGTTAGTTCTAAAGAGCACTCAGAGTCAACTATGGTTGGTCAGGTGGATGCATTGACTGACTTGCTTTACTTGACCTATGGCTCATTTGTCCTTATGGGTGTGGATCCTAAGCCTTTCTTTGATACTGTTCATGAGGCTAATATGGGTAAAGTTTTCCCAGATGGCAAAGCTCACTTTGATCCTGTGACTCACAAAATTCTTAAACCAAGTGATTGGGAAGCGCGATTTGCACCAGAACCACACATTAAACGTGAGCTAGATCGTCAGATTCAAAAATCTCTGCAAAGAAGTAAATAAGAAGTTATAAAGGTTTGGACAGTTTGATCCGAACCTTTTTCTAATAAAAATGACATTTATTAATGACTTTATTTGTGATAAAATAAAGTCATTCTATGTATTTTTAAGGAGATTATTATGACTAAAGCAGATTGGTTAGACTTTTTTGAAGCCATCAATGGTCGTTCAGCGACTGAAGAAGAAATTGCAGCAGCACTTGCAGCTGGTGAGTTCCAAGATGACGCCCCAGCAGTAGAAACTGCTCCAGTACAAGAAGCGCCAGCGCAACCAGCTTTCGCTAGTGCCCAAGAAACACCAGCACAAGAGACGCAGCCACAGCCGACTTTCGCTGATGCACAAGAGGCGCAACAACAACCGACTTTCGCTGGTGCACAAGAAGCACAAGCGCAAGCTCCTTTTGCAAATGCTCAGGCTGCTCAAGCACAACCAACCTTTGCAGGGGCTCAAACTGCTCCAGTACAAGGAGTACCAAATCAAGCAGCGCAACCACAAGCTGGTTTTGTGAATGCTCAAGCTGGTCAACAAACAGCTTTTGCTAACGGTCAACCTCTTCAACCAGGTCAAAATGTTCAATTTATCAATGGCCAAGCTGTAGTTGTTCCAGCACAACCATCAGCATTTGCGACAACTTTCAAAAACTATTGGACATGGTTGCTTAATGCATGGAGTCGTCCAGCTGACATGACAGATTATGGTAAGCACAATGGTTGGCTTAACTACATCTTCTTGTCACTCTTGACTGGACTTGCATTCTTTGCAATTTTGAGCGCTGTGGCACGTAAAGTGGTTAGCTCAATTGTGTCAACCACAAATGTACTGTCTAGTATGTTTGGTTCTTATGGAACAGATGCTTACTCATCTCCAGTTTCAAGTCATACATCTAGCATTGGTTTTGGAGCCTTCTTCGCAAGTATCCTAGCTGCCTTTCTCTTTATCTTTGCCTTTATCTTGGCAGGTTTTGTGACACGTAAGGCCATCTTCCGTGACCCTGAGACTACTTTCTTGAATAGCTTTGACCGTTTTGGTCGCTTGACATCATTAGCCTTGCCAATCTTGCTTGTAACAATCTTGTTGGGAGCTATTGGACTTGTTGCCTTCCCAGGATTCTTGTTCTATGTTGTTTACTTCTTATTTGCAATTGCTAATCTATTTACAATTGTTCCTGTAACAACAGCGTGGAAGGCTGATAAGTTCTATCAAATGATTTTGGCAGCACTTTTGAATGGTGTGATTTTGTCAATCTTGTTTGCAATCGTATTTGCTATCATGTCATCATTTACAGTAGGTCTTCTATTCTAAGTAAACCTCTGACGATTTTTGAAAAAGCAAGTTTATAGGAGTCTTTATGGCAACAAAAGAAAAGTGGATTGATTTATTTGAAAAGGCAGTTGGTCGTCCGCCCCATGCTTTGGAGATTGAAGAAGGCCAGAAAGCAGACTTTGACTTAAAGGCTATTAAAGGCATTTCGGCAATGGGCTTGGACCAAGCAGCCACTCCTTCTGAACCAACAGAAGAAGTTGATGAGTATGACGTTGCCGAGGAAGTGTTTGAAGATGTACCGCTTGGTGATGAAGAGGAAACGACTCCTTTAGAAACTGAGGAGCTTGCACCAGTATCTCAAGCAGATCAAGGTCAAGCTGAAGAAAATTCAGAGGCTGCTTCTAAAGAAGCACAAGCCATCTGGATGAAGGCTTTTAAAACCTATGTTGGACGTCAGCCTCTCCCTGAGGAATTCTTACTTGGTAAGTCTTCAGGTTATGATGTGTCAACCATCCATCAGTTTATCTCAGATGGTAAGGCTGCGAAACCAGCCAAGCCAGCCATGGCTAAAGGGAAGAAAATCTTGATTATTGCTGGTGTTGTTGCAGCAGTCTTGGCACTTGCTGGTTACGGCTTTGGTTCTTATTACTACTCACGTGGTCAAGTAGCAGAGCGTTATGAAGCAGCAGCTAAGAAGAGTTTTAAAGATAGCTTGGAATACCAAGTATGGTCTGATACTAAAAAGGAAATTAAAACATCCGAAGTCAAGTACACAGACACTAAAAGTACACAAGCCTATAGCAAGAGCCAACTCCTGTCTGGCGAACGTATGCAAAAGGTTGGACGTCAGTTCCTTATTTTTCCTAAGTGGAGAGTCGTGGTAGATCCTGGAACGGTTGATTTAACCGTTAATACAGCTGATTTGAATGTGACTATTAACGGAGTTTCTTATGCTACTACAGATGGCAATAACTACACGGCTAAATTGAACCATCTCTATCCAGGAACTTACAATTTTGTGGCTTCTGGTAAGGTCAATGACCAAGATATCACTGTCTCATCTGAGGAAAATGTTACTTCTAAAACAGAAGTCAACCTTTCTGTAGAGTATCTTAGCTTTACTGTTAAGTCTAATCTTAAGGACGGAGACCTCTACGTTGGTGGTACCAAAGTTGGAACCCTTAACTCAGGGAAACTAGATGTTAACAAGGTAGCAGTAGCGGGTTCATCAGCTGTTTTTGTTAAGAAGAATTTCGAAGATGGTAGCTCTATTAAAACAGAGACATTGTCTATTAAGAAAATCTCTGAAGGCCAAACGGTGACTCTTGATGCTGATGGTGTTCTTGACCGTGATACGGCAGATCGTCTTTTGACCGCTGCTTACGGTAAATTTGGTAGCTACGCTTCTAATCACAACACGACACCAGATGGTGTATCCGACATTTTCCTTAATGGTACTGATGATACCATGTACAAGGATGTAACGGCTGATATTGATAGAAATACTACGGGTGCTAAAAACCGTGCCGCTGATAGTATTACCTTCTCGGACGTTGACGTCACAGAAGTCGTTCAGACTGGTGAGAAGACCTTCAAGGTGACCTTCACTGCAGTTTATGATTTCTACTATGGTTATAATTCGAAATTCAAGTCATCAGGAGATATCAAAGATAAAATCTCTTGGTCTTGTAATGTGGAATACGTTGGCGACGATGATAGTGATTCTAGCGGTAGCGGTTCTAACTACAGCGACTACCGTATCAATGGTAAGGCCGGTGAATCACAAAAAGTAAGTCGTGAAGATACTGTGAAATAACAGTTGCTTGCTCAGTTAGTTAGCATTGAACGGATTACGAATAGGAGGTTAGTCCTCCAGACTAAAAAATGAAGAACTTGGCAATTGCCAGGTTCTTTTGTTTGTCTGTTATTACCTCTTAGGGGCTAAACCGTGCCACTTACCTAAAAGGCCTTGTTTTGTGTAAAGTAGTTGTTATAATGGAAGCATCAAAAGGACAAGAAAGGAGTATTATGAAAGTTAGAATCGAATTGGACCCATCCATGGATGAGCCTGAAATCTTGATTCGAGCTCCTCGGTTAACACAGGAATTGGCCCAGCTCCAAGAATCTATTCTAAAGAAAAAGTTAGTTCCTTTAGCCTTTTACAAGAATCGAAGCGAATATTTTCTGGATTTGGCAAATATTCTCTTTTTTGAAACAGACGGGGAAAAGATTTTTGGACATACCAAGGATGAGGCCTATGAGGTGAAGCAAAAGCTCTACGAATTAGAAGAGTTGCTCCCGATTACCTTTTGTCGGATTTCCAAATCGACGATTGTTAATGCTAAGCAGATTTATTCTTTAGAGAAGTCTTTTTCGGGGACTAGTACGGTGAATTTCTATCAGACCCACAAGCAGGTCCATGTATCAAGACGCTACTATCAAGTTTTAAAAGAACGACTAAACGAAATGAGGTAAGATAATGAGAAAGAAATTAATTGGGATCCTCTTGATCCTTTTGGCAGCTTTGGTAATTGTACAAGACTATTTTATAAAATGGGAAATTAGTATTTGGATGTTGGCCTGGGTAGTCTTATTGGCAATTTTGTCCCTTTCTAGTCTTTTGAAGCGACATTTTGGTCTTGGTTTCGCCTATGGCATTGTGGCTCTATTTTCACTTAATGGACAGTTCCATTTTCTTCCAGTATCTAATTCGGTCCTTATCTTTTCTTCGATTCTTGCAGTTATTGGCTTGAACATTCTCTTCAATCCTTCTAGTAAAACAAAGAATCGCTTTGGACTGGGTTCTACTGGCTCAGACGCTAATAATGGTGGAAATGATATTGATGTCACTTTTTCAGTAGTGACCAAATATCTCAATGACCAGCAATTTACGCATGGGAGTGCGGATGTTAGTTTAGGACAGGCTTCCGTTTATTTGGATAATTGCCGTATTGAGGGGCCATCTGCTCAGTTTGATGTGGACGTTTCTCTTGGAAGTCTTAGCCTCTATGTGCCCAGTGATTGGCGGGTGCATGTGAATGTGGATAACTCTCTTTCAGCTGTACAGCATGAGGAAAATCCTAGTAACTTAACTAACAAGGATTTCTACATCAAAGGTGATGTTTCCTTGGGTAATTTAGAAATTATTTATGTTGGTGAGAATGCGATTGATTAAGTTAGTGGAGGGAACATCTGATTAATATAATACCTATTGTTTTATCTCATCTCCTGTGATAAGATAGGCTCAATCTATTTTCAGGAGGGACAAGACATGGTTTCTACTATTGGTATTATAAGTTTATCTAGTGGGATTATCGGTGAAGACTTTGTCAAGCACGAAGTGGACTTGGGTATTCAACGTCTCAAGGACCTCGGACTCAATCCTATCTTTTTACCTCATTCGCTAAAAGGCTTAGATTTTATCAAAGAACATCCTGAAGCTCGTGCAGAGGATTTGATTCATGCCTTTTCTGATGATAGCATCGACATGATCCTATGTGCCATTGGTGGAGACGATACCTATCGCTTGCTACCCTACCTCTTTGAAAATGACCAACTACAAAAGGTTATCAAACCAAAGATTTTTCTCGGTTTCTCGGATACAACCATGAACCACCTCATGTTGCATAAGCTAGGGGTCAAGACTTTTTACGGCCAATCATTTTTAGCAGACATTTGTGAGTTAGACAAAGAAATGTTGCCATATAGCCTCCACTACTTCAAGGAATTGATTGAGACGGGAAGAATCTCGGAAATTCGCCCTAGTGACGTTTGGTATGAGGAAAGAACTGACTTCAGTCCCAAAGCCTTGGGAACTCCTCGTGTCAGCCATGCAAATACAGGTTTTGACTTGTTACAAGGCAATGCTAAGTTCGAGGGGGAAATCCTCGGCGGTTGCCTCGAATCCCTCTACGATATTTTTGACAACTCTCTACACGCAGATAGCACAGACCTCTGCCAAAAATACAAACTTTTCCCTGACTTATCCGACTGGGAAGGAAAGATTCTATTGCTAGAAACAAGTGAAGAAAAGCCTGAACCTGATGATTTCAAAAAAATGTTGCAAACTTTAAAAGAAACTGGGATATTTGAGGTCGTCAGTGGACTCTTGGTCGGGAAACCTATGGATGAAACCTTCTATGACGACTATAAAGAGGCACTATTGGATATCATTGATAGCAATATCCCAATTGTCTATAATCTGAATGTCGGACACGCAACTCCAAGAGCGATTGTTCCCTTTGGAGTCCACGCCCATGTAGATGCAAAGAAGCAAGTCATTCGCTTTGACTATAACAAAGAAAGCTGAGATAAGACTCTCAGCTTTTTTTAGAAAGTAGGAGTATCTTAGTTGCTATAAAGCATGACACTTTAAGTGGATAATACTCCTGTATTTCTAAGTTCATCCAGTCTATCAGATTGATTGAGACTCAAGGGAGTGGGACAAGGAACAATTTTTAAAAAGTTGTTCGGTCCTACTCCCTTTTTTCCTATTTTATAGTCTCTTTATTTGTGATAATATAGTATAGTGAAAAAAACTAGACTGGAATAACTTTACTCTTTTGGAGTTTTATGTGACAGCGATGAATAGAGACAATCTAAGCGGATGCCTGCTTGGAGCTATAGTCAAGAAAACTCAAAATGAGGAATGAGGCTAGAAGGGAAATTGTTATGAGAAAAAAAGCGATTGGTATTGATTTAGGGACAACGAATTCCGTTATGGCTGTTGTTCGTGAAGATGTGCCAGAGATTATTCCGATGGGGACGAATGACGATCAGGTCTTACGTTCAGCGGTTTACTTCTCAAATATTAGTGGCCAAAACCATGTATCTTTTGGTAAAGAAGCCATCGAGCGTGGGACAGAAATCGGAAGTACAGAAAACTTTAAATTTGACTTCAAACGTGACATCGGGCGTCCGATTGCTAGTGATACACCAGACCACACACGTGTCAATTCTATTATTCTTTCGGCCTTGGTTTTGAACGAATTCCGTAAACGCGCCTATGTCGTTGGTCAGGAGATGGGACAAGCAGACGGTATCAAGGATGCTGTCATCACCGTGCCTGCCTACTTTACGTCAGATCAACGTGCGGCAACGAAGAATGCTGGTCGTATCGCAGGATTTAACGTCTTGCGTATTATCAATGAGCCTACAGCTGCGGCCATTGCCTATGCCCACACTAAAAGTGCCCAAGGAAATGTCTTGGTCTTTGACCTTGGTGGAGGAACTTTTGATGTTACCATCATGCGCGTGGCTGATCATGCCTATGATATTTTAGCGACTGACGGGAATTCACGCCTTGGTGGGATTGACTTTGATAAGCGTCTTGTGGGCTACATCATGCAGGAGTTGGAAAAACAAGGGGTCAATATGACTAACCTTTCCGAGAAGGAAAAAATTCAACTTCAATATAAGGCTGAGCAAATTAAGACTAGTCTATCTGTGAATGACCAAGCTCTCTATGAGCATTATGTCAATGGTCAAGGTTACGGTGTCTTGATTACTCAAGCAATTTTCAATGAAATTACCTTGGACCTCCTCAAAGATACTGAAATCAAGGTACAATCTACCCTTCAAGCGTCTGGCTTGAAATGGGAAGAGATTGACCATATCCTGCTTGTGGGTGGTTCAACACGTATGCCAATGATTCGTCAAATGATTCGTTTGATGAGTGGTTTGGAACCTAAGTTTGACCTTAATCCAGACACTATCGTGGCACAGGGGGCATCTATTTTGGCGGACCTTATCGTCAATAACGAGGTTAGCTTCTCTGAGCACCAGGATGGTAAGACAACTGAGACAGACAGAGTAGTTGTCAAGGATGTGACCTCTCAGGGAATAGGTCTGCTCTTCAAGAAAAATCCAAACAAGAACTACAGCTTTGTGGGTGACTACTATAATAGTGTCGTGGTTCCACGTAACTCGGTCTTGCCTTTGGCAGTGACCAAGGACCTCTTTGCGGTCGTGGATGGACAGAGTAAGTTCAAGCTTCGTATCACAGAAGGAAATTATGAAAATCCATTTGCTGTGAAGATTTTGGGACAAGTGGAAGGACAAGTGCCACAACCTCGTCAGAAAGGCGAGCTTTTGGCACAAGTCACCTATGCCTTCGATTCAGAACAAATTGTTACCGTAACAGTGTCTGATACTCGAAGCAATACTGTTGTGGCACGCTTTTCAGTCAACGCACAAGTCAACCAAACCCAAGAAGTGGTTAAGGAAGACTTGTCAGAACTTCAAGCTATTTTTGCTAAATTCATCTCATGATAGACTACTACAAAGCAATTGATACAGAGACAGGACAGGAAGTATCTTATTTAAGAGAGGTCAGTAACCGTATCTCTCCAGAGATGTCGGCTCAAGATTGTTTCGTGGCACTTTCCTTTTTACGTGAAGAGCTGGAGGAACTCTGGACAAATGGTACCTTGGATAAAGAGGGAGAGCGTTTGCGTAGTGAGCTCTACACGATTCGCTCAATCTTTTTCTCAGACCATGAGAAGTTACAATACGACCGAAAACTCAGACAGGCTCAGAGAAAGGCATTGGAAGCTGAAAAGGGGACGACCACTGATACTAGCAATGTAACAGGTAAAAAGGAAATCCCTTTTGAACCTGTTGCGGTGACTCAGACTAAAGAGTCGTCTCTTAAAAATTACCTCTTTGGGGCCTTCGCCTTTGTGATTCTACTAAGCTTGATTCTCTTCTTCAATATCAATGTCATCGTTCTTATTATCGGAGCCATTCTAATTGTGGCTTTGATGTTACTTATGTCTTAGGAGATATTAATGGAAACCAATCAATTAACATTTGAACATATCTGTTTCAAATATAAGGGAAATGATAACCAGCTCTTTACAGATTTGGATGTTACTATGGAGACTGGCCAAGTTGTCGGTATCTTGGGTGCCTCTGGTTCAGGGAAAACAACTTTAACTGAGATTCTCCTTGGCCAGCTTAAACCAACCTGCCAACAATTTCGTATTTTAGAAAATGGCAAACCTGTGACTGCTGGTTCACACTCTTGGTCCTATGTGCCCCAACAAAATCTTCTACGTGAGTACCTCAAGGTATCTGAGACCTTTGATTTTTATGCGGACCATCATCTGAAAGGAAGTGGTAAGCTGACTAAAAAGCATCGCATTGCAGGGATTATGGATGATTTAGGGTTGACGGAATTTGCAAACAAGAAGATTTCAGAGCTTTCTGGTGGGCAAAAACGCCGTGTCTCCATTGGTATCGAGCTTCTTAGCCCTAGTCCCTACTTTATCCTTGATGAGCCGTCTTCAGGCTTGGATGCTCTTAGTGACCGTAATCTCTTACGTACCTTGAAAATCTTGGCTAAATCAGCTAACAAGTCTATTGTGGTTATTACCCACAACACAGAAAATTTGGCTATTTTTGACAAGATTATCTTCTTGTCTAAGGGACGTCCGACATTTGCAGGGACCTATGAAGAGTTGCTTTTGGAATACAAGACTAGCGATCCTTATATGATTCGTAAATATATGGATATGAATATCGCAGATGTCTACCAAGAGCTCAATGCTTCAACACGTATTTACAAGATTTAGGGAGACTTATGAACGCAGCATTACGATTAAGTTGGTATAAATTTAAACATCACTACATGGATTTTGTTAAGGTTCTTCTGGGCATTGTCGCTTTCGAAGGCTTAATCCTCTATATTCAGGACAAGGGATTTTTGAAAGATTTCGAAACAACTCGAATGACCCTCTTTCTCTTGCTTTTTTCAACAAGTCTCTTGATTGTGGTTCAAAACAGTATTTATATTTCTAAGGAACGTTCGGTCCTCAACCGTGACTTTTTCTCAGGTTTGAGTCGTTCGGCCTTTGCCTTGGCTAGTATGGGGATTCACGCCTTCTTTGCCGTTTTGGAAACTATTGTCTTTATCCTATCTTACTCTGTTTTTAGTAAGTTATTTGACAAAGAATTTCCGGACGCTGGTCATATTTTTGGTTCCTACCGTTGGGAAGTTGGGATTACAGTGCTTCTGGTTTTCTTGGCTTCGCATTTTATTGCCCTCTTTATCTCAGCCTTGGTTGGCAAATCTGAGATTACCTCTGTTATCCTAGCAGTCGTTGTGGGTATCATGCAATTTTCATTGTCGGGAACTATCCTGTCTTTGCCCAAAGCCATTGATTGGGTACAAAAATTTGTCTATCTAGGTTATGGCCACAAGCTTTTTGGGATTTCTAGTGACTTGTCAGACTTGCCATCTAGTTTGGCTAAGTACCATGTTCCTGTCCCTAAGAGCCAGTTGGAGGCTTTTCAAGGTTCTACAGGCGAATTCTGGGGACAATGGTGGGCCTTGGTGCTTCATTGCCTCGTTTATGCCCTACTCTTTTTCGTCACACTTCAGAAGAAGGAGAAATAAATGCAACAATATGATGAATGGCTGATTGACTTCCAAGTTCAGCATGGTCGCAAGCCAAGTGATAAGGAAGTCGCAGAAGCTGCTAAGACTGGTTTTGCTCTTTCTAGTGGCTTGAGCAGACAGAAAAATTCTAAATTCAGACAAGTTTTGTCTAAGGTTGGTTTGGGTGATCTCAAGTTTAGCTGGTTTTTAGTTTTGGAAATTTTGCTCTTGATTTGTATTGCTCTCTTTGGCTATGTTGTTGGCTATCTATTTATCTAGGAGGACCTCATGAAACAGTTTAAACATAAAAAGTTTATCGGTTTAGCCTTGATTGTCTTTTTGGTCTTCATGGTACTTGGAAAATACACTCAGAGCACGGCTTTTACATCGTCTTCAAGAGTTTATGCCACAACCGTTGTCGATAAGAATACCGGGAACAAGGTGCGTTTTGAAGTTCGTAAGATCAAGGGAGACAAATACGAAGTCAAAAATACGGAGACCGGGGATACTTATCAGGCTAATGCCCAAGCCGGCGAAGACCGTTCTTTGAGCTTTAAGTTGGCTGGAACTAACGGCAACTCAGACGGCACTATCCGTATCACACCAAGTATGGTGCCTGGAGGAGATGCAAAGGTTGAAATGACTGACTCAAACACCTATACTCAGGTTGAGGGAGGTTCTGAAGTCGTTGAGTCTAGCGAGGCTTCGTCTAGTTCTTCAAGTAGCCAAGTTAAAAGCATTATTAAGGATATTTTGGAATCAAGTAGTTCATCCTCTGGTAGTGACGCAAGCTCAGAGTCGTCTTCTAACGATCCAAATAAGCCAAATGCAGATATCAAGACTAAGACCGATGTCAATGGTGATAAGGAAACCACTTATATTGCAGACTATTCGACTGAGGACATTAAGTCTATCACGGAAGCTTTTGGGAAATGGCTCTATCAGTCTGATTATGCCAAGGATGCTGTTTTAGTTCAAAGTAGCTTTGACAGTATTACCAAGGTCAATGATGGTAGTCCAACCTTCCTTTCATTTAAGGCACCTAAGGAAAAAGATAGCAGCCAAACGATTACCATCCTTGCTAATCTCATCAATGCGGATGGCTATGAACATATTACTGGTGTTCCGAGTGGTATCATCAATGGTAAGGAAGTCTCAAACTATGATTTCAAGGACTATAAAAACACGGTTGATTCCTTTGCTTTAGGGATTAATGACAATAGTGGTAAGACCGCAGACTATAGCCCAACATCATCTTTCCGTCTTTATACCTTGAAGGATAAGAAACATGCTATGTATGAAGACGATGCCGCTGAACAAAAAGCCCTCTTTAAGGACTTTTCAGCTGATGATAAAACTGGTGGCAATTATAATGGCTATAACAAGCTTTATAAGGATTTGGTTGACCAAGATAAGGATTCTTACCAAATCGTTCTCGGATCTAATGGTACTGTTTATTATGTGACGAACTACTGGAAGGGCAATTACGATAAGAAGGCTGTTCAGACCTATAAGGTAGCACCAGATGACATGCAAGAGGCTTACCAAGAGCTGCTCAAGCATTACTCTAGTGCTAGCACGTCTGATAGCTCAGAATCTTCAAGTTCTTCACAATCATCAGAGTCATCATCAAGCTCATCAGAGGCCAAAACAGAATCAAAAACAGAAACTAAGACCGAACAAACAGGCATGGATGTTAATGCTATCAAGGATAATAACTTCCAAAGCCTCGAAGGGACTTGGAAGAATGGGAATGGTAGTAGTTTGACATTTTCTAAGGACAATTTAACAGCTCCTGAAAATTATGTTGTTGAAAATTCGAATGTTAAACTTGAGAATGGCTATGTCACATCAAGTTTAAGAATGGGTATTTCTGGAGCAGCAATTCTCTTTATTCCAAAGGGAGTTACACTTCCGACAGTTCAGGGATTTGTGGATGGTTCAGATAATACTAAAGACCGTATTTTGGTCACTCAGTCAGCATCGCCACAATCTGACGCTAAACAATTCTACTATAAGGCTGACTAGACCTGACAAGGGTGAAAGTCTTAAAAAAAGTAATGTTATAACCTAAAAGTTGAGATAAAATTGTCTCAACTTTTTATGTTACATTTGTAACTTTAATTTAATAGTAAGTCCATCTTCTATAAATAAATGGATTCTTAGAGGTATTATAGACTTTATTAGAAAATTAATTATTGTGAAAACTTACAAAAAGCTATATAATGAGTAGTGTTGTAAAAAGGGCTTCCTAGGGGATTTTTGAGGAAGTTTCTTAAATCAGATTAAAGGGAGAGGGGGAAAAGAATGACTTCTATTATTGAATCGCTATTTGCTGTTTTTAAAGATTTTCATTGGCTAGTATCTATAGACACACTCTTGATTTTCTTTGTCAATTATCTGATGTTTCATGCAGCTGGTAGGGTCAAGATTTCTTGGAGGCTACTTTTATTAGGTGGTCTTTTGTCAGTTGTTTTGACTCCCCTTCTTCCTATGGGATTCAAATTTTTACTTAATCCTCTCATATTATTTTGTTTTAGTTATTACAAACGTCCAGACTTGCCATGGATAGAGCCGGTATTTAATAGCTTTTATGCCTGGGGAACAACTAATATCATTATACGGGGCTTGTCATTAATCGTCTTTCCTTTACTTTTGGGAGCCGACTTGACTAGCCGTATTCCAGAATCTTTAACGGAGTTTATCTGTGTGGTAGTTGCCTATCCTATTTACCTCTTGGTTCACCGTTTTATTGGTTATGAATATTTGCAGGTCGAGGAAAAGGAGCGCTTGCGCATACACTTCACCCCTATTGTTATTGGGGTTAGCTTTGCCTTTCTTTCATATGGGCTTTTAAATGAATTCCTGCCTTACTTTGCTAGTATCTGGCCTGTGGAAGTGGTTAACAATTATGCTAAGTTGGTCGTTCTATTGGCAACAGGCGCCTTCTTTATCGTTGTTTCCTATGCCAATCAGTGGATAAAGGATGAACTTTTTCTGGAGTTGAAAGAGGAGCAGGAACGTCATTTCCAGAGCTTACAGGAATCTAGTAGGCATATCCTCCATCTTTATCAGGAGTTATACCGTGATGGAGTGCCTAAGGTAGTTGTACCTAAGAAGGCTAAGACTGTTCTGGCTACTAGTCAAGAGGGAGACAGTCAAAACCTATCTGAGGAGGAAGTTCCCTTCAGCAAGGTTATGCCAGATATTTCCAACCTGCTTTCTCAATTGTTACGTTCCGTCATTGAGAGTAAGTATATGGAGTTTAATGCTGTTGGAATTGATTTTATCATGGAGGTTCCAGACCCTATATCCCCATCCCATATTGATATAGTGGATTTATCAGCTGTCCTAACGACTTTCTTGGACAATGCCTTGTTGAGAGCTCATGGTCAAGAAAATAGCTTAGTTCGTCTGTCTTATTACCAAAGTGGTGAGGTTCAGGTTCTCTCTGTAGAGACAACCCTTTCGCAAGACAGTGCTGATGCACCTCACAAGGCGTACGAGAATCATCTGTCAATCAATGAACAGCTCGAAGATATTATGGAGCGTTACCCTCAGTCTAAACTTAGCTTTAAGAATGATAAGTTCATCTATAGACAGCAATTTGAATGCTAAACAACTTGTAAAAAATATATAGAAAGGAGATTCGATGTTTGAATCGTTTTTGGGAATAAATTTTTTAAATCTCTATAATACAGATGCCTTTCTAGCCATTCAGATTATTATAACGCTGACGATAAACTGTGCTATTTTCAAACGAATGACAGACATTCGTATCTCCTGGACGGTGTTTCTGACCTTAGCCCTGCTAGATGTGGTCCTTCAGTATAATATTAAGAGTATGAACATGATTGCTGATGTCTTTATTCTGATGGTTTTGGCTATTCTGGCTAAAGGAAAGACTTGGACGGTAACGCAGTATGCTTTTCATACCTTGTTTCCAGTGGTGACATCAGATTTGCTTTATCGTTTATTGGGACTCTTCTTTATTCCCCTTCTCTTAAATCTCCCTGTAGCTGAGGTGGGGTCTAATGCACTTTTCTATCTCTTATCTTACGGTTTGATTTTGCCACTTTATTTTGTTTTTGACCGTTTCTTGGGCTTGGATTTGAAGCGTTGGAAGGTCTATAGTGATGACTCTTTCCATAACCTCCAGATTTCTAGAAGAGCTGCCTTAGCCATGGCTACTTATTTATTGGGAATCTTTCTCAGTATGAATTTAGATGACTGGTTACCTGGTTATTCTTTAGATTTGGAATTGAGACTTCGTATGTTAGGGGTTCTCTTGTCTGCAGTGGCCTTTATTTTCCTAGTTGCTCATCTTAATCAACTGTCTAGGCAGTATTTGGAAGAGAGTTTGGCCATGGAGGAAAAACGGCATTTGAATAGTTTGACCAAGGCCAACCAAAAGATTGATCTTCTCTACAATGAATTGTTACAATACAGACAGTCTTATCAGACGGTTGTGGAACAATTTTCAGAGGAAGTGCGTGACCAGGAAGAGGCCCTTGCTGAACAGGTGTATCAGAATGTTCTTAGAGAGAGTGCCAAGGAGTTTGAACGTTTCCGTGTCATTGATAATCCTAAGCTAGAAAATATTCAATCCTTGCCCTTACGTAGTCTTCTTTCGGCTCGTATAATGGAGGCTAAACGTAGTAATATTCCAGTGACTTGTGATATTCCTGAGGAGATTTCAGGCTTTACCATGAACGTGGTTGACTTGACCTTGCTGGTGTCCATTTTCTTTAGTAATGCGATTGATGAGAGTAAGCAGGTGCCTGCCAGTCAAATCAATTTTAGTTTTCATCGTCATGATAAGGATGGGAGTTACCATTTCGTCATGGAAAATAGGACGCAAGAAGAAAAAGTTGACCTTGATGCCATTATGCAGGAAGAAAATCAGAAGAAGACCTCTGGTCTTAACCTTCACTCAGCCAAGGATATTCTTAGGAAGTATAGTGATGCCAATCTGATTACAAGCAGTGGTGATTACCTCTTCAAACAGGAATTGATTTTTAAATAAATATATAGAGCTAAATCAAAGGATTTGGCTCTTTTTTTCGTTACAGATCCATAAAGTAGGGCTCTTTGCTGTTGAGCTTACGCTTATGTCTGAAGCTTAGGACATCGGAGGAGGAAGGGGTGAGGGAGGAGTCTGATTGTTGCTTCATTCTGTGTTATAATAGCAAGGATTAGTGGTTCTTAGAGCTAGGTGAATGGCGATTGCTTAGCCTAACGACTGGTGTAGAGACAAGAAAGGGACGTCTTATGAAATTACTTTATACGGATATGTCTCAGGATTTAACTGAAATTCTGACGGAGCAGGCGACTAGCTATGCTCAAAAGGGAAAGAGGGTCTTTTATATTGCCCCTAATGCCCTATCATTTGAGAAGGAGCGTAAGGTCTTGGAATACCTGCCTCAGTCAGCGTCCTTTGAGATTACGGTGACTCGTTTTACTCAGATGGCTAGGTACTTTATTCTCAATACGAGTAACCCGAAAACTCAGCTGGATGATACTGGTCTGGCCATGATTTTTTATAAGGTCTTGTCACATATGGGCGATGATGAGCTCAAGGTTTATGGTCGTTTACGCAAGGATAGTAACTTTATTAATCAATTGGTGGACCTTTACAAAGAGTTGCAGCAGGCTAATATGACAGTTCTGGATTTGCAGCATTTGGATCAGGCGGAGAAACAAGAGGATTTGGTAAGGATTTTCAGTGCGGCTCAGGATCTCTTGTTGGCGGGAGATTTCGACAATCAATCCAAACTCAGCGCCTTCTTCAAGGAGATTACCTCAGGCCACCTAGATAAGGCCTTGAGTAACACGGTTTTGGTCATTGATGGCTTTACGCGTTTCTCTGCCGAGGAGGAAGCACTGGTTGCACTCTTGAAAGATAAGTGCCACCAGATTGTCATTGGGACTTACGCCAGTCAAAAAGCTTATAAGGCTAACTTTGTTTATGGCAATGTTTATCAGTCTTCAGTGGATTTTCTGAAGACTTTGGCTCAGACCTATAAGGTGACACCTGACTACGTGACGACAGACAAAGAGGGCAATCCTTCTTTTGCACGTATTAGTCGTCATTTGGAGAGCCGTCATGATTTTAGTACGGTAGATGAGAAGGTTACTGATCAAGACAAGCAAGCCTTGCAGGTCTGGGAAGTGTTCAACCAAAAGGAAGAAGTGGCTCAGGTTGCCAAGAGTATTCGTCAGTTACTGGCGGATGGCAAGCGCTACAAGGATATCTTGGTCCTGCTTGGTGATGAGGAGAGTTATAAGCTTCAGGTGGGTCAGATTTTCCGAAAATTTGATATTCCCTATTATTTTGGTAAGGAAGAAGCCATGTCTAGCCATCCTTTGGTGCAGTTTGTGGATTCGCTAGAGCGTATCAAGCGCTATAATTATCGTGCCGAGGATTTGCTTAATCTCGTAAAATCAGGTCTCTATGGCGGTTTTACTCAAGAGGACTTAGACCTTTTTGAGTATTATGTCAATTTTGCAGATATCAAGGGGCGTCACAAGTTCTTGTCTGATTTTACGGCCAATAGTCGTGATAAGTATGATTTAGACCAGCTTAATGCCTTGCGCTCACAACTGGTAGAGCCTTTGGACAAGTTACTTAACAGTCGCAAACAAAAGGGTTCTAGTCTGCTTAAGAAACTTGCGGTCTTTTTAGGGACTGTACAAGTGCCAAATCAGATGGCTGCTTTGACTGTCAAGGCCAGTGAAGCTGAAAAAGAACAGAATGAACAGGTCTGGAAGTCTTTCACCCAACTCTTGGAGCAGGTTGAGACTATTTTTGGAGAAGAAACACTGTCAGTGGACGACTTTTTGTCCATTTTGCGTTCGGGAATGTTGGCCTGTGATTACCGTACGGTTCCAGCCACTGTTGATGTGGTCAATGTGAAGAAATACGATTTGATTCAACCACATTCAGCTCCTTATGTTTTTGCCTTAGGCATGACTCAGTCGCATTTTCCAAAGGTTGGGCAAAATAAGAGTCTCCTGTCTGACGAGGAACGCAGTCGTATCAATGAGGCGACGGATGAGCATAGAAGTTTGGATATTGTCACACAGAGCAATAGTCAGCGGGGGCATTTTGTGGCTATGTCGCTTTTCAATGCGGCTAGTGAACAATTGGTGCTTAGTCAGCCACAAATTCTCAATGAGACGCAGGATGACATGTCGGTTTATTTGAAGGAACTTCTTGACCTTGGTCTTCCTTTGGTTGAAAAGGGACGTAATCGTTTCGAGGCTAAGGGTGACCAGATTGGGAACTACAAGGACCTCCTATCGACTGTCATTGCTCTTAACAGTAGTCATCTAGATGCTGATTTGGACAAGGAAACGCAGACGTTCTGGTCAGTTGCTGTGCGTTATCTCCGTAAGCGACTTGATAAAGACCAAGTCTTGATTCCAAATGTGATTGACGATGTGACGACGACCAAGGTGGATAATCAGGTCATGCAGCTGGTCTTTCCGGGGGAAGAACCACTAAAATTATCAGCTTCGGCTCTGACGACCTTCTATAACAACCAATATCTTTATTTCTTGCGTTATGTTTTGGGACTTGAAGAGTTGGAGTCCATCCATCCAGATGCCCGACACCACGGGACTTATTTACACCGTGTCTTTGAGCGTGTGATGGGTGATTCTTCGTCAGAAAACTTCGATGATAAATTGGAAAAGGCTATTGCTCAGACCAATCAGGAACAACCCTTTGAAATTCTCTATACCGAGGACCAAGAGAGTCGCTTGTCTCGTCAAATCTTGGAAGATATCGCCCGTTCAACTGCCAGTGTTTTGCGTGACAATGCGGCCGTTAAGGTTGAGCGTGAGGAAGCTAAGTTTGACTTGCTTTTAGCAAATAGCATCAAGATTACAGGGATTATTGACCGTGTGGACCGTTTAACGGATGGGGCTCTGGGTGTCGTTGACTACAAATCAGGTAAAAATGTCTTTGACATTCAGAAATTCTACAATGGCCTCAGTCCGCAATTGGTGACCTATCTGGAGGCCCTTCGACAAACCTATAAGGTCGATGCTGACCAGCTATTTGGTGCCATGTATCTTCACATGCAGGACCCACAACTTAACCTAGCCCAGTTTGGTCTGGATAAGCTAGCAGCTCAGGCTCATAAGGAATTGACCTATAAGGGGCTCTTTGTGGCTTCAGAAACAGAGCATCTGGCTGGTGGAAACTATGATTTACAAAAGACTGTCACCTATGACAAGGAGGACCTAGAAACCTTGTTAGAATATAATATTAAACTCTTTACAGATGCTTCTGAGATTATTCGAAGTGGGAATTTTGCGGTCAATCCTTATACCGAGGATGGCAAGTCTGTTCAAGGGGATCAAATCAAGGCTATTACTCATTTTGAGGCCGACCGCCACATGGGACAGGCTCGTAAACTCTTGCGTTTACCAAGTAAGGGCAAGAAGGAAGCCTATTTGGAGCTGATGACAAAAGACGAGGACAATAATCAGATGCAAGTTGCTGAAAATATCATCCCCTTTCTTGTCACCAATCAAGCTGTGACAGCAGACAAAAAAGATCAGGAGGACAACCATGTTGACTAAAGATTTTTTAAGTCCAACAGAGATTAAGGAACGCATTGCCCAAGAAGCAGCTTCTGACAAGGAACGCAAGTTAACACCTGAGCAGATTGAGGCCATTTACAGTAATGGTAGCAATATTCTTGTGTCAGCTTCGGCCGGATCAGGAAAAACCTTTGTCATGGTTGAGCGTATCCTTGATATGATTGGACGTGGCGTTGGCATTGACCAACTCTTTATCTCAACCTTTACGGTAAAGGCTGCAGGTGAGTTGAAAGAGCGTCTTGAAAAGCGTCTGACAGAGCAGTTGGGACAAGTTGAGACGGATGAAGAGCGTGCCTTTCTTTCAGACCAGATAGCCAAGATTGGGACGGCTGATATTGGAACCATGGATGCCTTCACCCAGAAATTGGTTAATCAGTATGGCTATCTCCTGGGTGTGTCACCTATTTTCCGCATCATGACAGACCCTGCTGAGCAGACACTCATGAAAAATGAGGTTTATGCCGATCTCTTCAACGATTACATGCAAGGGAAGGATGCCCAACTTTTCCAAAAATTGGTCCGCAACTTCGCTGGAAATGGTAAGACTAGTAAGGCCTTCCGTGATCTAGTTTACGATGTCTATAACTTTTCTCAGGCTACTGCAGGTCCTGAAAAATGGCTACGTCAGAATCTCTTAAAAGGGCAGACGGATGCCAAGCCAGACAAGGCTAAAGTTGAGCTTTTAGAGGGTCTCAAAGATGGCTTGTTGGCTGATTTCTTAGCCTTCTTAAGAGACCATTTAGGTCTAGCTCAGCGTGAATTTGCCAAGGCCAAGTATCTGAATAATGTGTCAGATGCCATTAGCCTTCTGGAGGGAGCCTTGGCCAATGACCAAACCGATATGGAGGACTTGCTCAAACAACTCTTGACTCTGTCAGGAGGGACTGGCTTGACAAATATGACCCGTCCTAAAGACGAGGAACTCAAGGCCTACAAGGAGGCTTACAACAAGACCAAAAATGAGTTTGTGGCCCAGTTGCGTGAGATTGATACCCAACTAACGGTTCTCGAGATTTTGACCAAGCATAATGATGACATCCTACCTCTGTTAGAGCTGCTTCAGGCCTTTGTACTTGATTTTTCAGACCAGTATTTACAGGCCAAGGTTCAGGAAAATGCCTTTGAATTCTCAGATATTGCCCACTTTGCCATCCGTATTTTGGAGGAAAATCCAGAGGTGGCAGCCAGCTATCGTGACCGTTACCATGAAGTAATGGTAGACGAGTATCAAGACAATAGCCATACCCAAGAACGCATGTTGGAGCTCCTCTCTAACGGTCACAACCGATTCATGGTGGGAGATATCAAGCAATCCATCTATCGTTTCCGTCAGGCGGATCCTCAGATTTTTAATGGCAAGTTCCAGCTCTTCCTTGAAAATCCAGATGCAGGTAAGTTGATTCTCCTTAAAGAGAACTTCCGTAGCCAATCTGAAGTTCTTGATGCGACCAATGGTGTTTTTAGCCACCTCATGGACCAGGAAATCGGGGACATCCTCTATGACAAGACACACATGTTGGTAGCGGGTAGCGAGAAGCAAAAAGAACCCCATCCTGAAAATGAGACTGAGGTTCTGATTTACAATAGTGATGAAGCAAGTGTGACTCCTGACGAGGAAGGTTCTGATCAACCTATCAGTAGTGGTGAGATTTCCTTGGTTATCAAAGAAATTATCAGTCTTCATAAGCAAGGTGTACGTTTTGAGGACATTACCCTCCTAGCACCAACCCGCAACACCTATCTGGACTTGATGGCAAGCTTCGAGGAGCACGGAATTCCTTTGGTTCCTGACGAGTACAAGTCAAGCTACCTAGAGTCGCTAGAAGTTATGATTATGTTGGATACCCTTCGTGCCATCAATAATCCTCTTAATGACTATGCCCTCGTTGCCCTCCTTCGTTCACCGATGTTTAATTTCAACGAGGATGATTTGGCTCGTATTGCTGTCCAGGCCGACGAAGGACAATTCTATGACAAGCTTCTTGTAGCTTGCACTAAAACAGGGCTTCATCCGGAAGTTGTCACACAAGGACTTGATGCCAAGTTGACTCTTTTCACTGAGACTCTGGCAGATTGGCGTGATTACAGTAAGTGGCACTCGCTCTACGACCTCATTTGGAAGATTTACGACGATCGTTTCTATTATGATTATGTTGGAAGTCTCCCTCGAGCTGAGCAACGTCAGGCAAATCTCTACGCCCTTGCCTTGCGTGCCAATGCTTATGAAAAGACTGGTTTTAAGGGACTTTCTCGTTTTATTGGTATGATTGATAAGATCATTTCTAGCGGTAACGACCTAGAGGAAGTGACAGACTTGGTTCCTAAAAATGCCGTTAGCCTTATGACGATTCACAAGTCCAAGGGGCTAGAATTCAAGTATGTTTTTGTCTTGCAGATGAATCGCAAGTTCATTGGTCACAGTAGGGATGGACTAAGTGGTAAGTATATTATCAACCGTGAAAAAGGACTTGGCATTAAGTACCTAGCTGACCTTAAAGACCAGATAAACACCAATTTGCCCAAGTTAAATGTTGTTCTAGAGACCCTAACCTTCCAGGAAAATCGTAGGGAAGAGCGTCGAGCAAGTATCTCAGAAGAGATGCGTCTGCTCTATGTTGCAATGACACGTGCAGAGAAAAAACTCTATCTGGTTGGTAAGGGTAGTAAGGAAAAATTAACCCAGCAATTTGGCACGGATGTCGAAAATAATCGCCTACCAGTAGCTCTCCGTGACCAAATCGCTTTTTATCAGGATTGGGTTATGGCTTTGGATACCGCCTTTATGAGAAAGGATCTCAAGTTTACTGTTCGCTTTGTTGAGGCTGAGGAGTTGACGCCAGAGGCTATTGGTCAGGTTGAAGTTCAAGTGGCAGTAAATGCTGATGATTTATCTAACAATCGCCAGACGGAAGACATTAAGCGTGCTCTAACCGTCTTAGAAAGTGTTGAAAAACTCAACCAGCTTTATGCACCAGCGATTGACCTACCATCTGTGCGTACGCCGAGCCAGCTCAAAGCCTTCTACGAACCTGTTATGGATACCGAAGGGGTGGATATTATGGACAAGAAAGAGGAAGTGCAACCTCTTGAGACTACTACTACCTTTGAACTTCCAGACTTTGGGCAAAAAACTAAGGTCACTGGAGCTGCAGTTGGTTCAGCCACCCATGAACTCATGCAACGCTTGATTCTTTCTGACAAGGTGACCCTCCAAGATTTGACACAGGCGTTGAGTCAGGTATCGGCAGATGATCAAGTTAAGGCGCGTGTGCAGTTAGAAAAGCTACTAGGCTTCTTTGACACCGAACTTGGGAAGCTCATTCTAGCTAAACGTGGTAAGTTGCGTCGTGAAGCACCATTTGCTATGTTGGCAGAAGATCCCACTAGTAAAGAAGATTTTGTCGTCCGTGGTATCATCGATGGATACCTTCTTCTTGAAGACCGTATTGTCCTCTTTGACTATAAGACGGACCGCTTCACTCATCCTAGTGAACTTAAGGAACGTTACAAAGGGCAAATGAGCCTCTATGCTAAAGCACTCAGCCAAGCCTATCAAATAAATAAGATTGATAAATACCTTATTCTCCTAGGTGGAAAAGACTTGGAAGTCGTAGAAGTATAAGCTATAGCCTAACCATTCTTTCATAGTGAAAGAGTGGTTTTTTTGTGTCTTAATCCCACCAAAAAAGACCGGTGTGCACACACCAGTCTTTTCGATAGATTTCCATCAGTATTATAAGTTCGTTAAAATATTAGAGGATGGAAATAGTTATGAAAAAAAGTATCTTGTAGGTTGCTTAGGCCTACAAGGGCTATTATAACAAACTCATATTAGTCTAAACAAGGTTAGAAAAATTAGAATTAATTGCCACAAACATTACTAGTTTTTAATAGTTAGAATCCATAATAGCAATAAATAGAGACAAAAACCGTCACATGAGACTGACGGTTTTAGTTTATTTTAATCCTAATATCAACTAATCAAAGGAACCACCCAATTGACCCAGGCCCAGGAAATAGGCATAACCAGAATCATGGCTGGAATCATATCTGCTGTTGGGAATTGACGCAGTTTCATAATACGAAAACCGGTCGCAATCATGAGGAAGCCCCCGCAAGCCTTAAAGTCTCCAATCATGGCTTTTGTTGTTAGAGGGAGAATGAAACCAGCACTCACAAAGAGGAGGAAGAAAACGATAAATTGTGGAATGGCAATCATGGAGACGATGTAGCCTAGACTACAAGAGAAAATCATAGCCGTAAAGAAATCTAGGATAGATTTAGAAATTAAAATAGAATCATCGCCTGTCATCCCAGACTCAAGGCTCCCGTAAATTCCTGTACCACTTGCACAAAAAAGGACGATAACTGTCAAGAGCTGTGCATAAAACTCATCGTGAGCTAACCCTGTTTGTTTGCTTGGTGTAATCTTGGACAAGCCTTTTTCCATAAGCCCAGCTCCCTTGTTGATGAGGTTTCCAAACTTTAGGGCCAGCCCAATGATGGTACCGATAACTACTGCAAAGATAACGGCAGGCATGTTAACCATATTCACAATAGCGCTAATCCCCATTACCATAGAGGCTAGGCCAAAGATAAGGTTAAGATTTTCCTTGAAATCGTCTCTGAGATAGTCCCCGAAGAGCCCTCCAGCGATTCCTCCTAAGATAATAGATAGCGAGTTGATGATAATTCCAGTTGGCATCAGTGATTTTCCTCCTATTTATTCTAAATACTATAAGTTTAGCATTATCAAAGATCGAATGCAAAATTGTCTCGTTTTTACAAACGTTTTATTGAAATTGTACCTTTGAAGTGATACAATAAATGAGAAGGTAAGGAAATAGCCTTATCTAAATCTATTGCCAGTGTTCTTAGAGTATTGCCATAAAAAACAAGGTAATAACTCTAATTTATAATCTAATATAAAGTGTAAAATGAGACTGTTGTTAAATAGATTCTCAAGAAAGGATAAAAGATGATTCGTTTTGAACACGTAACGAAACGTTATGAAGATAAGGATGCTCTCTCAGATCTTAACCTCGAGATTCGAGATGGGGAGATTTTTGGTCTGATTGGTCACAATGGGGCTGGTAAGACCACGACTATTTCCATTTTGACATCTATCATTGAAGCTAGCTACGGTGAAGTTTATGTCGATGATATGGCCCTCAGCCAACATCGTGATGCTATCAAGAAAAAAATCGCTTATGTGCCAGATTCACCAGACTTATTTCTAAATTTAACTGCTAATGACTATTGGTACTTTTTGACACGTATCTATGATTTGGAAGCTAGTCAGGTTGAGGAACGTTTGACTAATCTTATGGCTACCTTTGACTTGACGGAAAGTCGCTATAACCTCATTTCTTCCTTCTCTCACGGTATGCGTCAGAAGGTTGTCGTTATCGGTGCTCTTCTGGTTAATCCACAGATTTGGGTTTTGGATGAGCCTTTGACTGGTCTGGATCCACAGGCATCTTATGATTTGAAAGAAGCCATGCGTAACCATGCTAAGGAGGGTAATAGTGTGCTCTTTTCAACCCACGTTCTAAGTGTAGCTGAGCAGCTCTGTGATCGTATTGCTATTTTGAAGAAAGGAAAACTCATCTTCCAAGGGTCTCTAGCTGAACTTAAGTCTCAGTACCCTGACAAGGATTTGGAAACCATTTATCTGGAAATGGCTGGACGTAAAATCGAGGAGGTGTAGTCATGAACTGGAACCATGTTTGGGAGCTTTTTAAAATTAATCTCCTCTATGCAAATCCTCAAGCAGTAACTAACCTACAGAAACGTCAGGAGAAAAAGAAAAAGGCTAATTTCTCCATCGTTAATGCCATGCTTAGACAACAACTCTTGATTTTAATTATTTTTACGGTTGTATATAGCTATCTTTTTGTAGGTGTCGATTATAAGGCCAATCCTGGAGTCTTAACCCTATATCTTTTGACATTTTCAGTCATGGGGCTTCTTCAGACCTTTACGGCTCTCTATAGTACCTTTTACGATAGTAAGGATAGCAAGGCTTATCTTCCTCTTCCCTTAAAGCCATCAGAAGTCTTTTTGGCCAAGACCTTGTCAGGTTCTATGGTTGGGATGACCTTCATGGTACCTATCCTTAGTCTTCTCATTCTAGCTTACTGGCAATTTATTGGCCCACTGGGGATAGTCGTGGGGCTACTATCCTTTATCGTTTCTCTCTTTATCAATCTCGTTTTTTCAGTGATTCTGTCTAATACTATTGGAACGCTGATTGTTCGCAGTTCTCGTCAAAAGCTCTATTCGACTATTTTGATGACCCTGTCAACCCTATTGATTATGTTCCCTATCATGATGGTTGGTTTTCTTAATGGTTATGTTAAGGGTGCTGGACATATTGATTTTCCTTTATTGCCTTATCTAAGAGGTTACTATGATGTGGTAGCTGCTCCTCTATCTCCGGAGGCTCTACTAAATTTTTATCTTCCTCTTATCTTAGTGCTTATCTTGGGCTTTTGGTTTTATAAAGTCAGAATGCCTCGTTATTTCCACGAAGCCATTTATAACAAAAAGGCTAGAAAGACTCAGGTAAAAGTTGTTACTCGAAGTCAAAGACAGGTCTTGGTTCGCCATCATTTATCTACTTTGGGAAACTCAACCCTCATTATCAATACCTATGTGGTACCAGTATTATATATGATCATGCTGGGTGGAGGTGCGTTCTTTTTGAAAGATTTAGGTCCAGACTATTTCGGGCTCATGCTTTTAGTCGGAATTGCCTTTGGTTTCTTTTCAGCGCAACCAACAAGTTTTCTTGGGGTGGCAACTTCCTTAGAGGGAACAAACTTTGACTTTATCCGTAGCCTGCCAATCAATACGGGTGACTATCTTCGTCAAAAGTTTTGGATTTTCTATGGCTTGCAAGTCGGTGTATCCCTCTTACTAGGAGGACTTGGTTTAATATTCCTTGCACATCTCCATCCTATTTTGGTGGCAAGTTTCGCTCTTGGTTTTCTCGTAACAACCTATCTTGTAGGTGGCTATTTCTTTGAACGTGACCTTAAATTATTGGAAGTGAATTGGCAGGAAGTCACTCAGCTCTTCAATCGGGGTGGCGGGCAGTGGCTCTATATGGGTATCTTTATTCTTACAATTTTCATCGCTGCCTTGCTAGGAGGTATTGTCTTCTTTGCAAGTAAGTTCTGGATTGCCCTAGTAGTCAACGCTATAGTATCTGGGCTTATAGCTTTAATTGCCCTAATCGTTTATCTTTTTGTTGATCGCAGACGTTGGAAACGTATTAGAGCCATGTTTTTTGCCTAGAACAAACTGTTTAAAGAGTCTCTCCGATAGGAGGGCTTCTTTTTTACTGAAAATCCTTAATATGTAAACTTATGCATTATATATGTTAAAATACCTGAATTTAGTGTATAATCATAAATATGAAACGAAATTTTGACTCAGTAAAACGCCTGGTTATCAAAATCGGGACTAGCTCTCTGGTTTTACCATCAGGGAAAATTAATCTTGAAAAAATCGATCAGTTAGCTTTTGTCATTTCTAGCCTGCATAATAAAGGGATTGAGGTTGTCCTCGTATCCTCTGGTGCCATGGGCTTCGGGCTCAATGTCTTAGACCTAGACAAGCGACCGGCTGAAGTCGGTAAGCAACAAGCCGTCTCAAGTGTAGGGCAGGTAGCCATGATGAGCCTCTATTCTCAGGTCTTTTCACATTACCAAACCAAGGTATCTCAGTTGCTTTTGACCCGTGACGTGGTCGAGTATCCTGAGAGTTTGGCCAATGCCATCAATGCCTTCGAGAGCCTCTTCAAGCTTGGAGTTGTTCCAGTTGTTAATGAAAATGATGCTGTCAGCGTAGATGAAATGGACCATGCGACTAAGTTTGGGGACAACGACCGCTTGTCAGCTATCGTAGCTAAGATTGTTGGTGCTGACCTACTCATTATGTTGTCAGATATTGATGGGCTCTTCGATAAGAACCCAAATGTCTATGAGGATGCCACCCTTCGTAGCTATGTCCCAGAGATTACAGAGAAAATTATAGCCTCAGCTGGTGGTGCCGGTAGTAAATTTGGTACAGGTGGTATGATGAGTAAGATTAAGTCAGCTCAGATGGTTTTTGAAAATCAAAGCCAAATGGTTTTGATGAATGGTGAAAATCCACGTGACATCCTTCGTGTCTTAGAAGGAGCCAAGATTGGTACACTCTTTAAACAGGAGGACTAAGATGACATATATCGATACACTAGGTCAACAGGCCAAGGTGGCAGGTCGTCAGATTGCTAAATTGTCAACAGCAGCTAAAAACGACCTTCTAAATCAGGTAGCTAAAGCTCTAGTAGCTGAGAGTGCCTATATTATCACTGAAAATGCTAAGGATATGGCCAATGCCAAGGAAAATGGTATTTCAGAGATTATGCAAGACCGCTTGCTCTTGACGGAAGACCGTATCGCAGGGATTGCTGAGGGTGTCCGTCAGGTGGCAGATCTTCAGGACCCAATCGGTCAAGTAGTTCGTGGCTATACGAATCTAGATGGTCTTAAAATCGTTCAAAAGCGTGTTCCTATGGGTGTTATCGCTATGATTTTTGAGAGCCGTCCCAATGTCTCAATCGATGCCTTTAGCCTTGCCTTTAAAACCAATAATGCTATTATTCTTCGTGGAGGACGTGATGCCATCAATTCCAACAAGGCCTTGGTTACAGTAGCCCGTAAGGCTTTGGAAAATGCAGGTATCACAGCAGATGCTGTTCAGCTGGTTGAAGATACCTCTCATGAGGTAGCAGAGGAACTCATGGCGGCGACTAAGTATGTAGACTTGCTCATCCCTCGTGGTGGAGCACGTCTCATCCAAACAGTTAAAGAAAAAGCCAAGGTTCCTGTCATCGAAACGGGTGTTGGTAACTGTCATATTTATGTGGATAAATATGCTAACTTAGATATGGCGACACAGATTGTCATCAATGCCAAAACCCAACGACCAAGTGTTTGTAATGCTGCAGAATCTCTCGTTGTTCATGCTGATATTGCGGAAGACTTCTTACCTAATTTGGAAAAAGCTATTTCAAAAGTTCAGGCTGTTGAATTCCGTGCGGATGAAAAGGCTTTGAAACTTATGGAAAAATCTGTACCCGCTTCACCAGAAGATTTTGCGACAGAGTTTCTTGACTATATTATGTCTGTTAAAGTGGTAGACAGCCTTGATGAGGCCATTGATTGGATTAATACCTACACAACATCGCATTCAGAGGCTATCGTAACTCAGGATATCAGTCGTGCGGAGCAATTCCAAGACGACGTAGACGCTGCAGCTGTCTATGTTAATGCCTCAACCCGCTTCACAGACGGCTTCGTCTTTGGATTGGGTGCTGAAATCGGAATCTCAACCCAAAAAATGCACGCCCGTGGCCCAATGGGACTTGAGGCCCTAACCTCAACCAAGTTCTATATTAATGGCCAAGGTCAAATTAGAGAATAAACAAAAAGCCCCATGAGGAGCTTTTGTGATGTTTAGAGCTTATAAAAAGTATTGGATGGGCTATGTCGATTTCACGGGACGTTCAACTCGCTCAGACTATTGGTTGGCAGTTTTAGCGAATACTATTGTAAGTATTATTTTATTTAGCATAGTTATAGTTGTAATTGTTTTTGATAGTCCCGATAGTCCTTACCATGTTATTCTCAACTTACCGTATCTGCTTGTAATGACCTATTTTCCTGCTAGCTTTATCCCATCCATTTCCCTTCAGGTACGTCGCTTGCGCGATGCAGGCTATCACTGGGCCTTGATTTTTTTACGTTTTGCCTTTGTTATAGGTGATATCGTTCTGTTGGTTTTGTCTTGTCAACCCACAAAAGTAGAATTTCCTTTCAAACAGTTCAATAATTCACAACAATAATAATGACTTAACAGCCTTGTAGGCTGTTTTTTAGTTGATTTGTCAATCTTCCCTTCTCTTGCTATACTGGGAGTATCATAAAAAAGGGGGATTTTATTATGATTGAAGCCTACAAAAAATTTTGGAAGGGCTATGTAGATTTTAAGGGACGTTCAACGCGTTCAGATTATTGGCTTAATGTTCTTGCGCAATGCTTGGTTTATTTATTGTTTAGTTTCTTACTCATACTAATCATGATTTTAGGAGGAGACTCCTCTACGTATATATCTGATCCATATAGTTTCCAAATGATTTTGGTCTATATTGTAGTGTTAGGAATAGGAGTCTATGCGTTGGCCTCACTTGTACCATCCATTGCAATCATAGTACGTCGTTTACGAGATGCAGGTTACCACTGGGCCTTGATATTCCTATCGCTAATTCCATATCTTGGTGGTTTTATTATTTTTATCTTAACCTTACAACCAACAAAGGTAGAAGTAGCGTTTAATAATTTCAATAACCCACAGCAATAAAAAGTTTTTATAGTTTCCTGTTTTAGATGGTTTTAACACTGAACTTGGTATAGATGAAAGTTATGTTTAGAACAGGCCTTTATAGAGAGACCAGGAGATTGCTATTCTCCATAGTGAGTAGGGATGGCAATATTCTCACCAGTATCATTATCAATTTATAGAGGATAAAGGATTCAACCATCCATGTCACGCAAGTGGAATAGCCTAGACAATGGTATGGTGGAGTCCTTTTTTGGAATTTTGAAATCGAAAATGTTTTATTGTCATGAGAAGGTGTCTAAGTCACTTGAGCAATTGAAACAAGTTATTGTAGAATACATTGATTATTATGATAATAAGTGCATTAAGGTAAAACTAAAACTTTCTAGCCAAGGAACATTTCATCAAATGTGGGAATCCCTCTGCCAGAAAAATTCTCTTTAAGTGCATTCTTAACATAACTTCAGATAGCTACACCAATCCTTGTCATATCGCAGACTTCTGTGAGAAACGGAAAAGACAATCGCAAGTGACTTAAACCAAACCACACACGATTGCCTCTATACATCGTCTTATTATTACCTCATAATGCACAACAAACTTTACGATTATACTTCTACCCAAAATCGGTAAAATTGTTTATACCATATTATTGTAACGCCTTATCAAAAAAATCACCAGATAAGGTGTTGATTAGTGTACATTTTTTACACTAATCTTTAGTTCAAAAAAGATAATTTCCTTAGTGTGACTATGGCACTCAAACTATTTTTCATCAAATACCTTGATAAACTTGACAAATGGTAGAAAATGACTTAGTCCTGTACAATACAGAACTAAATCATTTATTTAAATATTTTTGTCATATAAAAATTGTGAATTGTGGGAGATGAGACATCAGCTAATACTTATCTATAGACAATATATATAAAGGAATCAACAAAGCAATAATAACTAACGTAATAATACATCAAATACCTATTTTATATGATTTTGTTAGATTTTGTTCGATTGCATTTCCAACACAATGTTTGTAAGTTGTCTTTAGTAGATAAGCCACCTTTTGAAATAGGGATGATATGGTCAACTTCTAAAAGTAAAAGGTTTTGCTGAGCGACAGAGGCATAACAATTCTGGCAGGTATAATTATCGCGACGTTTAATAAATTCACGTAATTTTTTTGTCATTAAAGAACGCTGCGCTTTTGCAGTCTTGCTACGCTTAATATTATCATCAATATATTCTATAAGTGCTTCGATAGTAATGTCGTCAAGTGTGATAGTTGTTCGTTGTGAGCTGTTTCCCCCCGCACTAACATATTCAAAAATATATTGTGGAAAATAAAAATGAATTTTTGGAATATTTACTTCTAAATGTTTAAGTAATTCATCACGATAGTATTTTTTTATAAATTTAGGAGGATTGAAATCTGCTTCAATTTGAGCTAGACGCATGTCTAAGTTACTTTTCGCATTTGTAAAACGTGATACTACTTCACCGATATCCTGAATGCGTTGGAGATTCTCTTCATTAGGTTTGAAATCAAAATATTTACACAAATACTTTAAAGGCTCTTCAGACGCTTTTCGAACTACTGCTAGCGAAGCGTGGTGAACATTACTAGACAGCGTTTTCTGATGTCGATTACGATTCATATTATGCACGCTAGTATTTTGATAAGTAGCTAGGTTAGAATATTTATATCGATCTGCTTGACTTGCTCTAAGACTGATTTGATCAAATGAGTTTACATAATTAGATATTTCATTATATTCAGAGATTGTATCAGCAAGTGCCAGTTTATGGGCTAAAAAATTCGGACTCTTAAAATATCGAACTTTCCTAATATATCTAATCAATCGATAAAGACTATAAATTAAAGCCCCAATTAAAATATACGGAAATGCTGAAATTACTAAGAATAGCATTATAAAAGAAAGCATGATGTATCCTAAAACCTTCATTATATCTCCTAATTAAAATTTTTTTTACGTTGAGATTTACCAAGAACAATTATGAAAACTAATGGTATATCAATTATTATAGTTATGCAATTATTCTAATCTATTTTATATTATCTGTCAAATTTATTTTAAATAACAAAAAGTTAAAAAAGCCTTATAGGCTGCTCCTTAGTCAATTTGCCAGATGACAGGTCTTTTGGTATAGTAGTATTATCAAAAAATGAGGAGATTTTATTATGATCGAAGCTTATAAGAAGTTTTGGAAGGGCTACGTAGATTTTGAGGGACGTTCAACACGTTCAGATTACTGGTTTGCATATTTGGCAAATATGTTAACTTTCGCTGCTTTTTATGTGTTGCTATTTGTATTTGGAGTAATTGCAGGTTCAACTGGTTCAGACTTTTTAACTGTTATTTCAGTTATTTTATCACTTATCTTTTTTGCCTATAGTGTTGCTCTGTGTTTACCCGGTATTGCTGTAACTGTTCGTCGTTTGCGTGATGCTGGCTACAATTGGCCGTATATTTTTGTTGCATTTATCCCATTTGTAGGTGGTATTATCTTAATTGTGTTGTTGTGTAAACCAACTAAGGTTGAGTATCCATTCAACAACTTCAATAACCCACAACAATAATAATGACTTAACAGCCTTGCTAGGCTGTTTTTTAGTTGATTTGTCAAGCTCCTCTTCTCTTGTTATACTGAGAGTAACATAAAAAAGGGGGATTTTATTATGATTGAAGCCTACAAAAAATTTTGGAAGGGCTATGTTGATTTTACGGGACGTTCAACACCCTCAGATTTATGGTCTGCATATTTGGCACATCTATTGATTGTCTTTGCTGGGAATTGGCTCGAAGCAGTGTTTGAAAGTATGGTAGATGAAATATCAAGCGGTTTATTTGCTATTTCAGTTATTTTATTTCTTATCATAATTGTTTTTTGTATTGCTGCGGTTTTACCTTGTATTGCGATAGCTGTTCGTCGTTTGCGTGATGCTGGCTATCATTGGGCATATATTTTTATTCCTTTAATCCCATTTGTCGGTATTTTTATCCTTATTTTTCTACTATGTCAACCAACAAAAGTAGAAGTGCCATTTAACAACGTCGATAACCCAAAGCAATAATGACAATCAACCAACTCTTTTAGTTGGTTTTTCTGATGTCAAAAAGTATTATGTTAATGTTGCACATTTTAATATTTCTGATATAATCTTATCTGAGACTAATCAATACTAAAATATATTTAAGAAATGTGAATACTCTATGAAACTACTTCGTCAATTAAAAGAAAAACGTTACCTTATTTTGGCATTTACCCTACCGGCTATTCTTTTGGCTTTAGCAATTGTCTTTTTGCAACCTGCACACAATCATGCAAAGGTCCAAGTTAAGGTGGGGACTAAGCAGTCATCATCAAGCAAACCCAAGGCTTCATCCAAGTCATCGAGCTCAAGTTCGTCGTCATCTTCTTCAACTTCAAGTGAGTCTTCAAGCGAATCTTCATCATCAAGCTCAACGGTAGAAGCAGCTAGTCAGACAGAAGCAAGCTCAACTCCTGCGGTAGCATCGGCACCAACGCCTTCTTCAGCACAAGAGGTTTATCAAGCGCCCCAGTATAACTATGTGCCACCAACAGCTTATACAGAGTCACATAGTGATGCTCCAAGTTACACAGCTCCTGCCTACAGTGCAGATGTCAGCTCTGGGACAGCAGAATAAGAGTCAAAGAGAAGGAAAGTTAGACTAAAAATGAAAAATAAAGTTTTAGCATTAGTGACAGGATTATCTAGTTTAGTCCTATTAGCAGCTTGTTCAAACCAGCAAAATGACATGATTTCGACGACTTCATCTTCATCAGTAGAGCAGTCACAATCAAGTAGTAGTGAAAGCTCTAGCACGAGTACTAGCTCAAGCTCTAGTCAGGAGAAAAAGGTAGATACCTCTGCCTATGATAGCATCATTAGTAAGTACCAAACGGCCGTGGCCAACAACCAAACGGATGCCTCACTTAATTCTCTCATTGTGACCTATGCTAATTCTCAAACAAGTCCTGCCTCAACGGTCTATACTTATCGTGATTTGGATGGTAATGGTGTTGATGAGTTGATTCTTGCTTTTAAGCCAGGTAAACTCTTTAAAGAACATGTGATTACGGATATTTACACTATCTCTAAGGATAGTGGTCAGGTGATTCGTCTGACAGAAGGTCCACAACTGGGCATGTTGGGTGAGCGTATGACATTGGCCTACCTCATGGATAACACCTTTAGCTACTATGGTAGTGCTGGTGCTATGGCTGGTGGAGGTTCTGGCTACCACTTTAGTAGTGATGGCCAGTCTCTTGTAAAAGATGACAGTGATTCGGGTGCAGACAAGGTTGATCTCTCTAATTGGGGTTGGAAGGACCTGAGCAGCGCCTCTACTAGTAGCTCTAGCACAGCGTCACAAACGCCAACAAGTTCATCAGCTCTTAAGCCTGATGAGCTCAAAAATGGCAATTACAAATCAGCTGTAGGAACATGGAAATCTTCAAATGGAAAGACCATCATCATTACTTTGGATGGACAGTTGGATTTCTGGGGCTATACTTATCCTATCGACAAAGTCTCACCGAATCAGTATGTGTCAGGTATCTATAGCTTAACTTATGTTGATTCTAGTCCAGTTGGGAATACTCCAATTCAGCTTTGTCCTAAGGGAGTTAGTGATGCAAGTGATGCGGGGGATAACAGTAAGGACCGTATTCTAGCGACGAATGGAGTGCCATCTGAGGAAAGCTATTTTTACAGAGTGGATTAATCTTATCAGATGATATAGTAACTAAAGAGTTAGGCCTCGGGTCTGGCTCTTTTACTATCCTGTCAACTTACAGAACGAGACAATTTCTCTATTCTTGTGCTATAATAAAAGTTATGACTAATGAATTTCACCATGTAACCGTTCTTTTACACGAAACTGTTGATATGCTTGATATCAAGCCCGATGGCATCTATGTTGATGCGACCTTGGGTGGCGCAGGACATTCGTCTTATCTTTTGTCGCAATTATCTGAAAAGGGTCATTTGTACTGCTTTGATCAGGACCAAAAGGCTATTGATAATGCTCAAGTGCGTCTCAAGGACTATATTGATAAGGGTATGGTGACTTTCATCAAGGATAATTTCCGTAATCTCAAGTCCAACCTTGAAGCCATGGGGGTGTCTGAAATTGATGGCATTCTCTATGACTTGGGTGTCTCTAGCCCACAGTTGGATGAGCGTGAGCGTGGTTTCTCCTATAAACAGGATGCCAAGCTAGATATGCGTATGAATGAGGAGGCGAGTCTGACCGCTTATGATGTGGTCAATACCTATCCTTACAGCGATTTGGTGCGCATTTTCTTCAAGTATGGTGAGGACAAGTTCTCTAAACAAATTGCACGTAAGATTGAACAGGCCCGTCAGGTTAAACCAATTGAGACCACGACGGAACTGGCGGAAATCATTAAATCAGCTAAGCCTGCTAAGGAATTGAAGAAGAAGGGCCATCCGGCCAAGCAAATTTTCCAAGCTATTCGCATCGAAGTGAACGATGAGCTTGGTGCTGCGGATGAGTCTATTCAAGAGGCCTTGGATTTACTTGCTGTGGATGGTCGTATTTCGGTCATTACCTTCCACTCTTTGGAGGATCGATTGACTAAACAGCTTTTCAAGGAAGCTAGTACGGTAGATGTGCCTAAAGGTCTACCCTTTATTCCTGAAGACCTCCAACCTAAGGTAGCCTTAGTTAATCGTAAGCCAATCCTACCTAGTCAGGAAGAATTAGAAGCTAATAACCGCTCGCATTCTGCTAAATTGCGTGTGGCTAAAAAAATCAGGAAATAATTATGGAAAATAAGGAACATCAGATTGTCAATAGAGCCATTAGAAACCATATTCGTTTTATGACGCGTATGGAAAAGGCTTTCTATTCGGCAATTGTTTTGACAGCTATTGTGATGAGTATCGCAGTTGTATTTTTACAAGGGCGTAATCAGGCTATCAAGCAACAAATCACAGACCTTAATAGCAAGATTAGTGATGAAAAAACAGAGCTTAACAATGCTAAGCAGGCAGTTAATGAGTTGACTAACTCTGACCGTATTAAAGAGATTGCTAATAAGGCAGGCCTGTCTATTAATAACGATAGTATTAAGAGTGTGAAGTAACCAATGAACAGATTAAGAAAACTTAAACATTTATTTCTAAACTATGTCGTTAGGGATAGGCGAAAGCCAGCCCAGAATCGACAGCACGTTGGTCAGAACCTTATGGTTCTCAGCATCTTTATCTTTTTCGTCTTTATTATCAACTTTGTGGTGATTATCGGGACAGATAGTAAGTTTGGTGTCGATTTGTCGACCCAGGCTGCTAAATCTTATAACACTAAGACCACGGTGGCTGCCAAGCGTGGGACGATTTACGACCGAAATGGAAATGTTTTGGCTGAGGATTCAACCAGTTATGCCATTTACGCTATCGTGTCGACCAGTTATGTATCAGCGACTCAAGAAAAACTCTATGTCCAAGATAGTCAGTTTGACAAGGTTGCTGATATTTTAAAGGATAAGCTAGGAATTGAAAAGAGTGATTCCTTGGCCCAATTGCGTACTAAGGGTGCCTACCAGGTTTCCTTTGGGCTAAAGGGGAAGGGAATTACCTACTCTGTTAAAGAAGAACTAGAAAAAGCCTTTAAAGATGCGGGAATTAAGGGGATGGCCTTTGAAGCAACAACGTCACGAATGTACCCTAATGGAACCTTCGCGTCAGAGTTTCTTGGTCGTGCCGAAGCTGTTGAAAATAAAAAAGACGGCTCATATTCTTTAATTGGTCAAACTGGTTTGGAGCGCTCGCTCAATAGCCTCTTGACTGGAACAGATGGAGAGGCCATCTATGAAAAGGATAAAAACGGTAATACGCTTCTAGGTACGGAAACCATTACCAAGGAAGCTATCGATGGTAAGAACATCTATACAACCTTGTCAGCGCCTCTCCAAACCTTCTTAGAAACGCAGATGGATACCTTTATGGAGCAGACGCAAGGTGTCAATGCTTCAGCGACAGTTGTCAATGCAAAAACAGGTGAAATTCTTGCGACGACACAACGTCCTACCTATAACTCTGATACCCTCGAAGGACAAGCCAAGAAAAGTTATGACTGGGTTAACCGACTTTATGAGGCCCAATATGAACCAGGGTCAACCATGAAGGTCATGCTCTTGTCATCGGCTATCAATAACGGAAGTTTCAATCCTAATGCGACCTATAGCAATGCCAACGGTATCAAGGTTGATGATGTTGAAATCAATGACTGGTCTATTAATGAAGGTATCTCGTCAGGCCGAACCATGTCATTTGCTCAAGGCTTCTCTTATTCAAGTAACGTTTTGATGACCATGTTGGAACAAGAGATGGGAGACAAGGTTTGGTCAAACTACCTATCACTCTATAAGTTTGGACTTCCAACCCGTTTTGGGATGGTAGGTGAATCTTCAGGGGTTGTCTCAAGAAACTCTGTGAATATTGCGCAATCATCCTTTGGACAAGGGATTTCAGTGACTCAGGTTCAGATGCTTCGTGCTTTTTCAGCTATCTCTAACAATGGTGTTATGTTGGAACCTCAATTTATCAAACAAGTTGCAGATGTTAACCAAGGCACTGTTCGTACGGCTAAGAAAGAAGTTATTGGTAAGCCAGTTTCCAAGCAGGCTGCTTCTGAGACCCGTAATTATATGATTTCTGTTGGTACAGACCCAGAGTTTGGTACCCTGTACAACAAGTCTGAAGGTTCGCCAATCATTAAGGTTGGTAACTATGATGTTGCGGTTAAGTCAGGAACAGCCCAAGTGGCCGATGAAAAAACAGGAACCTATAAAGTTGGGACCAACGAAACGCTCAACTCAGTTGTAGCTATGGTTCCTTCTGATGATCCACAATATGTTATGTATGTAACAGTTCAGGAACCTAAGACCTGGGATAATAATTTTTATGCGACGGTGGTTAACCCTGTCCTAGAAGAAGCTATGTCCATGGGTGATACGCTTGATACCTCTGTTTCTGAAGGTGGTGGAAAGACCGATGAAACGAGCTATCAAACCGGCGATATTATCGGTAAGAGTCCGGGCGAGACAGCTAACACCCTTCGTCAAAACTTGATTCATCCGATTGTTCTGGGTGTTGGTGATAAGATTGAGAAGGTTTCTGTAGATGCCAAAGCCAATATCAAGGCTAATGAACAGATTCTTATCATGACCAATGATTTCACAGAACTTCCAGACATGTATGGTTGGACCAAGAAGAACGTTGAAACCTTTGCCAAATGGAAAGGCATTAAAGTTACTTATAAGGGTGGCAAGTCAGGGACTGTTACCAAACAAAGTGTTGCGGCAGGAAAAGCCCTGTCTAAAACCAAGAAGATTACCATTACTTTAGGAGACTAAGATGACTATGAGTCTGATAGCAGGTGTGGCCGCCTTTGTGTTGACGGTGCTCGCCATGCCTCACTTTATTACTTACTACAAAATCAAGAAAATCGGTGGCCAACAAATGCATGAAGATGTGAAGCAGCATTTGGCTAAGGCTGGAACACCAACTATGGGAGGGACAGTCTTCCTAGTGGTTGCCATCTTGGTTAGCTTGATTTTTAACTTCCACGTCTTTAGCGAGGGCCACCAAGCCTATGGTGCTACAGTAGGGATTCTCTTTGTAATTTTGATTTATGGAATCATCGGCTTCCTTGATGATTTCCTTAAGATTTTCCGTCAAATCAATGAGGGACTTAAACCTTGGCAAAAGATGGCCTTGCAGATTATTGCGGGTTTGCTTTTCTACTTTATCCACGTACTCCCTAGTGGGACAGATAGCCTAGCTATTGGTGGATTAACCATTCATCTCGGTGTCTTTTATGTTCTCTTTGTCCTATTCTGGATTGTCGGTTTCTCAAATGCTGTGAACTTGACAGACGGTATTGATGGTTTAGCTTCTATCTCTGTGGTTATCAGCTTGATTGCCTATGGAATTATCGCTTTTGTCAAGGGTGAGTTCGCTATCTTGACTATCATTATCACTATGATTGGGGCACTTCTTGGCTTCTTCGTCTTTAACCACAAGCCAGCCAAGGTCTTTATGGGAGATGTCGGTTCCTTGTCACTTGGAGCTATGCTTGCGGTTATCTCTATTGCCCTACGTGTAGAGTGGACCCTACTCTTGATTGGTGTGGTTTATGTCTTTGAGACAGCTTCTGTCATGCTACAGGTCAGCTATTTCAAATACACTAAGCGTAAGTATGGTGAAGGTCGTCGTATTTTCCGTATGACACCATTCCACCATCACCTCGAGTTGGGTGGTCTTTCAGGTAAGGGTGACAAATGGTCAGAGTGGAAGGTTGATGCTTTCCTTTGGACAGTTGGAGCACTTGCAAGTGCCATTACCCTTTGGATGGTTCTTGGAAACGTTATGAAATAAATGAAAAGAGCAGAAATGCTCTTTTTCTGTTATAATGATAGGGATAGACTAGATAGAAAAGAAGTAACTAAGCATGTCATTTAAAGATTTTAATTTTAAAACATTTATTCAGGAGGCTCTTGACGAGATTAAGTTTAAAGAGCCAACACCTGTTCAACAGAAATTGATTCCTGTAGTCCGTTCAGGTCGTGATTTGGTTGGTGAATCAAAGACGGGTTCAGGGAAGACACATACCTTCCTCTTGCCAATTTTTGAGAAACTAAATCCAAAGAGTGGTGATGTTCAGGTTGTTATTACAGCACCATCACGTGAATTGGCGACACAAATTTACCAAGCGACAAAACAAATTGCCAAACACTCTGAGACTGAAATTCGTGTAGTCAATTATGTGGGTGGTACAGACAAGCAACGTCAGATTGAGAAACTCAAGGTAGCCCAACCTCATATTGTTATCGGGACACCAGGGCGTATTTATGACCTAGTTAAATCTGGAGACTTGGCTATCCACAAGGCCCATACCTTTGTTGTTGACGAAGCTGATATGACCATGGATATGGGATTCTTGGATACTGTAGACAAGATTGCAGCAAGTCTGCCTAAGGAAGTTCAAATTTTGGTCTTCTCAGCAACCATTCCTCAAAAATTACAACCATTCTTGAAGAAGTATTTGACCAATCCAGTCATGGAACAAATCAAAACTTCAACAGTTATTGCGGATACCATTGATAACTGGTTGGTATCCACCAAGGGTCGCAACAAGAATGAGCAGATTCTTGAGATGCTTAAGGGGATGCAGCCGTATCTAGCAATGATTTTCGTTAATACCAAGGAACGTGCTGATGATTTGCACAGTTACCTAGTGTCAAATGGTCTTAAGGTTGCCAAAATTCATGGAGGTATTCCACCACGTGAGCGTAAGCGTATCATGAATCAAGTTAAGAAGCTTGAGTTTGAGTATATAGTAGCGACTGACCTTGCAGCGCGTGGGATTGACATCGAAGGTGTTAGCCATGTTATCAATGATGCCATCCCTCAAGACTTGTCCTTCTTTGTTCACCGTGTAGGACGTACAGGACGTAATGGTTTGTCAGGAACAGCCATCACCCTCTATCAACCAAGTGACGATTCTGATATTCGTGAGCTTGAAAAGATGGGGATTACCTTTGAGCCTAAGGTCTTTAAAGATGGTGAGTTCCAAGATACCTATGACCGCGACCGTCGTGCCAATCGTGAAAAAGCCTATCAAAAACTTGATACGGAAATGATTGGTTTGGTTAAGAAGAAAAAGAAAAAAATCAAGCCTGGCTATAAGAAGAAAATTCAGTGGAAGGTTGACGAGAAACGCAAACGTGAGCGTCGTGCAGCTAACCGTGCGAAGGGACGTGCTGAACGTAAAGCTAAGAAGCAAAGTTTCTAAACATTGGCTTCTAAGTGAAAGCAAATTTTAATTTAAAAAATTCAAGAGGTTGAAACCAAAGTGTTTCGGCTTTTTTGATTATTATCAAACTTTTTGGAAAGTCTCAGTATATGCTGAAAAAAATAATTAAGTATGTCTTAAGAACTGAAACAATGACAGATTTTAAATAGTTTTATCACAGCCATTTTTAAGAAGCTTTCCGTTTAAAGTAAAATAATTTGTAAGTTTGAGGTTACTAGTTGAATCAACTCTCAAAATCAAGTGGTGACATTAATGTCACTACTTTTTTATTGGCTTCTGACTTATAATCAAATCAAAGCTTGAAATAAAGAGCTATGATTTGATTATTTTGAGGAGGTTGTTTTCATGACAACAAAAATCATTAACAATTTTAACTCACTTAATTCCGAAGATCTTTCTATTATTGCAGGTGGGGATGTGATTGGTTGTGTAGCTGGGACCGCTGGATCTGCTGGACTTGGATTTTTGACTGGAACATCAGTTGGAACTGTTGCATTTCCAATTGTTGGGACTGTTTCAGGTGGAGCATTTGGGGCATGGTCAGGAGCCGGCCTTGGAATGGCTACATTTTGCGGAGTTTAGTTAGAAATTTGAAGAAACAAAATGATCCGAGCATTCTCATTTGTGTGTGTTTCATTCTAGCAGGTTGCTATCAGTTGTGTGTCCCTCATCATTGGTTAATTACAATGATAGATGTTTTAGGAGTTGCAGGTTTCGTGGTCCTTCTCTATACTAAAATTCATCATTAATCATAAGCCTTTCAGTTATAAAAAATTAGATAGCAAGAAGCATCGTCTCACGTATATAAACTTGGCAAAATGATTGTCAAGTTTTTTTATAGCAAAAGTGCTACAATAGGAGTCATGAAAGACACGATTCGAATTCTTCATATTAATGATTTACACTCTCATTTTGAACAGTATCCACAACTCAAGCGAGCTGTGGATGATTTGAGTCAGACGGACAGAGAGTTGATTAAGGTAGATCTTGGGGATAATGTGGATAAGTCCCATCCTCTATCTGATGCGACCGCTGGGCGTTTTAATGTAGCCCTGATGAATGAGCTGGGGATAGACTATGCGACTATTGGAAATAACGAGGGAATTGGTCTGGCTAAGGATGAGCTAGACTGTCTTTATGAGCAAGCTGATTTTCAACCTATCATAGGAAATCTCAAGGATAAGGGAAGACAGCCTGAATGGGCCAAGCCCTATCTTATCCATAAAACTAAAGCAGGTACAAACATTGCTTTCTTGGCCTATACCTTCCCATATTACATCACCTATGCACCCAACGGTTGGGAGGTTTTGAATCCACTCACGCAGTTGGAAGAGGATTTGGCTCACCCTGAGGTAAAGGATGCAGACATAGTCGTCGTTCTTAGCCATCTGGGTGTACGTTATGATGAGCAGATTGCAGAGACTTATCCGCAAGTAAACCTTGTCATCGGGAGCCATACCCACCACCTGTTTGAAGAGGGCAAGTTGATTAATGAGACTTATTTGGCAGCTGCTGACAGATATGGTTATTATCTTGGCTGTATTGATCTTACTGTGAAAAATGGACAATTGATAGAGTGTCAGATTGAGGCTATCCCCACCAAGTCCTATATCTTGGATTTAGACAAGGAGGACGAAACCTTTATCAAGGCCATGCGTGAGGAAGGCCATCGTCGTTTAGCTCAGAAAAAAGTAGCTAATCTAGGTCGAGAACTAGATTTTGATGAGACCTGTCAATTGGTTTTACAAGCTGTTTGTCAGGAGACAGATAGCCAGTTAACGCTTTTAAATACAGGTCTTATCATGAAAACGCTGGGTCAACAAGTGACCATGGCAGACCTTCAAGAAGCCCTTCCTCATCAGATGCGGATGGCACGTCTAGTCGTGACAGGACAAGAACTCAAAGAAATCTGTCAGGAAGTTTTTACCAAGGCTGAACTCCTTAAAAACCAAGCTATTAAAGGTATGGGCTTTAGAGGCAAGGTATTTGGTGAAGTAATCACGGGGAATTTTGCTTACAAAAACGGTAATTTGTTGTATAATGGAAGGGTTGTAGATTCCAATGAGAAGTTTAGTTTGGTCCTTGTGGATCAGTACTACTTTGCTTCTTACTTCCCTACAATCAAGGAAAAGGAGGTCACTCTTCTTTTTCCGGATTTGTTAAGGGAACTTGTGGCCAAGTATTTAGGAAAAAATGGTGCCAATTGGGATAAGATATAGAGACATTATTACAGCATCAGGGTAGAAAATAAGAGAGAGCAGAAAGGATGGCACATGCGTAAAGAAATCTTGCCAGAAATGTTTAATTATAATAAATATCCAGGGCCAGACTTTGTGTATGTGGCTGACCTTCTGAAATCAGATGCCTGTCAGTTTACGGTTCTTGAAAATCACAAGGATGCTTTAGACGCTACCCGCTTTGGGCAACGTTTTTCTGAAATCATGCTCAAGTATGATTATATTGTTGGGGACTGGTCTAATGACCAGCTTCGCCTTAAGGGATTTTACGAGGACGAGCGCCCTAATACGCGTAAGACAGACCGCATTAGCCGATTGTCAGAGTATTTACGTGAATACTGTGCCTTTGGTTGTGCCTACTTTATTTTGAAAAATGAAGAGCCACAGTTAATCGTCTTTGAAGAGGAGACTGAGCCTCGTCGCAAGCGCCGTCGTTCTAATAATCGTCGTCATTCTTCTCAGGAATCTAGAGATAGAGAGCACAATGCTTCTCAAAAGAATAAGGGGCAAAAAGCTTCTGCTAAGCAAAAGCCAGACAAGTCCAAACGAAGAGATAGGGATCAAGAGGGCCCAAACTTTGAGAAAATCAAGCGTCGTCCTAAGTTTAAATCTAGATCCGAGGACGGTGGCCGTGAGCGTAAGTCTAACTTCAAGAAGAGTCAGAAGCAAGCTCCAAAATCTAAAGGTCAAAACACCCCATCGAAGAAACAAAGCCAGACCAAGTCAGATGGTCAGCATTTTACAATCAGAAAAAAAGGAAATTAAACTATGTCAGAAGTAACAACACAAGCAAAACCAGAACGCCGTAAACGTCAGAAGTTAGAGGATATGGAAGGCTACAAACCTTCTATTTATGGTCTTACTCGTGATGAGTTGATCGACTGGGCTATGGAACACGGTGAAAAGAAATTCCGTGCGACTCAAATTTGGGATTGGCTCTACAAGAAGCGTGTGCAGTCTTTCGAAGAAATGACCAACATTTCTAAAGATTTCATTGCCAAGTTGAATGAGAATTTCTGCGTAAATCCATTGAAACAACGTATCGTTCAAGAATCTAAAGATGGTACAGTTAAGTATCTTTTTGAATTGCCTGACGGTATGTTGATTGAGACTGTTTTGATGCGTCAACACTACGGTTTGTCTGTCTGTGTGACAACTCAGGTTGGATGTAACATCGGTTGTACTTTCTGTGCCAGTGGTTTGATTAAGAAACAACGTGACTTGACTGCTGGTGAGATTGTGGCACAAATCATGTTGGTACAAAAATATTTTGATGACCGTGGCGATGGTGAACGTGTCAGCCACGTGGTTGTTATGGGTATCGGTGAGCCATTTGATAACTATGACAATGTGCTTCGTTTCTTGCGTACTATTAACAATGACAATGGTCTTGCTATTGGAGCTCGTCACATTACAGTGTCAACATCTGGTTTGGCACCAAAAATTAAGGAATTTGCTAACGAAGGTGTTCAAGTTAACCTTGCCGTATCACTTCACGCGCCTAACAATGACCTTCGTTCAAGCATCATGCGTATTAACCGCTCATTCCCACTTGAAAAACTCTTTGAAGCGATCGAGTATTACATCCAGACAACCAACCGTCGTGTAACTTTTGAGTACATCATGCTTAATGAGGTCAATGACCACCCTGAAAACGCTCAAGAGTTGGCTGATTTGACTAAGAAAATCCGTAAGTTGTCATACATAAACTTGATTCCATATAACCCAGTATCAGAGCACGACCAATATAGTCGTTCAACCAAGGAACGTGTGGCGGCCTTCTACGATGTGCTTAAGAAAAATGGGGTTAACTGTGTGGTTCGTCAAGAGCACGGTACAGATATCGATGCTGCTTGTGGACAATTGCGTTCAAACACTATGAAACGCGACCGTCAAAAAGCAGTGGCAGAAGCTTCTGGTAAATCAGAAGGTAAGTAAGATGTTTCGGCTTAAGACTTGGGTAGATAAGGATGGAGAACTAACACCAAAAGGAAGAAAGCTAAGCCTAGTTTTGGTCTGTGCTTATCTCCTTTGTTTAGTGCTCCTATGTTGGACACCCCAGTACGGGCTAGTTGAAGGTGTTGAAACCCCTGGTATTCAACATTTTGGTCGTGTAGTGGTCCTATTAACCCCATTCAATAGTTTGACCAACTTTTATCAGCTGGATAGTCTTAAAGAGATTGTCTTTGTGCTTGGGCAAAATGTGACCAACATTTTCTTGCTGAGTCCGCTGATTTTAGGGCTTTTAGCCTTGTACCCCAGATTCAGGTCTTGGAAAAAGGTCCTTTTAGCGACCTTTGTCATGTCTTTGACGATTGAGGTTGGACAAGTCATTCTAGATCTTCTCATTGATGCTAATCGTGTCTTTGAGTTAGATGATTTATGGACCAACACTTTGGGAGGTTTGGTGGCACTAGTTGTCTACCGCCTTCTTGTAAAACTGATTCAAACGCATTCTAAAGAGTAAAAAACCTGGGAGCTTACGCGTCTCAGGTTTCACTTATTTTCTATAATACAAATACAACACATTCAAAAGAGGGAAAAATGAATAAACACGTTTGGAGAAACAATGAAACACTTAATGATGACAGTAGTCACCGTATTAACGTTAGGAGTAACAATGACGATGGTTAAGGCAGATGCTTATCAAAGTGGCCGTGATGCCGATATCATGCGAGAAAGAGGCCAGGTTTGGAATTACTCTGAAGCTAAGAAAGAGCCTCAACTTGCTAACTACAATACCGATGGTCGCTATCTCAGTGAGGCAACTAACTTTGAATTGTACAATTTTGTCAGAGAGTATAAGACATCTGATGAAATCAGACGCATTTGGAACCCTAAGAAAGATGAATCCGTTATCCATGATAAGGATAGCTACTCTATGGATGATGGGCACAAGGTCTATAATTTTGATTCCTTTGCTTATCAATTGCCAGAGTCTACTGATTTTGGGAAGTTATCTTATATTGGTCACTTTCAGTTAGAAGATGGCACAATCTATCGCTATTGGAAGTAACCTTATCATACGAGACTTATACGAGGTCTATTATTAACCATTTGTAAGGATAGGAGGAGTAACTTGTCTTTTAAAGAATCAATCATTGCAAAACTTTGGTGGTTTTTCAAGTTAGAAAAACGCCGGTATATTGTTGGGATTTTGGCACTGAGTCTGGTTTCGGTTCTCAATCTGATTCCTCCTATGGTTATGGGGCGGGTCATTGATGCTATCACATCGGGAAAATTGACCAATCAGATCTTGCTTTTGAATCTCGTTTATTTGCTTTTGGCAGCTTTGGGGATGTACTATTTGCGCTATGTTTGGCGCATGTATATCTTAGCGACCTCTTATCGCTTGGGTCAGATTATGAGGTCACGCCTTTTTGAGCATTTTACCAAGATGTCGCCTTCTTTTTATCAAAAGTACCGAACAGGGGACCTCATGGCTCATGCAACTAATGATATCAACTCCTTAACCCGCTTGGCTGGTGGGGGTGTCATGTCAGCCGTAGATGCGTCTATCACAGCCTTGGTAACCTTAATCACCATGTTCTTCAGCATTTCCTGGCAGATGACACTGGTGGCTGTCTTACCTCTACCCTTCATGGCTTTTGCGACCAGTCGTTTGGGCCGCAAGACCCATAAAGCTTTTGGAGAGTCCCAGGCAGCCTTTTCAGAACTTAATAATAAGGTTCAAGAGTCGGTATCAGGAATCAAGGTAACCAAGTCTTTTGGCTATCAGGAGGCTGAGCTTCAGTCCTTCCAAGAGACCAATAAGATGACCTTTAAAAAGAATATGCATACCATGAAGTATGACAGCCTTTTTGATCCTTTGGTCCTACTCTTTGTTGGCTCATCCTATGTTTTGACCCTTCTTGTCGGGGCCTTTATGATTCAGGCTGGTCAGATAACGGTCGGAAATTTGGTAACCTTCATTACCTATTTGGACATGCTGGTTTGGCCTCTAATGGCTATTGGCTTCCTCTTTAATATCACACAGAGGGGAAATGTGTCCTACCAACGTATTGAAACTCTTCTGGAGCAGGAATCAGATATTCAAGATCCTGCGCACCCTCTCCCAAGTATTGAAAATGGTCGCTTAGAATATGCGATTGACCGCTTTGCTTTTGAGGATGAGGATACTTTGAGAGATATTCAATTCACCTTGGGCAAGGGGCAAACTCTTGGCTTGGTTGGGCAGACTGGTTCAGGAAAGACCGCCCTTGTCAAGTTGCTCTTGCGGGAGCACGATGTCAATCAAGGAGCCATCTATTTGAATGGTCATGACATCCGAGACTATCGTCTATCAGACTTGCGTAGCTTGATGGGTTATGTTCCTCAAGACCAGTTTCTCTTTGCTAGTTCCATTTTAGACAATGTCCGCTTTGGTAATCCTGATCTCTCCTTTGACAAGGTAGAAGAAGCAACTAAGTTAGCTCAAGTTTATGATGACATCAAGGATATGCCTGAAGGCTTTGAAACGATCATTGGTGAAAAGGGTGTCAGCCTATCAGGCGGTCAAAAACAACGTCTGGCCATGAGTCGGGCCATGATTTTGGATCCAGACATTTTGATTTTGGACGACTCTCTATCGGCAGTGGACGCCAAGACAGAATATGCTATTATTGACAATCTCAAACATACCCGTAAGGACAAGACGACTATCATTACCGCCCATCGTTTGAGTGCGGTGGTGCACGCTGATCTCATCCTGGTCATGCAGGATGGTCGTATCATTGAACGTGGCCGACATGAGGATTTGCTAGCTCAGGGTGGTTGGTATGCCAAGACCTATGAGTCTCAACAGTTAGAAATGGAAGGAGGAGAAGAAGATGATGCCTAATCAAAACCAATGGTCTGTGTTTAAGCGTCTCTTGACCTATCTCAAGCCTTACAAATTCTTGACCTTTCTAGCTTTAGCCTTCCTCTTGTCCACAACGGTTATCAAGAGTATTATTCCCCTTGTGACCTCTTATTTTATCGACCACTATCTTCATGATATGAATCAGGCAGCAAGCTTAATTCTGATTGGTTACTATGGTCTTTATCTCTTGCAGACGCTAGTCCAGTATTTGGGAAATCTCTTCTTTGCGCGTGTGTCCTACAGTATTGTCAGGGATATTCGCCGAGATGCCTTTGTCAATATGGAGAAACTGGGTATGTCTTACTTTGACAAGACTCCAGCGGGCTCTATCGTTTCTCGCTTGACCAATGATACAGAGACTATTAGTGAGATGTTCTCAGGGATTCTATCTAGCTTTATTTCGGCTATCTTTATCTTTGTTACTACCCTTTACACCATGATGATGTTGGACATTCGTCTAACCGGGCTTATTGTGCTCTTTCTTCCCCTGATTGTCCTTTTGGTTAACCTTTACCGCAAAAAATCAGTGGTTATCATTGAAAAGACCAGAGCCTTGCTTTCAGATATAAATGCCAAACTGTCAGAGAGTATCGAAGGGATTCGCATTATTCAGGCCTTTAACCAAGAGAAACGCCTCAAAAAAGAGTTTGATGCTATTAATGAGGAACACCTGATTTATGCTAGCCGTTCCATGTCACTGGATTCTCTCTTTCTACGCCCAGCCATGAGCTTACTGAAGCTCCTAGGCTATGCTGTTCTCATGGCTTATTTTGGCTATCGTGGCATCTATCTGGGTATCACAGCGGGGACCATGTATGCCTTTATCCAGTACATTAACCGTCTCTTTGATCCCTTGATTGAAGTGACGCAAAACTTCTCAACCTTGCAAACTTCTATGGTCTCAGCCGGTCGGGTCTTTGCCTTGATTGACGAGCGCACCTATGAGCCTGAGCAGAGAGACACAGATGCTAAGGTTACCGAGGGGAATATTCGCTTTGAAAATGTCTCCTTCTCCTATGATGGCAAGCACCAGATTTTGGATAATATATCCTTCTCTGTCAATAAAGGAGAAACCATCGCCTTCGTCGGTTCTACAGGTTCCGGAAAATCCTCTATTATCAACGTGTTTATGCGTTTTTATGAGTTTCAATCAGGTCGAGTTCTTCTTGACGGTGTGGATATTCGCGATTATAGTCAGGCAGAGCTGCGTAAGAACATTGGTCTTGTCCTTCAGGAACCCTTTCTCTATCATGGTACAGTCAAATCCAATATTGCCATGTATCAGGATTTAACTGATGAAGAGATTAAAGCGGCCGCTGAGTTTGTGGATGCCAATCACTTTATCGACAAACTTCCAGAAGGCTACGATACTCCAGTTTCTGAACGAGGATCAAGTTTTTCAACCGGTCAACGACAGCTTCTAGCCTTTGCTAGGACCGTTGCTAGCCAGCCTAAGATTTTGATTCTGGATGAAGCGACAGCCAATATTGATTCAGAGACAGAGGCTATTGTCCAAAATTCTCTAGCAAAAATGCGTCAAGGACGCACAACTATTGCCATTGCCCACCGCCTATCGACAATCCAAGATGCCAACTGCATCTATGTCTTAGACAAGGGCCGCATCATCGAACACGGTAGCCATGAGGAGCTCCTAGCCCTCGGCGGCACCTACCACAAGATGTACAGCCTACAAGCAGGTGCAATGGAAGGAGAGTAAGCTAGTTTAGAGCATAGATTCTATATTCGAAAAGATTTCTTAAAAATCAAAACCGAGTGGTGACATTTATGTCACTACTTTTTTGTTAGCTTGCAACCTATAATAAAACCATAGCTTGAGAGAAAAAGCTAAAAAATAATATTTTAGGAGGTTGTTAGAATGACAACACAAACAATTAACACTTTTGAAACACTCGATCTCGAGGCACTTGCAAATGTTGAAGGTGGAAAAGTCAATTGGGACCGTTTATCTAGTAGCGCTAGTGGTGCTGCTGAGGGAATTTATTTCTGTGCCGCATCAGGTGCTCCACTCTTTACGCTTGCACCTTATGCTATTGTAGGGTGTGGAGTTGTCGGAGCTGGTCTTGGTTATGCTTTCCCACATTAATTAAAAATTTACTAATTATGAAACTACAAAATAATAATGCAGTAGCATTACAGTTATTAAGACTAGGAAGTGCTGCAATAGTTGTTCTTCTCATTAATTTAGGTTTTTACCTTTATGAAAAAGTGACTCCGGTATGGATTCTGTTTGGATTAGGCTTGCTTACTATATTCGTAGGAGTGATCAACATTATTTTTTACCGGTTATCAAAAAAACAATCAGTAACAAAAAGCTATTTGACGCTAAAACAATCATTTGGTATTTTCCTTAGTGTTTCATTGTTTGTCTTGTGTGTCGAGTTTTTCAAACTACTAACACTAACGGACTTTACGGATCGCATTGTATTATTTATTTTAATGCTTTTATTGATTTTATTTGATATTCTTACTTATTTTCAAGTTAAAAAATATTTCAAAAGATAAAAGGTATCCATACTCATGACTAAAAAACGCCTAGTGTCTCTAATGATGTCTATGGGCTTCGTCCTTGTTGCCTTACATAACTTGGAAGAAAAACTGAGTTTTGGACTTCAATGCCTAAATCTTATTGGGCTATGTCTATTTCTCTTTCTTATGTGTACGATTATCAAGGATATAAGGTCAGACAAGTGGTGACATTTATGTCACTACTTTTTTATCGGCTTCCAATCTATAATAAAACTCATAGCTTTGCACAGAAAGCTAAAAACACTTTAAGGAGAAAAGTATGTTTAAAAACTCAAAACCGTATTTACTGGCTACCATTCTCATCGGAATGGGCCTCGCTAATCTATTTAGAAGTTTGGATGCAGTCCACCATACCATTAACTTGTTGGGGCTAACCTTGCTTCTTTATAGTCTGCTTTTTAAAAAATGGGCACAGTTTAAAAAGTAACCTTTTGCCCCTTTGAGCGTGAGGTGCTTGCAAATGCTTATTTCTGATGTTCCCGAAGTAAAATTATTCTTGCTAATGATAGCGGAGATTGTATTATATTTGATTGCATATCTTTGTAATAGAAAAAACAAAGATATGTATATTCGCCTATTTAAAGTATCGGTACTAATGACGCTATTGCATTACATCTCCAGTAGAATGTAATCGCTAAGGACTTACTTGAAATCTTACAACAGTAGAATAAAATACAGAAAGGAATAGAGTTAAATGTAATAGCTTATTAGGTTTACAAGACTGACTGAGGTTATTCATTCATAGCATAAGTGTTTTATCATGAAGATGAAGAATATAAGTTCGAGAGTATTGCGATTTTCTAGGGTCGTCACTGCTATATTGGCAGTTTTCCTTATAAGTATCAGTATTTCTCTCTACAAAAGCAAGACCTCGCCAGTGACTTGGTTAACAGTCGGAGTGTTAGCTTTTGTAGTCATTTTAGTAAATGGACTGCTCTACCGTATGCTTAAGAAACGTCCAGATTCAGAGCATCTATTAACACTAAAGCAGTCCTTCACAGTCTTTCTTGGAATATCATTTATGGTGCTTTGTGTAGAGTTTTACACACTATTAATAGTCAGTTATACGATAGACCGCATAGTGTTAGCCCTATTAATGCTTTTATTAATTCTCTGTGATTTTCTAGCTTACCTTCAAGCCAAAAAATATTTTAAACACTAAACAAATCTGCTTGATTATTCTGTAAGTAATCTAGAAGATATTTGCGAAAAAGTGTTATAATAAGAAAGTGATTAATAAAAAATGTGAAAATTAGAGTAGGATTTCTATGGCCTGAAAGAAGTTCTTCTATCGTATAGACAAAACTTACAGTGTCTGGGTTTTCAAAAATGTCATGAAAGGAGGATTACTATTGGAACAATCTGTTTTTTCTAGAAAATACATAAAATTTATCGTGCAAGCTATCTTGGCTGTCTGTATTCAATGTGTGATAACATTTTTCTGGCATCAAGAAAGGACATTTTTATTTTACACCTTGTCACTCTATGTTTCTTTATCGCTCTCTGATGATCTTAGTCAGCTGATTTTTAGAAACGATAAGTGATGTATTTGTTTTAAGCAGCATGGAAAGTGACAGATTCGTGTCTTTAGCCATGCTAGATTCAGAATAATAGCCAATCATTCTTTAGATAACGCCCTAGTAGTTTATGTAAATGACTCAAGTAGAAAAGGAATTACCATGGTGATATTACAAAAAATTAGTTCTGCTGTGTTACGTTCGTTACGTGTCGTATCAGCAATCCTAGGAGTAGTCATTGGGAATATAGATTTAAATGCTCTATCTAGTCAGCATCCAATCTGGATTTGGCTACCATTTAGGACCTATAGCCACTTTTTGGGACACTGGCTTTTATATGACTATCAGGTTGCTATACTAAAGATGTGATTGAAAAATTAGTTGAAAGAAATAAGGAGGTTTTCATAATGACAGGACTTAAATGGTTTGCAGGAGGCAAAGAGAGGCGAGAACAAGCAGTAGCTATCATCGATGAAGTAATTGAAACTATTGGAGATAAGCCAGATTATGCTGATTTGAAGCAGGTCCTGCACTCCTACCGAACGGAACTTGCAGACTCTTGTTCAGCCACTCCCTATATCTTAAGCAGGATGTCACTGGAAATATCTGAAGTGGTCAGAAAAGACCAGCTAACCTTGTCTCCCTTTATCGAGGAGCGAATGGCAGAGTTACGAAAATTGCTAGCGATTCGTTATGGCTATTGATGTCATTAGGGAGGATTTCTTGGTTTTAAGGTTGAGTTGTCCATTGAGAATTTGTCTTGTTCCACTGTCTTGGCTACATCATTTGTTTAAATAACATTAAAATGAATCGTAAAAATTGAAGATTAAATCTTGTTTATTTTCACACAATAAAAAAATCCCATGGGAGTTCTCATCCTATGGGATTTTTTGCGATAAATACTAATAAGGCAATGTCATCTGACTTTGGCTTAGGTCCACGGTTAATTCGTAGTCACTATTGTCACGAATAGTGTGTTCAAAGTCTGTGGTATAGAGAACAAGTCGGAGTTTGTCGCCCTTGTTGAGTTTGTAGATGGTTGGTTGCAAGTCCAGGCCGATAGTCATCCATTCATTTGGACTGACATTCTCAATGCTAAGGAGGTTCTTGCGATTTTGCAGGTTAAGGTGTCCTTTGGTAATGACACGATATTTTGCCTGCTTGAATGGTAATTCACGTAAGGCTTCTTCCTTGAAGAGACGGCCGTTATCTAGATTCATGCGTTTGAGTGCGGGAATAGGTGCGAGATACTTCTTGTCACCCATTTCTAGAAATTGGGCCGAAATGAGACCACGGTTTGTGTTAGACTTAACCTTGAGCTCTAGGTGGACACGACCATTGATTTGGACATCTTGGTCAAGTTCAAAGTCCAAGGTAATGGCGTTGGCTTTGTCTGCAAAGAGGTCATCCTTGAAGCTTTGGTATGCTTTACCGTATTTGGTGAAGCTTTCCTCTTCGTAATGGTTAGTGATGCTAGCTTCAGCCTCACCAAGCTGAATGTTTTTACCATTGTCGTGTCCAAAGTTATCGAGGACTTCCCAGGTCTGTTCAGACTGGTTGTTTTGCCAGATAACAGTAGGCAGTGTGTAGCCATTCTCCAAACCAAGGAGTTTCTGACAAATCAAGGCATTAATACTTTCCCGGAAGTCAATAGACTGCCAGGCATTCATGTAAACGTGGGCACCATTGTGGAAGAAGAGGTGTTTTTCAAGAGAGTCTGGAAGAGCATTGAACATTTGATAGACGTTAATCGGTTTGACATTCCAATCTTGGCTACCATGTGTAAAGACAACAGTAGCTTTAACACGATCTGCGAACTGCACATAGTTACGGTCATGCCAGAACTGGCTATAATCACCATGCTTACGATCAATGGCTGTGCTTAGCTCTTTGAGGTAGGCTTGGTAGTCTTTTTGGTGGCGTAGGTATTCTCCAGCTAATAGGGCACGAGAATAGGTGAATTCGGTCAAGGTGTCGAGATCTTCACCAGGGTATCCTCCAGGACTGACGAGGAGTCCATTTTCACGATAGTAGTCGTACCAAGAAGAAATACCCGCTTCAGCGATAACCATCTCCAAACCGTCGACACCAGTTGTTGCAAGGGCGTTGGACATGGTACCCAAATATGAAAGTCCGGTAGTAGTCACCTTACCAGATGCCCAATCTGCAATGATGGTATGCTGTCTACTACGGCTAGTAAAGGCGCGTGCACGACCATTGAGCCAGTCGATGACAGCTTTATAGGCCAGAACTTGCTGATAGTCTCCAGAGGTCATGAAGCCTTCAGAATTGAAGGTACCGACACCCGACACATAGATAGAAGCCACACCACGAGCCAACATGTAATCGTTAAGCGTGTAGGTATCTGTGTGAGCAAAACGCTCCTGAGCCTTCGTGACAGGATTGATAGGCGTAAGGTCTGCCTCTGGTGTCTTAATTTCTGGTTGGTTAAGGGAGATTTCACCTGCTGGTTTGACGAGCAAATCACCTTCCATCTTGTGGGTAAGCTTATCTGAAGCAGGCTCATTAGTCCCTTGTTGATAAGGACTTGCGGTCATCATGGCTGGAACTGGGAAGTCCACATTAGGACGTAAGATAGTCACCTTGACCAAGTCTAACTGCCCATCTTTATCGGTATCTACAGGTGTTTCAACATAAACCACCTCACGGTGAAGCTGATTAGTGTCAAATGTTGCCAAGCTCTTACCGTTAAAGAAGACGTAGTTATTACTTACAGGAATCAAATCCTGAGCTACTAACTGATCAATTAAGGTATTGCCAGACTGTGTGCGTGTTGCTAGCAATTGATGGAGGTTATTAAGGCTACCATCAAAAGTAATTGGGAAAGCCATTTCCTCTAGGAAAGCAACACTATCTGTAAAGTCTACATTAGGGACAAATCCTAGCATTTGAAGAGCCACCAAACCAAAGACATCAGCAGTCAAAGAACGGTCTGATTGGAAGAAGGTTAGGAGGTCAGTCTCTGTATCAGCAATCCAATTTTTCAAAGCTAAGTCGGTGTCTTCAAAGAAGAGGAAGGACTTGCGAACAAAGGCCTCAAAATTGGCTTTGGCACTAGCATCTAGAGAGACTTCAAATCCTAAAGAACGAAGTTCCTGACAAGCTATTTCAGGACTAACTGGGATGTAACTAAACTGATTAAATTTCATATTCAAAAACCTCAAAAATAATACGTAAACATTTCAGAAATATCTTTACATCAGACATTATACTTGATAAAATGATAGATGTCTAAATTATTGTAAAATCGAAAGGAAATAAAGAGACAAATGAATGATTTTCTAAAAGAAGCGTTCACCAGTGAATGGGTTTTGAAATACCTCACTGAGTTTATCGCGACTGCTTTTCTTGTAGCACTTGGTAATGGTGCTGTTGCCAACGTTGAGCTTAAGGGAACAAAAGGTAACAAATCTGGTTGGATTGTAATCGCCTTTGGTTATGGTTTTGGTGTTATGATGCCAGCCCTTATGTTTGGTGATGTTTCTGGTAACCACATCAACCCTGCCTTCACACTTGGACTTGCTGCATCTGGCTTGTTCTCATGGGTAGGTGTTCCTGGATACCTTATTGCACAACTTCTTGGTGCCTTTGTAGGTCAAGCTATCGTGGTTTGGGTTCACCAACCTTACTATGTACAAACTGAGAACCCTAACAATATTCTTGGTACCTTCTCAACGATCTCAGCAGTTGACGATCATGATGATACTCCAGAAAATCGTAATCGTGCATGGGCTAACGGTTTTGCCAATGAGTTTGCAGGTTCATTCCTTCTCTTCTTTGGTGCCCTTGCCTTGACTAACAACTACTTTGGTCACAAATTGGTCTCACAAGCAGTCCAATATGGGTATGATAAAGAAGCTGTAACAGGCCAAATGGCGAATGGATCTCTTGCTGTAGCTCACATCGGTGTTGGTTTCTTGGTTTGTGCCTTGGTTCTTTCATTTGGTGGACCTACAGGACCAGCCCTTAACCCAGCCCGTGACTTGATGCCACGTCTTCTTCACCACATCTTGCCAACATCAGTTCTTGGTGAGCACAAAGGTGATTCTAAATGGTGGTATGCTTGGGTTCCAGTTGTAGCTCCAATCCTTGCAGGAATTTTGGCTGTATACTTGTTCAAAGCCCTCTACCTTTAATCAATACAAAAAATCTGAAGTTCAAGCTTCAGATTTTTTTTACGCTAAAAATTTTAAAAGTAGCAAAAAAACTGAGAAAGTTTTCTCAGTTACATAGGAGTAGTTATGACCAGGATTGTAGCACCTAAGGTGAAAAGATTCCATAGGACATGAAGTGAGATAGCCGCTGATAGATTTTCTCTTTTTTGGTAAATCATAGAGAGAGCCAAGCCCATTCCAATATAAAGGAGGAAGTGGGCAAGGTTGGTAGGCATATGGAATAGGCAAAAGAGACCGGTACTCACTAAAACAGCAACTGTCGAATAAGGAGCCAGCCAAGAGAAAATCCACTTGCGAAAGAGTAGCTCTTGTAAGAAGGCTGTGGTCATCATGCCAATGGCTACTGGTAGGATAGGCGTTGTCGTAAGAGTTCTTTGAAGTTCTGCATGGTAGTTGGTGTGAGTCAGTAGCATAAGATTGCTCCCAATAACTCCCATCAGAAAAATAAGCACAAAGCCCCAGATAATAGCTTTAGTATCCTTTCGGTCTAGTTTAAAGCGAGTAAGCAAACCTTCATTTTTAGCCCAAAGATAGGTAATGTAAAAAATAATGAGATTGACAGCGATAACTCCCCAGCTTTCAAGGCTAGTGAAGGTCAACCCAGTCTGATTGTTATATGACGTTGTCATACCTAAAGCCAGGTTTGGGATAGCTATCATCAGCAGTAAAAAAAATCCCTGATAGGCATGTCTAAATGCCAGATTATTGACAAGAGTTTTCATAGTCTCTATTATACTCTAAAATGAGGAAATAGCTAGTCCTAAGGTAAATATAATATAATGATTTTCATAATTTATGTGAAAGAATGTGAAAAAATTACAATCCTGTTTTTTCTTAGGAAAATCCTTGTCACACAGGCTCTTTTCGGATAAAATAGAAAAGAATGGAGGTTGTCATGACGCAATCAGGGAATTTTAAGTTTCACACACCAATCTTTCGTGTGAATAACAGACAAGAAAATATTGATTTTTACCAAAATACATTAGGATTTAAGCTTTTGACTGAGGAAAATGCCCTTGCGGTCTTCACAGATTGGACAGACCGTAACTCACTTTTTGTGATTGAGGAGTCACCAGCTTACCGTTGCCGTGCGGTTGAAGGCCCTAAGAAAATTAATAAAGTGGTTATCAAGGTTTCAGATCCACTTGAGATTGAGTACCTTTTGGCGCGTGATGATCACCAAGCCAAGGCTATTTTCCAAGGGGAAAAAGGGTATGCTTTTGAAACAATCTCACCTGAGAATGGTCTTATTTTGATGCATGCCGAAGATGACTTGTCTACTCTCAAGACAGTTGAATACGCAGATGTTGAAGAAAAAGAAGATTTCAAAGGAGTGTCAGACTTTACGGTCGAGTCTTTGACCTTGAACGTTGTTGATACAGCTCAAGCAGCTTTCTTTTACGACAATCTTTTTGGCGAAGAATTGCCTTTGTCTATCCACTTTGAGAAAGCAGAAGGTCCTGACCTCCAAGTGAGTCCAGACCAGACTTGGGATTTGGAAATTCTAGAATTTAAGGTAGCTGAAGACTACGACTTGGTTGCCTTGCATGAGAAACTTGAAAAGGAACAGTTCTCAAGTTATCTAGATACTAAAGAAAGCCTACTCGCACTGACTGATATGAGTAATATTGAGGTTTGGCTAACAAAATAATGACTAATTTTAAACAAACATTGTCAACAATTACAGACTACATCAAGGCTGACATCTTCCCGGGTGCCAGCCTTGCACTTTATGACGGACAAGATTGGCAGGAGCATTATCTAGGAACTCAGGATGGAAATATTCCGGTAGTTCCAGGACTGACCTATGATCTAGCTAGTGTTTCCAAGGTGGTAGGAGTAGGGACCCTCTGTCTTTTCTACTTGCAGGCGGGAAAATTGGACTTGGACGAGAAACTATCGACCTACTATCCTGCAGTAGTGGATAAGACGCTAACCCTTCGTCAGCTTCTTTCTCACAGTAGCGGCATTGATCCTTTTATTCCAAACCGTGATGAGTTAGACCAAGCTGGCTTGATTTCTGCTATTAATGCCATCAAAGTTAAGTCTGATAAACCTTTCTTGTATACCGATATTAATTTTATTCTCCTAGGCTTGATGCTTGAGAAAGTCTCTGGACAAAGACTGGACAGGCACTTTGACAGCGAGATTTTTCAACCGTTTGGTATGTCTGAAACACGGTTTGGGCCAGTTGAGGTTGCTGTTCCAACTGTTGAGGGAATTCCGGGAGGAACTGTTCACGATCCCAAGGCTCGAGTGCTCAAAGAGCATACAGGTTCAGCAGGCATCTTTTCAACCCTAAAGGACTTAGAAATCTTTGTTGACCATTATTTGAGGGATGATTTTGCTAAAAATCTGACGCAGAATATCAGCCAATCCAATAAGGAACGTAGTGTCGCTTGGGACCTCCAAGGGGATTGGATTCTTCATACTGGTTATACAGGTACCTTTGTTCTGATTAACATCCCAGCTCAACGTGCGGCGATTTTCCTAAGTAATCGCACTTACTACAAGGATGAGAGAGCTCAATGGATTAAGGATAGAGACGCTTTGATTGAAATCATGAAGGAGGAGTTGGTACATTCTGACAAATAAAAATAGAAGAGGGGCATCTTTTAATCCTCTAGAAGGTGAGATTAGTGTCGGGGCGACACAATTGTTTATCTTTTTGAAGATATGTTTGATAGTCTTGTCTTATGTTACATTTGTATGGTTGGAGCATCTATTTGGTGTTGGTCAGGTCGGGCAAGAGGTGAATATTCCAAAAGTTATTGCTGTTGTACTTTTGGTTGTGACATTTTATAGGATGGGGAATGGTATCATATTTAAACTTTTTCATTTCTGTGGTTACCATGCCCGCCCCTTTGGAGAAGAGGATTACCGAGGTAGAATGTCATATATAGTATTTTTTGAAAAAACGACAAATGCCTACAAAATACTATATGATAAGCGCTCTCTTAGACATCAATTTCTTTATTTCCTAGCGACTCTTGGTAGACTCTATCTCTTAATCATCTTAGTTATTCTAATCGGTTATAGCTTCACCTTAGGAAAAGTTGGCTATATAATCTTCTTGCTCTTATGTGGTGTTTTGATTTTTTCTGTAAGATGGCTCATACATCTGAAAAGTCACTTTGTCCGTTATTTTAACTTAAAAGTTATCTCAGAGGAGTATTTTTACCCTATTTTTCTAAAGAAATAAAGACTAAAGTGATGCTTATGCGAAGGGCTCACCAAGTTAATCAAAAATTACCATGTTTTGATTGGAATCATGAAGAAGGAGTTCATAATGCAACGGTCGCTTAAGCCACCTAAACAAAGTAGATTTGTCCCTCGGTTTCTGAGTCTGCTCTTTTGCATGCTTAACGGGAGTAGTCTCTTTGTCTGTGGTATGTGTTTTACAGTGGTGATCATTTTTTTGACGACGGATAGAGATGTAGTCTCTTTTGTAGTTTTGGTATTTATTAGCTTGTTATCTAACCTTATTATTTCTTTTTATATTTTGATAAGAGAGCTACTATACAAACTGATTCATTGCCTTGGGTATCGTGCCCAACCCGATTTAAGAGTCCTTCGTATGAGAAGAGGGTTTGACATTCATTT
>NZ_KV809556.1:144414-207403 GCF_001812625.1 Streptococcus sp. HMSC064H09
TTTCCTGTCTTTGAAAAGTATGGTCAAGACTATAAGTTGCTCTACAAGAGGCGTTCCAAGAAGCTTCAAATAGAGTATTTGCTTATATGTTTAGGGTACTTTTGTGGACTCACTCATATTGTGATTGGTTACGCCTTTATACTCAGGAAAATTCTGGAGTCCTTAAAATTGACATTTACCGACTTTGCTAGATATCCTGCTTTTTTAGTTTATATGGTAACGATAATCGTTATCATTATGGGAAATCGTAGCTGGAAAAAAATCACAGAGAGATTAAAAGCTAGAAAAAATGTGACAGTTCTAGCTGTCGAGCATGGTTATCCTATATTTGCGACAAAAGAAGAAGCTTAAGCAGTAGGTCAACTGCTTAAGCTTTTTTGCTTATTAAGGATTTTTCAACAGTAATGTGTTGGATACCAGCTTCTTCAAAGATGTTACCGACTTCTTGATAGCCATTATTGAGGTAGAACTTAAGTGCACCGAGTTGAGCATGGAGAGAAATAGTCTGGAAGCCTTGTTCTTGTGCAAAATCTTCAACTTCTTTTAGGAGAATGCTCCCCAGACCTTGACCTTGGTAGTCAACAAGCACCGCCATACGTTGAAGGGTAACCTGAGTCAAGTCTTTATTCGGTAGTAGGCGTACGGTTGCTGCAGCCTTGCCTTTGTCATCATATAGAACAAAGTGGATGCAGTAGGCTTCATTCGCACCAATCTCGATGGAGCGAGGAACGCCTTGACCCTTTACAAAAACAGTGTTTCGGATGGCTACGGCATCGAGGTAAGTTTCTGAGAGTGTGTCTCTTGTATGTTTGATAATCATAGGGCAAGTGTAACAAAGTCTATAGTTAGTTGTCAATGAAAAAAAGCTCGATGCGAGGAGGTATCATCAAGCTTTTGATCTTGTTTTATTCTTTAATTTTTCGACCGTTTGTATCTTGGATAGGGCGGTTATTTTCAAATCCAAGGGTTTGGGTGAATTTTTCCACTTGTTCTTTGCTAACGGTTTCTTGATTCTTGAAGACAATCCAGTTAACACCCTCAGTACATGGAGGTGTTGTCAAGGAACCTTCGAAGTTGTAGTAGTCCTTGTCTTCAGGATAGAAATCGTCTAGTGATATAGCCTGAGGAAGCTCGGTTTCTGTATTGGCCGCCTGAGGCATTTTATCCCAGATTTGTTTTAAGGCTTGATTTTCATCGCCATAATTATAGAGAACTGAGATAACTGTGATTTTTCCATTATCTGTCTTATAGACGAAGTGCCCCTCTAGAGGATAAGTCTGACCATCAATTTCATTCTCACTAGGTGCGTGAAAATGAAACTGCTGTAATTTATAGACATCATCACCAATCGTTAGGGTATTCTTTGGATTTTTAAAGCTGACTTCAATCGTATGCCCGTTATTTTCAACTTGAGCTTCTGATTCTTGATTATTAAGGTTTAGTTCTGGAAGATCAACGTCCTCAGCTCCGGTGATATTGATCGGAGATTGTTCTTTACCATTTTTGCTGAGTTCATAATCTTTAGAAAGGTCATCCCAATGGTCTGGACCAGTAGCACCAGTATAACCCCATTGAACGTCCTTGGACTTTGAGGATTCGTTTTTTGTATCAGACTGGTAGGCTACGAGTAGGACAGTGCTTGCTACGAGAGAGACTAATCCAATTATCTTAAAACTTTTCTTATTCATTTGTCCTCCTTATACTCTTTAATCTTATAACAATGATAGTCTACGTGTTATTAGAAACCATCCGTTTAACAGTCATTGAGTATCGTTTCTCTAAGGTGCTTCTGAGAAGGAAGCGTTTGGAGATACCAAACGGAAACGCTCTAATTTTATAGCTAATCTGATGAAAAGTCAAATGTAAATGATAGCAGATTTAGAAAAATATAATGAAAACTAGTTTTTGGCAAAAATAAAAGAACCCGCTATTGCGAGCTCTTTAGTTATTTTATCCCAAAGCGTCGTCCATTGAAAGAACTTCGTGGAAGACACGTTGTGTCAATTCAGTTTTTTGTTCTGGAGTGAGGTATTTAGTGTTTACACAGTATCCAGAGATACGTACGATAACATCTTCACCGCTCATAATCTTTTCGTAAACGTCTGACAAGTCCATAACGTTCAAGTTAACGTGTTGTCCACCGTTTTCGAAGTATCCGTCAAGGATAGTTACGAGGTTGTCAACTTGTTCGTCGTGAGTCTTACCAAGGGCACGAGGCGATACTTGAGTAGTAAGTGAGATACCGTCAGCTGCATAACCGAAGTCAAGGCTTGCAAGTGAGTTCAAGTTTTGCAACCATCCACCTTTAGCTTTGTTAGATGGGTTAGCACCTGGTGAGAAGAATTCCAATTTAGACAAGTTCACTGAACCATCTTCGTTGAGGTATACCCCTTTGTGAACTGGAGAGTTACCAGTTTGTTTAGAGTAAGCAACGTTAGAAGTGATTGTAAGAAGTGAAACTGTAGCTTCTGCATCTTTGTAGAGTTTGTGGCTACGAAGACGAGTAGTGTAAGCTTCAATCAACCATTCTGCCAATTCGTTTGAACGTGGGTCATCTTCACCCCAACGTGGGTATTCACCGATTGTTTCGTAGTCGTAGATGTAGCCATCTTCGTCACGGATTGGTTTAACTGTAGCGTATTTGATTGCTGACAATGTATCAACAGTATTTGCGAAACCACAGATACCGAATCCCATGTTAGCACGTTGTTTAGTTGGCAAGAAGGCCATTTGAACAGCTTCATAGTTGTACTTATCAGTCATGTAGTGGATGATGTTAAGGGCATCTACGTAAGTGTCAGTCAACCAGTCAAGAGATTTTTCGAAGTTAGCTTTAACAGTGTCAAAGTCAAGAACTTCATCACGGATTGGATCGATATCAAATACTTTGTAGTCTTTATGAACATCGTCGTAACCACCGTTCAAACCAGTAAGAAGGGCTTTAAGTACGTTAACACGAGCACCGAAGTATTGGATGTTGTGACGTTGTTCTTCGTTTTCTGGGTCAAGTGGTGATACACAACATGAGATACAGCTCATTTCACCGTATCCGTCTTTAGCCATAGTAGTTACACCTTCGTATTGGATAGAAGAGTGTTTGTGGCTCATGTGCATACAGTAGCGACGGAATGAGTAAGGCAATTTGTCAGTCCAAAGAACTGTCAAGTTTGGTTCTGGAGAGTTACCGATGTTATCAAGAGTGTTCAAGAAACGGTAGTCCATCTTAGTAACACGGTGACGTCCGTCAGCACCCATACCAGCCATAGAAGTTGTGATGAATGTTGGGTCACCTGAGTACAATTGGTCGTAAGCTTTTGTACGAGCAAACTTAACTGTACGAAGTTTCATAACGAAATCATCAACGAATTCTTGGATTTCTGATTCAGTGTAAGTACCACGAGCAAGGTCACGTTCTGCGTATACGTCAAGGACGATTGGCACACGACCAAGTGAAGTAGCGGCACCGTTGATTACACGACATACTGCCATGAAAGCAATGTTTGTCCATTGGATAGCTTCTTTAGTATCGAAGGCTGGACGACGAACATCTACACCATAAAGGTCACCAAGGCGAACAACGTCTTGAAGTGCTTGGTATTGAAGGTTAACTTCTTCACGAAGACGGATAGTTTCTTCGTCGATTTCTTTGATAGCATTCCAGTCGTTAACTTTTTCTTGCATCAAGTAGTCAGCACCGTAGAGGGCAAGACGAGCGTAAACCCCGATGATACGTCCACGTGAGTAAGCATCTGGAAGACCAGTAACTGTGTGAGCGTGACGTGCACGACGGATGTTTGAAGTGTAAGCACGGAAGATACCATCGTTAACTGTAGTCACGTATTTTGTGAAAATTTCGTGTACAGCTGGGTCTGGTTCATAACCGTGTTCTTTCAAAGCAGTTTCCGCCATACGGATACCACCTTTAGGCATGAAGTTCAATTTAAAGAGCTCATCATTTTGGATACCATAGATAAGTTCATCTTCTTTTGAAATGTATCCTGCGTCAATGTCAGCGATTGAAGTTGGACGAGTATCCATTGGGAAGCGTCCTTCAGCTTCATAGCCTGCTTTAGTTTCATCTACGATTTTTTTAATTTTTAGAGAGCGTTCAGTTGGTCCTGCAAGGAAGCTTTCGTCACCATCATAAGGTGTGTAGTTTGCTTGAACGAAACGTGAAACGCTAGCTTTTTCTTTCCAGTCAGTTCCTTTAAAGCCTTCCCACGCTTTTTCAAAAACATCTGTGTTGGTTTTAACCGTTGCCATAGTTTGAATCTCCTATAATTCTAGTAACAAAATTATCTGTTACATTCTCTAGAAGTATTCTATCACACAGTAACCGCTTACACAACTTTAAAACTGTGTTTTTAGAGACATTCTTTTATAATACAGTTTTGAAAACGACAAATCTGTATTATAAATTTCTGTTTTTTGGTAGATTTTGGTATCATAAGGGGAGAATGCTTTGTAGTCCCAAAGTTTTATGTGAAAAGCTTTACAATGAGATAAATCTGAGAAAGGAGGCAGGGAGCCATGTTAGAGTTTCCTCTAATAAATGATACCAGTCGGAAAATCATCCATATTGACATGGACGCCTTTTTTGCTCAGGTCGAGATGAGGGATGACCCCAGTCTTAAGGACAAACCGGTTATTATCGGTCACGACCCTAGAAAAACAGGGGGACGTGGTGTGGTATCAACCTGTAATTACGAGGCTAGAAAATATGGTGTCCATTCAGCCATGTCTTCTAAGGAAGCCTATGAACGTTGTCCTAATGCTGTCTTTATCTCAGGAAATTATAGTCATTACCGAGAGGTAGGGATGCAGATTCGTGAGATTTTTAAACGCTATACCGACTTGGTAGAGCCTATGTCTATCGACGAAGCCTATCTTGATGTGACGATAAATAAACTTGGTATCAAATCGGCGGTTAAGGTAGCTAAACTTATCCAGTATGATATCTGGCAGGAACTTCATCTGACTTGTTCAGCAGGCGTTTCCTACAATAAATTTATCGCCAAACTAGCTTCTGATTTTCAAAAGCCTGCTGGTTTGACGGTGGTGCTTCCAGAGGAGGCTCAGGAATTTTTGGAAAAGCTCCCTATTGAAAAGTTTCATGGGGTAGGTAAAAAGTCAGTTGAACGTCTTCATGATATGGAAATATACACCGGTGCCGATCTTCTGAAGATTCCTGAGATGACGCTGATTGATCGTTTTGGACGTTTTGGATTTGATCTCTTTCGAAAGGCCAGAGGGATTTCCAATAGTCCTGTCAGGCCCAATCGCGTCCGTAAATCTATCGGAAGTGAGCGAACCTACGGCAAGCTTCTTTATAATGAAGATGACATCAAGGCTGAGTTGACTAAGAATGCTAGGCGGGTAGCTGAAAGTGCTCAGAAAAATAAAAAAGTTGGTCGAATTATTGTCATCAAGGTCCGTTATTCGGATTTCTCGACCTTAACCAAGCGTATGACCTTGGACAAATCGACTCAGGATTTCGACACCATCGAAAGAATTGCCCATACCATTTTTGATCAATTGGAGGAAAATAGCAGCGGTGTTCGCCTGCTCGGTGTGACGCTGACGGGTCTGGAAGATCAAGAAGGCAGGCAATTGGACCTAGATGATTTAGAGTCATTATAATAGTAGAGTTTTGATTTTTTCTTTTGGAAAGTGACCTTGAAGAATCATCAGACCTATGCTATCTTAAATAGTAACTAAAAGAAATGAGGGAATAATCTTAATGAAAAAAGTTCTTACCTATTTAGGACTGATTCTGGCAGCTTGCTTGCTTCTCGTAGCTTGTGCTTCCAATAAGCCAGCTGAGAAGAAAAAAGCGACACCAACTCCGACAGAACGTGCCAAGGCTGATGCGACAGTCTTAATTGATACTATGCTTGGAAAATCTAGTAACGGTTTTTCAAAACTATACGGTGAAAATTACGAAACCTGGACTGAAACGAAAGTCTTTGAAAAACAAGTTGCAGATACTATCGAAGAAAAGGGCTATACACCGGAAGAAAAGTATACATTTAAATACATTGAAGGCTATGATGCCAAGACTCCAACCCAAGTGCTTTCTAAGTTCCTTAAGGTCCGTCGTAATATGATTGGTAAGATTCAGGACTATAAGCTGAAGGATGTCAAAGTTAAAGGAAATGAAGCGACAGTTACCTTTACTTCACGCTCTGTTAGTGCCTATGGTGCTGCAGCTGCTGTTCGTACTCTCCTTATGAGTCTCTATGACAACGACATTGACAAGTTGAAACAATGGAATCAAGCTGATAACAACGATGTGGAAAAAGGTAAAGCCAAAGATCTCACAACGAAATTCCTTTATGGTGAAAACTTTAACGGAGATTTGACACAATTTAAGGATATTGATAAAGAAATGGCCTATACACCTTTGACAGGTGCTGATAATCTAGAAAAGACCTTCAAGCTTACCAAAGATGATGGAGGCAACTGGACGATTTCTATAGAAGATTATAAAGAGCTTGCCGAAGCTTTGGTCGATCATGATGAATCAGGAAGCAGAGCTGTTTACGCTGAACGCATCCATAAGAATTTATCAGATTATCAACCTGAAGACAGTAGCGATTCAAGCAGTAAGTCATCAAGTAAGGAAAAATAGAGTTTTATTGCATTTGATGTTAAACATGTACAGAAAGCTTTTTTGGGCGAGAAGAGTTGTCACACCAGTGGCAGCTCTTTTCTTATTGTTCGTTGTATCGATTCCCCTATAACCTTTATCTATCACCTCTTAGGATTTTATTATTAGACGAGTTTGTAGGAAGATGATAAACTGTTATCACTAACTATTAATGAAAGTATCGAGGATTATAGATATGAAAAAATGGCTTACAGGTTTAGGGATTCTTGGCTTGTCGGTTTTGACTTTGGCTGCTTGTGGGAACAAGAGTGACAGTAAGGCATCTGGTGAAAAGCAGACGATTACTGTTGCGACAGACTCTGATACGGCGCCTTTCACTTTCAAAAAAGGCGACGACTTCAAGGGTTATGATATTGATTTGGTCAAGGCTATTTTCAAGGATTCGGACAAGTATGAGGTCAAGTTTGTGACGACACCTTTTGATTCCATCTTGACAGGGGTGGATTCTGGACGTTATCAGATTGCGGCTAACGACTTCAACTACAATGAAGAACGTGCTCAGAAATATGGTTTCTCAGATCCGATTTCACGTTCTAACTATGCCATCACTAGTGCTGAGGGTACCAAGTTTACCAGCCTAGATGATTTGTCTGGTAAGACGACAGAGGTGCTTCCTGGCTCTAATTATGCTCAGTTGCTTGAAAATTGGAACCATGCCAATGCGGACAAGACACCAATTACTATCAACTATGCTTCTAGCTCAACGGGTCTTTCAACACGTATTCAACACATTCAAGAAGGAAAAATTGATTTTATCCTTTACGATGCCATTTCGTCTGAGTACATTGTCAAAGATCAAGGCTATAAGCTAGCTGTAAACAAGATTAAAGACGATATTGGTATGAAGACTGATGGTCTTGAATATCTTCTATTCTCAAATGATAAGCAAGGTAAGGAACTCAAGGCCTTTGTTAATAAGCGTATCAAAGAGCTTAAGAAGGATGGAACCCTTGCCAAACTCAGCAAGGAATACTTCGGTGGCGATTACGTCAGTGATTTGAAATAAGACTGTTAAAAGTTGAGACTGCTGTCTCAGCTTTGAATTGAACACAAAGCTTTCTTTTGAGGCTTTCCTGAGGTGATGACGGACGTCAGCGACCTTCGTCGAAGCTCCATGACTAAGTTTTGAGCCTAAGGTCTCAAAACTTCCGAACACCTGAAACTTTAAAGTTTCAGGTGTTTTTCTCACGTCGGAAAGCCTCGGTTTATGCTCACTTTGTTCGTGAAATAAGGAATTAGTTCAAATCTTCTTAGTCTTAATAAGGTATTGCTATCAGTGATACGATTTTCTTATCACTATGATAAGAAAAGACTATTTCACAGACTTTCTGAGTCGTGCTAAAATGAATACTATAGAATTTATGATAAGATAATTGGACGGTTAGCACTAGGCTAACCTACTTTTTTAGAAAGAAAGGGCGACATTGTGAAAAAGAGTATAGAAGCATTTAATCGGTCACCTTGGTATCTCCAAGTTATCATGGGTTTGGTTGGTTTGGCAGTAGCAGTTACTTTAGCCATTCCCTTGTCTTGGCTAGTAGAAATTCTTTGGGGTTATATTTTGCAACTGGTTACGATTGTCTTCAAGTGGATTTCATCTTGGATGCCAGCTGGTAAACTCTTCTCATGGAAGGCAGTCTTCGATGCTGTTCCTAAGATTGTGGAACGCTTGCCTTTAACTTTGGGCTTGACCATTGCAGGTGCTTTCTTCGGTTTGATTTTGGCCCTTGTCTTTGCGGTCGTTAAGATCAATCGAGTACGTATCCTTTATCCGATTCAAGCAGTTTTTGTAAGCTTCTTACGTGGGACACCAATCCTTGTACAACTCATGTTGACTTACTATGGTATTCCACTCTTCCTTCGTTACTTGAATGGTGAGTTTGGTTTAGATTGGAACATTAATGAGATTCCACCAGCTATCTTTGCCATTACAGCCTTTGCCTTTAACGAAGCAGCCTACATGAGTGAAACCATTCGTGCAGCAATTCAAGCTGTTGATGCGGGGGAAATCGAAGCAGCCCGTTCTCTTGGGATGACATCGGCACAGGTTTACCGTCGTGTTATTATTCCAAATGCCGCTGTTATTGCGACACCAAGTTTGATTAACAGTTTGATTGGTTTGACTAAGGGAACATCACTTGCCTTTAGTGCGGGTATCGTTGAAATGTATGCACAGGCTCAAATCTTGGGTGGTGCTGACTACCGTTACTTTGAACGTTATATCTCAGTAGCCCTTGTATACTGGGTAATCTCAATCTTGATTGAGTATATTGGTCGTTCGGTTGAAAATCATATGGCTATTAAGGCGCCTGAAGCGACTGACATTTCTGGAATTGGAGGGGACCGCTAATGATTAGCATCAAAAATTTGACCAAGGAATTTTCAGGCCAAAAGGTTCTTGATGGCATTAACTTCGATATTAAAAAAGGTGAAGTTGTAGCGCTTGTCGGTGCCTCTGGTGCAGGTAAGTCAACTATCCTTCGTAGCTTGAACTATTTGGAACAACCTGATTCTGGCACTATTACCATTGATGATTTTAAAGTAGACTTCAAGACTATCACTAAAGAACAAATTCTTACGCTTCGCCGTAAGTTGGCCATGGTTTTCCAACAGTTCAACCTCTTTGAACGTCGTACAGCCTTGGATAATGTTAAGGAAGGTCTTAAGATTGTTAAGAAACTTTCTGACGAAGAAGCTACTAAGATTGCCAAAGAAGAGCTTGCTAAGGTTGGACTTTCAAATCGCGAAAATCACTACCCACGTCACTTGTCAGGTGGTCAAAAGCAACGTGTGGCCTTGGCCCGTGCCCTTGCTATGAAGCCAGATGTGCTCTTGCTTGACGAACCAACATCTGCCCTTGACCCTGAGTTGGTTGGTGAGGTTGAAAAATCAATCGCTGATGCAGCTAAGTCAGGTCAAACCATGATTTTGGTCAGTCACGACATGAACTTTGTTTATCAAGTGGCTGACAAGGTACTCTTCCTTGAAAAAGGGCATATCCTTGAACAAGGAACACCTGATGAAATCTTTAACCATCCGAAAGAAGAACGAACAAAAGAATTTTTCGCTTCTTATTCAAAACAATATCTTTAAGATGGGATTTTTGTTACAATAGAAAAGGTAATGGGATGGGGCTACATTTTAGTCCATAGTTAAACTCCCACTAGGATGATTAGGAGCTTTTGAAAACCTCAAAGGTGACTAAGTGTCAAGTCAGATACTGCATCGCGCAGTTATTACTAGTCGAATTCAGAGGTTGGAGAATGTTATCTCAGCCTTTTCTATTTCTCACTTTAGGATGTTTTATGTTATTAAATATTTTTAAATTTTACCTCTTAGGCCTTGTGATTGCTTTCTTTATGTGCTTGGTGATTGGTGCCATTTGGCTTGGATGGCGTGCCTTACGTCGTGCAGACAAAACTGTTAAGGAGCGTCAAGGTGCCCTCTATGATGCTATTATGATGTCGATGGTTTCGATTCCCGTTTTGGCATTTGCTTTTATGGCGATTCTTATCGTGCTGAATGCATAATTCTAGCTTTGTTGGCACATTAGGTGTAAGATATCTCTACAAGAAAATCATATAAGGAGTTACTCATGTACGATACAATTGTTATTGGAGCTGGTCCTGCGGGGATGACTGCAGCACTCTATGCAGCACGTGCCAACCTTAAAGTGGCAACTTTGGAGCAAGGTGCTCCTGGTGGACAGATGAATAACACGTCTGATATTGAAAATTACCCTGGTTTTGAAAGTATTTCTGGTCCAGAATTGTCAATGAAGATGTTCGAACCCTTGGAAAAATTGGGCGTTGAAAATCTTTATGGTATCGTGTCTGGTATCGAAGACAAGGGTGACTATAAAGTTGTCAAAACTGGTGATGAAGAGTACCAAACCAAGACAGTTATCATTGCGACTGGTGCCAAACATCGCCACATTGGTGTTGCTGGCGAAGAAGAGTACAACAGCCGTGGGGTATCTTACTGTGCGGTCTGTGATGGTGCCTTCTTCCGTAATCAAGACCTCTTGGTCGTTGGTGGTGGAGACTCTGCCGTTGAAGAAGGAATTTATTTGACACGCTTTGCCAATAGCGTGACCATTGTTCACCGTCGTGATGAATTGCGTGCTCAAAAGGTTCTTCAAGACCGTGCCTTCGCCAATGAGAAAGTCAAGTTTATCTGGGACTCAGTCGTTGAAGAAATCAAGGGTGATGACATCAAGGTTCGCAGTGTTGATATCAAGAATGTTAAAACTGGTGAGGTGACTAACCACGAATTTGGCGGTGTCTTTGTTTATGTTGGACTTGATCCTGTTTCAGATTACTTGACTGGTCTCGATATCACTGACCAGGACGGTTGGGTGATTACAGATGATAAGATGGCGACACGTATTCCTGGTATCTTTGCTATTGGGGATGTCCGTCAGAAAGATCTTCGCCAAATCACCACAGCCGTAGGTGATGGTGCCACAGCTGGTATTGAAGCTTATAACTACGTGACTGCACTTGGTGATAAGTAAAATGAATAGAAACTCGAGGAAATCTCGAGTTTTTTGTGTTCTTTTGAAGGTCTTAAGCTTGTCTAGTCCCCTTTGGACCAACATCTATGTGTGTTTTTTGGTATAATAGAAAAGTCTTACTAAAAATCAGTAAAAACGAGGTGACCGACTTGCGTGTTGTAGCAGGTGAATTTGGCGGGCGTCCGCTTAAAACGTTAGAAGGCAAAACGACTCGTCCAACAACGGACAAGGTCAAGGGTGCCATTTTCAATATGATTGGTCCTTTCTTTGATGGAGGGCGTGTTTTGGATCTTTTCTCTGGGAGCGGTAGTCTGGCTATTGAGGCTATCAGTCGTGGCATGTCGTCTGCTGTCCTCGTGGAAAAAGACCGTCGGGCACAGGCTGTTATCCAGGAAAATATCAAGATGACCAAGAGTGAGAAGCAGTTCCAGCTTTTGAAGATGGATGCGGCGCGTGCGCTGACACAATTGACAGGTCAGTTTGACTTGGTGCTTCTAGATCCGCCTTATGCCAAAGAGCAGATTGTGGCCAATATTACTCAGTTAGAAGAGCAAGGGCTCTTGGCTGAGGAAGTTATGTTGGTTTGTGAGACGGATAAGGCTGTGGACCTGCCTGAAGAAATTTCAAACTTTGGGATTTGGAAACAGAAAACCTATGGTATCAGTAAGGTGACCGTATACGTGCGTTAGCCTTTGATAGGGAAGTTGTAGAAAGGAATGCTATGACAAAGATTGCTATGTTTACGGGGTCTTTTGATCCGATTACCAATGGGCATGTGGATATTATTGCCAGAGCCAGCAAGCTCTTTGATGAGCTTTATATCGGTCTCTTTTATAATAAAAATAAGCAGGGCTTCTGGGATGTGGAGACTCGAAAGCGTATCTTGGAAGAGGTCGTGGCAGATCTTCCCAATGTCAAGGTTATAACGGCTCACGATAGTCTGGCTGTAGATATCGCCAGAAATCTTGGGGTGACTTATTTGGTCCGAGGCCTTCGTAATACGACAGATTTTGACTATGAGGCCAATATGGACTATTTCAATAAGGGGCTGGCACCTGAAATTGAAACGGTTTATTTGATTGCTAGTCATGAGGTGACACCAGTGTCCTCGAGTCGTGTGCGTGAGTTGATTTATTTTGAGGGGGATATTAGTTCCTATGTTCCTCAAGCAGTTGTTAAGGAAGTGGAGGCCAAGCGTGGCAAAAGAGAACGCATCTAAATCGATATTAGGGAAACTTTGGCGCATCAAGTGGTGGTTATTAAGTATTTTTACGATACTTTTCCTCCTGTTTGCCCTCTTTTTCCCGCTTAATAATTATTATGTTGAGCTTCCGGGTGGTGCTTTTGATACTAAAGAAGTCTTGACTGTAGATAAGAAAGCTGATGATTCAAAGGGATCCTATAATTTTGTGGCGGTGGCTCAAACCAAGGCGACTTTGGCCCTCATGCTCTATGCTCAGCTTAATGACTTTGCAAAGCTTCAAACAGCTGAGGAGGCAACTGGAAATTACTCTGATGAAGATTTCATGCGAATCAATCAATTTTATATGGAGACTTCGCAAAATCAAGCGATTTATCAGGGTTTGACTCTGGCTGGTAAGGAGGCTAGCTTGGAGTATATGGGTGTCTATGTGCTTCAAGTGGCTGATGATTCTAGCTTTAAGGGTGTCCTCAATATTGCGGATACAGTGACTGCTGTCAATGGCAAGAGCTTTGATAATTCTACTGACTTGATCAAATACGTTCAAGGACTTAAGCTTGGTTCAAAGGTCAAGGTCACTTATACAACAGATGACAAAGAAAAGACTGCCACTGGTAAAATCATTAAGATTGCCAATGGTAAAAATGGTATCGGTATTGGTTTGACGGATCATACCGAGGTCAAGAGCCCTGAGGATGTGAAGTTTAAACTTGATGGTGTCGGAGGGCCCAGTGCGGGTCTTATGTTTACTCTGGCAATTTACGATCAGGTGTCTGGTCAAGACCTCAAGGCTGGCCGAAAGATTGCTGGAACAGGGACTATTGAAAAGGATGGCTCTGTTGGTGATATCGGTGGTGCCTACCTTAAGGTGAAATCAGCGGCTGATAGTGGTGCAGATATTTTCTTTGTGCCAAATAATCCAGTGACTAAGGAAATGAAAAAGGCTGATCCGGATGCCAAAACCAACTATCAAGAGGCCAAGGAAGCTGCTAAGAAATTGGGAACAAAGATGAAAATTGTTCCTGTTAAAACAGCTCAAGAAGCTATTGATTATTTGGAAAAAACTAAATAAGAAGAGAGAGTAGGACAGGCGGAAATCCATGATTTTTGTCTGAGTCTTACTCTCTTTTTTAGGTCAAAGTGTTATAATAGTCTTTATGAAAAAACGTTATAGAACAGTCAATGATTACTATCGTGAAATTTTTGGCGAAAAGATTTTCAAACTACCAATAGATGCGGGTTTTGATTGTCCCAACCGTGATGGCACAGTGGCTCATGGTGGCTGTACCTTTTGTACGGTATCGGGGTCTGGGGACGCCATTGTAGCTCCTGAGGCACCGATTCGTGAGCAGTTTTACCATGAGATTGACTTCATGCACCGCAAGTGGCCAGAAGTTCAGAAATATCTGGTTTATTTTCAAAACTTTACCAATACCCACGCGCCGCTTGAAGTTATCAAGGAACGCTACGAACAGGCTATCAATGAGCCTGGTGTTGTTGGTATCAATATCGGTACCCGCCCAGACTGTTTGCCAGATGATGTGATTGATTATCTGGCAGAACTCACAGAACGTATGCATGTGACCGTTGAACTTGGCTTGCAGACGACTTATGAAGAAACGTCAGAACTCATTAACCGAGCACACAGCTATGATCTTTATGTGGAGACGGTTAAGCGTGTGCGTGAGCGTGCGCCAAAGGCTGAGATTGTGTCGCATCTGATTAATGGGCTGCCAGGGGAAACCCACGAGATGATGGTGGAGAATGTTCGCCGTTGTGTGACGGACAATGACATTCAGGGGATTAAACTCCACCTCCTCCACCTGATGACCAATACGCGTATGCAAAGGGACTACCACGAGGGTCGTCTTAAATTGCTGAGTCAGGAAGAGTATGTGTCCATCATCTGTGACCAGTTGGAAATCATCCCTGAGGATATCGTCATTCATCGTATCACTGGTGATGCGCCACGAGATATGCTGATTGGTCCTATGTGGAGTCTCAACAAGTGGGAAGTCCTCAATGCCATTGACAAAGAGATGGAACGTCGCGACTCATGGCAAGGGTGCAAAGTAGCTAACGAGAAGGAGGAAAAAGCATGATTAAACGTCCGATTCATCTGTCTCATGACTTTTTAGCAGAAGTGCTGGACGATGAGAGTGTCGCTGTTGATGCAACCATGGGAAATGGGAACGATACAGCCTTTCTGGCTGGTCTTGCTAAAAAGGTTTATGCCTTTGACGTGCAGGAGCAGGCACTTGAAAAGACTCGTCAACGCTTGTTAGACTTGGAAATTGAAAATGCAGAACTTATTTTAGATGGTCATGAAAATCTGGATTGTTATGTCGCGGAACCTATTCGAGCAGCTATTTTCAATCTAGGCTATCTGCCATCTGCAGATAAGAGTGTTATTACTAAGCCCCACACGACTCTTGAGGCCATTGAGAAGATTCTTGACCGCTTAGAGGTTGGTGGTCGCTTGGCTATTATGATTTACTATGGTCATGACGGTGGTGATATGGAGAAGGATGCTGTACTTGAGTACGTTATCGGTTTGGATCAACGTGATTTTACAGCTATGCTTTACCAACCCCTTAATCAAATTAACACCCCACCATTTTTGGTGATGTTGGAGAAACTACAATGATTACAGATATTAAAGAAAAACTTGCCAATATGCAGGCCAAATATATAGATAAACAGGGCGATGAGGACACTTTGAAGAAGGTCGATAATCGTAAAACAGCTAAAATTAAGAAGAAACTAGCTAGTCTTGAGGTCGAACGTTGCCATAAACTTTTGGCCAAGGAAGACGTGACTGCTATTGATAAAAAGATTAGTAAGCAAAAAGAATTATTCTCAAATTGTTGCCATAAGGAAGGGTAGGAGGAAGGGTAGGAGGAGCTATGCATTTATCATTAGCTTTGCTTGTTCTTCTTTTTAGCTTGATATTATCGAATGTTATCAATCGTGTTTTCCCTCGTCTGCCCTTACCCTTGATTCAAATTATTTTTGGAGTGGGTATCGGTTTACTTTTTAAAGGGAAAGCTTTTGAGCTTGAAACAGAACTTTTTCTAGCGTTTATTATTGCTCCCTTGCTGTTTCGTGAAGGTGGAGAGAGTGATATTACTAGTATTTTACGCAACTGGAAGTTGATTCTATTTTTGATATTTCCAGTGATCTTTGTCTCGACGCTAGGAATCGGTTATTTTGCTAAGGCCGTCTTGCCTGCTGCTGTGCCTTTGTCTGCCTGCCTAGCCATTGGGGCGGCTCTTGGGCCAACGGATTTAGTAGCCTATTCGGCTATTTCCAAACGCTTCAGTTTTCCAAAGTGGATTAGCTACATTTTGCAGGGGGAAGGTCTTCTAAACGATGCCTCTGGCTTGGTTGCCTTTCAGGTGGCAGTGACTGCTTTGACGACAGGTGCCTTCTCCCTACTTGGTGCGAGCTGGAATTTGCTTATTTCTGTGCTTGGTGGTTTTTTAGTTGGCTTGATTACAGCCTTATTTAATCGCCTCTTTTTGACCATTTTGGACAATATGGATGCTGCAGATGTTACAGGTGCCCTCTTACTAGAGTTAGTATTACCGATTTCTTCTTACTTTGTCGCTGAGGAAATTCATGCTTCTGGAATTATTGCTGTGGTAGTAGCAGGGATCTCGCTTGCCAGTCGTTTCAAAAAAATCACCGTTTTTGATGCCAAGCTGGATAATGTTTCCCATACGATTTGGGGAACCATTACCTTTATGCTTAATGGCATGGTCTTTTTCCTCTTGGGTACGGAACTGCCGAGCTTGGCAGCTCCAGTGCTACGTAGTAGTACCTACGATAATCTCTGGATGCTTCTTGCTATCGTCCTCTTAACAGCGACTATGTTTGGCATTCGCTTTGTTATGATTAGTGCAGTTTTTGCCCAAAGATCTTGGCGGACCAAACGACCATTGAAGAAAATCTGGAAGAGTGCTACTCTTTTAACCTTTTCTGGTGTCAAAGGAACAGTTTCGATTGCAACCATTCTTTTGCTTCCGGTTGCCAATATGACTGCTCTGGAACATAGTCTCTTGCTCTTTACAGTAGCGGGTGTAACCTTATTGAGTTTCTTAACTGGTATCTTAGTCCTACCTAAGTTAGCCACTGGACCAGCTCACACGACCAACCATTATATGCAGATTGCCATTCTCAATGATGTTGTTGGAGAGCTAGAGAAGGACCTCAAGCAGTCTAAACATCAAGGGGCTATCTATGCGACTATTGACAATTATAACCAACGCTTGGAAAATCTAATCTTGGAGCAGGAATCCAATAATGTCAAAGAAGAGTTGGCTAATATCCGTGTCATGATTATGGAAATCGAGAGTGAAGGTCTAGAATATGCCTACAAGAAGGGCAAGATTTCTGAACTCGAATATAACCTTTATCAACGTTATATCAAGGGGTTGGAGCGTCGTATCAACCGTGGCTTTGTTTCTAGTCTTTCTTATGCCTTCGTTGTCTTTGTGCGTGGTCTTCGTCGACTCTTACACTTGGTTTTAACCTTTAGGTTTAGCCTTGATCATGATGAAATTCTGCGTGTTACTCGTTTGACAGAGGAGAATCGTGACCATATAGCTGAGGTATATTTGACAAATACGGAGCAAATTTTGGAAGCCTTAAGTAACTTGGAAGGTGTCTACCACTCAGACCTCTTGTCTTATATGAAACGTAGTCGTCTTCAGGAAGCTGAAATTATCCAATCAGGAGCCTTTGTAGAGCGGGTTATCACCCACCTCAATCCAGACAATATCGATGAAATGTTGCGTGGTTATTATTTGGAACGCAAGGTTATTAACGAGTATGAGCAGGCCGAACTGATCTCTAGCCGTTATGCCAAGCAGCTTCGTAAGGAAGTCAATACTTTGGAGGATTACTCTCTTAAAGAAACTAGCAATACTTTAACCTATGATATGATTAATCTTGCTCGAGGTCGAGCTTAAGCAAAGAATTTATAACACAAAAAAGCCAAATTTCCTTGGCTTTTTTTAATGTCTCTTTTTTTCCGTCTCATGGTTTGGAAAAAGAAAGCCTAGTCCTAGGCATGTTAGGATTCCTGCTACAATCAGAATACCATTTGAGATAGGGAGTATGTCATAGATTGCATTAGCAATCATTAAACCAATCAAAGTACTCATGAGGCTAGATTTATAGTCTTTTTTGATAAGATTTTCTATTGCAAAGAAGGCAAATAGAACAACAGGAAATAGTGGCCAAAGGGACACCTCTATTTGGGGGAAGCCGAGAATACTGTAAGTGATAACTGTTATTGCTGTAGCGATTAATCCAAAACCTATTACTTTAGTCATGTTTCTACCTCGTTTTCTTTGTTTGAAAGTTTTTTTGCTTTAACACCTACTAAGTTATCAAAAGGCTACCTCGCAGACAATATCATATGTCTATGTGGTTCATTCTAGAGTCTATTCGGTCAAAAAAGAGCGTCTTATGATCAAGTAAAGAAAAGTGAAAATATTTTACCATATAAATAAAACGCTTACACAAAAAAGAGTATAATGGTGTTGAAAGATGTTTTCTCTAAGATTAAATGAAAGGCGGGGTGGTTGTATGTCTAGAAAAATTCATTTTTATATACTTATCTTTTTTGAAGTATTATTGGCTCTTTCTATGCTTAGGTCTTATGGTTTGCATTTTGAGTATGAAACGCTCAATTCTGTATCCTTACTAAGTTCTCAACTTCCACAGCAAGCTATTTTAATATGGTTTGTTTTTAGGTTTATGAAGGACAAGCGGAAAGTTGAGGGCATCTTAGCTGTGTTTGCCTTCCATATTTGTCAGCTAGTTACCTATTTTATAGTACCGGCTTCCATTTTTAAACCCTGGTTGGTTTCACCAGTTTTAACTGTTATTTGCCTAATTTGGCTCGTCATTATGATGAAGAAGACAGAACTTCCGATGCTCTTAGCCTCCTTTAAAAGCCCGTCAGCTTGGCAGTCCTCTGTTCCTCTTCTTGGCTTAGGAATGATTGCTGTAATGTGGGCTACACACTACGTAAAGATTACTACAAAAGATATTAGTGGTATTTTTTACATACTGTATCCTGTTCTAGAGTGTGCAAGTATATTTTTGTTCCTTACATTAATGACTGAAATAAATCGAAAGAAATTAAGAATCTCTTCAATCCTTATCGTAGTCATTAGTTTACTTGAATTGGTTTATGGTTTCTTGGTTGACCATATCATTACTGATGTCTCTCTTTTTCTCCTAGTAGTTTCATCTTATCTTGTCTATCGCACAAACGGCAACACTTCCACACTCGTTGAAAAATGGCAGCAGAAGTATGGGTTTGAGGTTAGGAAAGATAATCTGTTGGTGGAGAAAAAGACTAAACCAGTCATTGAAAAGCGTAAGATTTATGATTATGCGGAGAGCCAGAGACAACTCAATCCTCTAAGTCTTCATTCCCCTTGGCTTTGGACTGCTTTTATTTTAGCGCTTAGGAATCTAGTTATTAATTTAACTTCTGTCTTTTACTATCCTACAAACGACCCTAATCCCTTAGCAGGTCTTGATTGGTTTATACAACTCATTCTTATGACTCCATTAATCATAATTCCTACTATGATGCTTCCAAGAGCTATAAGCACGGCTAACAAAAACCGTCTATATGTAGTTGCTGGGCTATTCATTGTTTCATATGGTTCTATAGAACAACTTATCGTTCCAGCCTTAATTTTGTATGGTGTATCGAAAATAAAAGAGGAGTAGTGATAAAAGAACAAGTCCCCCAGATAATGTCTGGGGGACTTGTGTCTTTGAGCGATTTTTATAGAAGAGGGTTAATGTAAAAACGATGGTCATCAATTGGAATAATTTGAACAGGATTTTGGTAGAAGTCAGCTAAAACTTCCGGTGTGATGATATCATTTTTTGGTCCCTGTGCCACGATTTTTCCTTGACGGAGTAGGAGGATGTGGTCCATCTTTTCAGTGATTTCTTCAGCATGGTGGGTGACGTAAAGGACCAGTGGTGCGTGAGGAAGTGAGGTGATACGGTCAATCTGACGTAAGAGCTTTTCGCGGGCAAAGAGATCCAAGCCAACAGTTGCTTCGTCAAGGATAATGATATCGGGATCTTCCATCAGACTACGAGCAATTAAACAGATTTGCTTTTCTCCCTGAGAGAGACCACGGTATTTACGACCAATCAAATCTCCAGCACCAAGTGAAGTTAGCATATCCTTGGCTTCTTGTAGCTCTTTGTCTCCATAAGCTTTATAGAGGATTGAGCTTTTGTACTTACCTGTAAGAACGATTTTTTCAGCGGTCATGTGTTGAGGCAAACGCTCAGTGATAAAGGAGCTGACAATGCCAATGTGTTGACGAAGACCTGTGATATCCCCATTACCAAAAGTGTAGCCTAGAATCTCAGCCTGACCCTCAGAAGGGAAAAATTCAGCCGTCAATAAACGTAGGAGGGTTGATTTGCCAGCACCGTTAAGTCCTAGGATAGCCCAGGTTTGTCCTTTTTCAACTGTCCAGTTAAGGTCAGACAAGAGTGTTTTTCCTTGACGGGCTAAACTGACATTTTCTAATCGTATAAGTGACATAAGTCTCTCCTTTGATGATAAATTACTCTAATTATAGCATAAAATAGACATCTTTATTGGGAAATTATGGTATAATAAAAGTCAGAATTTTTTTTAGAGGAGAAGAAAAAATGGAAGACTCTAGTGGTCAGTCCTTATTATTTCAATCTATTTTACTACTAATTTTAACCTTGCTTACAGCCTTTTTCTCAGCATCTGAGATGGCTCTCGTATCACTTAACCGCTCACGTGTAGAGCAAAAGGCAGAAGAAGGCGATAAGAAATTTATTCGCCTACTCAAGGTTCTTGAAAATCCAAACAACTTCCTATCAACTATCCAGGTTGGTATTACCTTTATTAGCCTCTTACAGGGGGCCAGTCTCTCTGCGTCACTAGGTGCAGTGATAGCGACTTGGTTTGGTCATGCGGCTTGGGCTAAGACAGCGGGTAGCATGATTTCTTTGGTTGTCTTGACCTATATCTCTATCGTTTTTGGGGAACTTTATCCAAAACGTATCGCTATGAATCTCAAGGAAAATCTAGCCATCTACTCGGCACCTGTCATTATTGTTACAGGTAAGATTGTCAGTCCCTTTGTTTGGATTCTTTCGGCCTCAACCAATCTTTTGTCTCGTTTGACACCTATGACCTTTGATGATGCAGATGAGCAGATGACACGTGATGAGATTGAGTACATGTTGACCAAGAGTGAGGATACACTTGAGGCTGAAGAAATTGAAATGCTCCAAGGGGTATTCTCTCTTGATGAATTGATGGCGCGTGAGGTTATGGTCCCTCGTACAGATGCCTTCATGATTGATATTGAAGACAATACTCAAGAAAATATCCAAGCTATTCTCAAGGAAAGTTTCTCTCGTATTCCTGTTTACGAAGATGACAAGGATAAGATCATCGGTGTCATTCATACCAAAAACCTTCTTAAAGCAGGTTTCGAACTTGGTTTCGAAAATATCAAACTTCGTCGAATCATGAATGAACCACTCTTTGTTCCTGAGACTATCTTCGTAGATGATCTCTTGGCAGCCTTTCGTAACACCAATAATCAGATGGCTATCTTGCTTGATGAATACGGTGGCGTTGCTGGTCTTGTTACCTTCGAGGACCTTTTGGAAGAAATCGTTGGTGAGATTGACGACGAAACAGATAAATCTAGTGTGGAAGTTCGTGAAATTGGTGAGAATACCTATATTGTCGAGGGAGCTATGACTCTTAACGACTTCAATGAACATTTTGATACAGAACTTGAGAGTGATGATGTTGATACTATTGCAGGTTATTATTTGACAGGTGTGGGAGCCATTCCAACTCAAGAAGTCAAGGAACACTATTCAGTTATCAACAAGGACAAACACCTCGAATTTATCAATGATAAGGTTAAGGATGGTCGTGTAACCAAACTTAAGGTAATCATCACGGCAGCTCCAGAAGAGGCAGAAGAATAGTTTTCTACATGTTTTTATTAGAAAATATTGGAACTTAAAAGCGACTATTTACTAATTAGGCACTTTCTCTCATTATGAGTGAAAGTGCTTTTTCTTATCTATCTTGGAATATCAGCTTATCAAAATAATAAGATTAGAAAATGCCTATAAAGTACGTCATAAAGCCTCTTTCACCTATCAAAACTGCCAGACTTTGTCAGAAAAAGAACTATAATTTTGGAGATGTTCTAACATATTTTAGTGTATTGATAGATTTAGAATAAAAATAAATAAGATTTTAATTAAAACAGTCTTTTATTACTTTTTTATGGTAGAATATAAATTAACTGATAAATGAAAAAAGGAGAATCTTAATGGCTTCTAAAAAATCTATATATAGTGGCTTGCTTTTACTCACCCTTACCCTAGGAGCTTTTGTACCAGTAACTTCTTTTGCGGACGATGGTATTGCGACAAATGATGCTGTTCTTACACAACCAACGACAGATCATGCAGCAACTGGTCCTTCAACAGCCCCAAGTGATGGTGACTTGGCTCGTAGCAATGATTCAAACACAGGTGCGGCAACGCCAACAACACCAACACCTACAGTTCCTGAAGTACCAGCTGAGCCAACAACACCAGCAACTCCAGAAACACCTGCGACACCGGCTCCAACAGCTGATTCATCAACAAAACCAGCTGATAAACCAACTGAGAAACCAGAAGACCCAGCTTCAGCAACTGATAAAGGGACAAGCGAAGCACCTCAAAACCCTGAAACTCCAGCAGTGAATGTTAATGGACAACCTGTTGTTACTGTAACACCAACAGCTCCAGTTATCACTGCAGCTGGCCAAACAATTGTGTCTACACAAAATAGCCAAATTGTCATCGCTAACACTGATGGTACAACAAGTGTTGTCGCTCCTGAAACGGTAGGATTCAAAGTGAATGCTGACGGTACATTGACTGGTAAAGATGCTAAAGGTAAGGAAGTTACACTTCCTAAGACTGGTGAAGCATCAACAGTAATCTTGACATTGGCAGGAACATTCTTCCTTGCTGCTGCAGCCTTTTTGGGGCTTAAGAAACGTGCCTAATAATATAGATGATAAAAGACTGGATTTTTCCAGTTTTTTTGTTTTTCTTCTGGTATAGTATAGATATCCCTTGATTTCAGATGTATTATAGTATAACCTTTGCTTGAATTCAGGCAGATATGGAGCATGTTTCCGATAAAAGAGGTATAATAAAAACATGTAAAAAGCGTTTACAAGGAGGCTGCCATGGCAGAAATTGATTACAGTCAGGTGACTGGACTTGTTCATTCAACCGAAAGTTTTGGATCCGTAGATGGTCCGGGTATCCGTTTTATTGTTTTCATGCAAGGCTGTAAGATGCGTTGCCAATATTGTCATAATCCAGATACTTGGGCTATGGAGTCAAATAAGGCTGTTGAACGTACGGTTGAAGATGTCTTAGATGAGGCTCTTCGTTTCCGTCATTTCTGGGGTGAGCATGGAGGTATCACTGTATCAGGTGGTGAGGCCATGCTTCAGATTGATTTTGTCACTGCCCTCTTTACAGAGGCTAAGAAGCTAGGAATTCACTGTACGCTTGATACTTGTGGGTTTGCTTACCGCAATACTCCTGAGTATCATGAAGTTGTTGACAAACTTTTGGCTGTAACTGACTTGGTCCTACTTGACATCAAAGAGATTGATCCTGAACAACACAAGTTTGTGACCCGTCAACCTAATAAGAATATCTTGGAATTTGCTCAATATCTGTCTGATAAACAAGTTCCAGTCTGGATTCGCCATGTCTTGGTACCTGGTTTGACAGACTTTGACGAACACTTGATTAAGCTCGGCGAGTTTGTAAAGACCTTGAAAAATGTTGATAAATTTGAAATCCTTCCCTACCATACAATGGGTGAGTTCAAATGGCGTGAGCTCGGTATTCCATATCCTTTGGAAGGGGTCAAACCACCAACAGCAGATCGGGTCAAAAATGCCAAAGCTCTCATGCACACTGAAACGTATCAAGAGTATAAAAATCGTATCGGTGTTAAAACCTTGGATTGAAAAAGAAGCTCTTGACAAGGGCTTTTTAACTTTGTTATTATTTAAGGAGCAATAAAGAGCAGGTAAATTATGTTTCGTATTTTAAAATTTGATGATGACTTTGTTTATCTCAGTCATCCTGACGGGCGACTTAAGAAAATAGATCGCACGCTTTTTGATTTTGATATAAAATTAGGAGACCGTATTGATGTCTACCAAGATGGGGACTTGACCGTTGTTACTCCGGCAGAAGTTCAAACGGACTTGAGCTTAGAGGGAGACAAATCTGTTAAATCACACCTCTTGCAAGGAATTTTAGATCTTTTCCTTGAGACTCTTAATATTCACAACAATCATTTGGGTGACTTGAAGAAGATTTTCACGCAATTATTGATTACACTCTTTATGGCTTGGAGCCTGCTAGGTGTTATTCTGGTTGAGATTCTTCTTTTCGCAGAATCGATTATTGTTTTCCTATGGAGACTCTTAGTTCGTCTTATTAAGTGGATGCATATTAAAGACAACACTAAGGTCTTGATTGATGAGACGCAAAAACGTCATGCTAAGCGTGAGCGTCAAAAAGCTCAAAGACTTGAGCAGGAAAGACGTCGCCAGGAAGAGCTAGAAGAACGTGAATACCTTCGTGAAACAGAACGTCAAAAGGAACTCATGATTGTTGAAGCTAGCCTTAGTCAGGAAGCAGAGCGTGAGAGCCTTTCAACTAGCCTTGCTTTGGAGCAAGCAGGTGCCTCAAGCCAATCTGCTAGTGAAGACTTGGTCGAAGAAAGCCAGTCAACTTCAGAGTCAGAAGTGATGTCTGAATCAGCAAAGTCTGAAAAATAGAACAAAAAAAAGAACTGAGAGTTAAAATCTCGGTTCTTTTTCATATGAGAAAAGCACCAGAGGTGCTTGTGAGAGGTGACTAAAGTGTTTTTTCAGAGTCACGAACAATGAGCAAGTCAACTTTTGCGTGACGGAGAATGTATTCAGAAGATGAACCAATAAGCAAGCGTTCAAAAGTATTGAGACCAGTGGCACCAACCATAATAAGGTCAACATTTTCCTTATCAGGGATATCAACAGCCAAGAGGCTCTTAGGATTACCGAACTCAATAACTTTGCGAATCTTGGTTAAACCAGCTTCTCTGGCTTGGCGTTCAAAGTCAGCCAAAACAGCTTTAGCTTCGTCTTCTAGTTTTTCATAGATATAAGAGTCGAAAGTCGCAACGCTTTGAAGGGCGCGTGTATCGATAACGTGTACCAATAGTAACTGAGCATTATTACGTTTTGCAACGTGCACACCTTTAATAAAGGCCAGTTCTGATTCGTAAGAACCGTCGACAGCTACCATAATACGTTCATATTGTTGAGACATAAGCTCTACCTCCTATCTTTAGCTTTATTATACTCCTTTAATCTAAAAAATGAAAGCGTTGTTATGGATTTTCTGAAATCTTTTTTTGACTGCTTACTTTAGGATGTCCGTAGTAATGTGAAGATTTCAGTATTATCTAAAAATTGAAGATTGCATGAAAAAGAGGTATAATACAATCTGTTATTAGCTTCGTAAGAAACATGATAATTAAACAATTGGAAGACAAGTCTTCAGAAATGATACCAAATGGCTGAGCCTAAATAAAGTTGGTGTCAATAAAAGTGGAAATCCCCATCAGGTGTTGAATTTTCTTATTTTCTGCTAGATGTATCTGCTTTTAGTATCTTTTGAAAGGATTAACTTATGAAAACATTTGATAAATCATCAAAGTTGGAACACGTTGCCTATGATATTCGTGGACCAGTTTTGGATGAAGCCAACCGTATGATTGCTAACGGTGAAAAGATTCTTCGTCTTAATACGGGAAATCCTGCGGAATTTGGCTTTACAGCACCGGATGAAGTCATTCGTGATTTAATTATGAATGTTCGTAACAGTGAAGGGTATTCGGATAGTAAAGGGATTTTCTCAGCTCGTAAGGCGATTATGCAGTATTGCCAGTTAAAGGGATTCCCAAATGTAGATATTGATGATATTTATATTGGTAATGGTGTTTCAGAGATGATTTCCATATCTATGCAGGCCTTGCTTGATGATGGAGATGAGGTCTTGGTCCCAATGCCAGATTATCCTCTTTGGACAGCCTGTGTCAGTCTAGCAGGCGGTAATGCCGTACACTATGTATGTGATGAAAAATCTAACTGGTATCCAGATATTGATGATATCAAATCAAAGATTACGTCAAATACTAAGGCAATTGTAGTCATCAATCCCAATAATCCTACAGGTTCGCTCTATCCTAAGGATGTTCTTGAACAGATTGTGGATATTGCTCGACAAAATGATTTGATTATCTTTGCGGATGAGATTTATGACCGCTTGGTTATGGATGGTAAGAAACATACTGCAATCGCTAGTCTTGCACCAGATGTCTTCTGCGTGTCTATGAATGGTCTTTCTAAGTCTCACCGCATCTGTGGTTTCCGTGTGGGTTGGATGGTTCTCTCTGGACCTAAAAAGAATGTCAAAGGCTATATTGAAGGGCTTAATATGTTGGCTAACATGCGTCTCTGTGCCAACGTGCTCTCTCAACACGTTATTCAGACTTCACTTGGTGGCTACCAATCCGTTGATGAGCTCTTGATTCCTGGTGGGCGTATCTATGAACAACGTGAGTTTATCACGAATACCGTAAACGCTATTCCAGGGCTATCAGCTGTTAAGCCAGATGCAGGGCTTTACATCTTCCCTAGGATTGACCGTAACATGTATGATATTGAAGATGATGAAGAATTCTGTCTTCGTCTCTTGAAGAAGGAGAAGGTTCTCCTAGTTCCAGGTAAAGGCTTTAACTGGAATGAACCAGATCACTTCCGTATTGTCTATCTTCCTCGAGTGGAAGAGTTGGCTGATCTCGGTAATAAAATCGAACGAGTCTTGTCATATTACAAGCGCTAATTCCTTAAAAAAACTGGACAATAAGGCTTGTCCGGTTTTTATTGTCTCTAAAAAGGGGATGTATTTGAGTAAAATCCGAACGTTTTTCCTAAAAATGCCATAATATACTTAATATAATGAATAGTAGAATAATAAATAATTTTCAGACAATTGTTTGCAATTTCTGGGTTAAGTGTGCTATAATGATAAGGCTAGTGGGTCTTGATGATGGCGATTGCTTCAAGACTTGATATTATTATGATTACAATAGAAAGTGAAGACAATAAATATGGCAAATTTGCTGGCTAAAACACGTAAAATTACATCTATCTTGCAACGTTCAGTGGATAGCTTGGAAGGCGATCTTCCATATAACAACATGGCTGCTCAGTTAGCAGATATCATTGATTGTAATGCTGCTATCGTCAATGGTGGTGGTGCTCTCCTTGGTTTTGCCATGAAATACAAAACCAACAATGACCGTGTAGAAGAGTTTTTTGAAGCTAAACAACTTCCAGAGGAATATACTCGTGGTATTAGTCGTGTTTATGATACTCAAGAAAACATTGGTATTGACAGTGACTTGACCATTTTCCCAGTGGAATCAAAAGATGATTTCCCAGACGGTTTGACTACAATTGCACCTATCTATGGTGGTGGTATGCGTCTCGGTTCTTTCATTATTTGGCGTAATGATCATGACTTTGTGGACGAAGACCTTATCTTAGTTGAGATTGCCTCTACGGTAGTTGGTTTGCAATTGTTGAACCTTCAAACAGAAAACTTGGAAGAAACGATTCGTAAACAAACAGCTATTAATATGGCTATCAATACCTTGTCTTACTCAGAGATTAAAGCTGTTTCAGCTATCTTGAACGAGTTGGACGGTTTGGAAGGTCGCTTGACTGCGTCTGTTATCGCTGACCGTATCGGAATTACACGTTCAGTTATCGTTAATGCCCTTCGTAAGTTGGAATCAGCTGGTATTATTGAGAGCCGTTCACTCGGTATGAAAGGTACTTATCTTAAAGTCCTTAACGAAGGTATCTACGATAAATTGAAAGAATACGAATAAGAAGAATACTGAAAGAAAGTGAGGTAGGAGGAACCTGCCCCACTTTTTTAAAAGGAGAAAGAAGCATGACAAAGGCATTGATTTCAATTGATTACTCTTATGATTTTGTGGCAGATGATGGAAAGTTGACGGCTGGAAAGCCTGCACAAGCCATTGAAGACCGTATTGCTCAGGTAACTCAAGAGGCCTATGACAATGGGGACTATATCTTCGTGGCTATGGACAGACATGATGAAGGAGATACCTTCCATCCTGAAACCAAGCTCTTCCCGCCTCATAATATCGAAGGCACATCTGGTCGTGACCTTTATGGAAAGTTAGCTGAAGTATATGATGCTATCAAGGATGATAATCGTGTTTTCTGGATGGATAAGCGTCATTATTCAGCCTTTTCTGGAACAGATTTGGATATTCGTTTGCGTGAACGTCGTGTGACGACGGTTGTTTTGACAGGAGTTTTAACGGATATTTGTGTGCTCCATACAGCTATTGATGCCTATAATTTAGGTTATGATATCGAAGTTGTGGAGAGCGCTACTGCATCCTTGACGTCAGAAGCGCATGATTTTGCTATTGGGCATTTTAAGAATGTGCTTGGAGCAACAATTGTGGAGTAGAATGATTATGGTCGAGAGTGGGTATTTGTCCTACTCTCGATTTTTTTGTCTGGAATCATAGGATAGTATCAGTATTTCGTAGTTTACTATAAGAAAACGATTGCAAATTAGTATATACTATTACTGAAATAATCTTGAATCATAAAGAGGTAGAACAATGACTAAAAAATTGACTTTTCCTGATGGATTTTTGTGGGGCGGTGCGACAGCAGCCAACCAATGTGAAGGTGCCTATGATGCTGATGGGCGTGGTTTAGCTAACGTTGACGTAGTGCCAATTGGTGAGGATCGTCTTTCAATAATCACAGGACGTCGTAAGATGTTTGATTTTGAGGACGGCTATTTCTATCCAGCTAAGGAAAGCATCGATATGTACCACCGTTACAAGGAAGATATTGCTCTCTTTGGTGAAATGGGCTTTAAGACTTATCGTCTTTCTATTGCTTGGTCACGTATTTTTCCTAAGGGTGATGAGACTGAGCCAAATGAAGCTGGGCTTGCCTTTTACGAAGACCTCTTCAAGGAATGTCATAAGCATGGGATTGAACCCTTGGTGACCATTACTCACTTCGATTGTCCAATGCACTTGATTACCGAGTATGGTGGCTGGCGTAATCGTAAGATGCTTGGCTTCTATGAAAATCTCTGCCGTACCCTTTTCACACGTTATAAAGGTTTGGTTAAGTACTGGCTCACTTTCAATGAAATCAATATGATTCTCCATGCACCATTTATGGGAGCGGGGCTTTGCTTTGAAGAAGGTGAGAATGAGGAACAGGTTAAATACCAGGCAGCTCACCATGAGTTGGTAGCTTCAGCTATGGCGACCAAGTTGGCCCATGAGATTGATCCTGAAAATAAGGTTGGTTGTATGTTGGCGGCGGGTCAATATTATCCAAATACAGCCCACCCTCGTGACTACTGGGCAGCTATGCAAGAAGACCGTAGTAGCTACTTCTTTATTGATGTTCAGGCTCGAGGAGAGTACCCAAACTATGCTAAGAAGCAATGGGAACGTGACGGCATTAAGATTGAGATGACTGAAGAAGATTTGGCTCTTCTCAAAGAGTATACTGTTGATTTTATTTCTTTCTCTTATTATTCAAGCCGTGTGGCTTCAGGTGATCCAGAAGTTAATGAAAAGACTGCTGGAAATATCTTTGCTTCTATCAAAAATCCATATTTGGAAGCTTCAGAGTGGGGTTGGCAAATTGATCCACTAGGTCTTCGTATTACCCTCAACGCTATTTGGGATCGTTATCAAAAACCGATGTTTATCGTTGAAAATGGTCTTGGTGCTGTAGATACGCCAGATGAAAATGGCTATGTTGAAGATGATTATCGTATCGACTACTTGGCAGCCCACATCAAGGCCATGCGTGATGCTATCAATGAAGATGGTGTAGAGCTTTGGGGCTACACAACATGGGGCTGTATCGACCTTGTTTCTGCTGGAACTGGTGAAATGAAGAAACGTTATGGCTTCATCTATGTAGACCGTGACAACGATGGTAATGGTAGCCTGAAACGCTCTAAGAAGAAATCATTTAACTGGTATAAAGAAGTTATCGCAAGTAACGGTGCCTCTGTAGAATAGTCTATGAGTTGAGAGGTGTTCGCTGTTTTAAACCACGTGCTAGTCTGAATTCTATTTTACGCGTTTAACGAACACTAAAAGAAAATTGATCTCCAATTAAAGTCAGCCTTAGGGTTGGCTTTTTTTGTAAGAGATAGAAATTGTAATGTTTTCTAAAAAATGATATTCTTATTAGAGTTTGAGAGGAAAAAAACATGGGGAAAAAATCAGTTGTATTTGTAGCAGAGCTATCCTATATGGAAAAGTTAGAGGTGGCTCTAAAATCTTTGTGTGCACATAAAGGGCAGTGGAAAATTTATGTGCTAAATGAGAATTTACCAACAGAATGGTTTACGCTGATGAATCGTCGTTTAGAGGCTATTGATTCCGAAATTCTCAATTGTCGTGTGTCTGCCGAAAGCTTTAAACAATTTTCACTTCCAAGTACGCATATTCATTATGCGACTTTTTTCCGTTATGCGATTCCTGAGTTTGTTCAAGAAGATCGCGTTCTCTATTTAGACTGCGATATGATTTTCACGCAAGATTTGTCACCGCTTTTTGAGGTGGATCTTGGCGGATATGGTATTGGAGCGGTAGTGGACCGTCCGACGACGACAGATGGTTTTAACGCTGGTTTGATGATTATTGATACCGATTGGTGGCGACAACACAAGGTGACAGAGTCTCTTTTTGACTTGACTAAGGAGCATCATCAAAATGTTTATGGGGATCAAGGAATCTTGAATCTTTATTTCAAGGATGCTTGGCAACAACTCCCATGGACCTATAATCTCCAAGTGGGTTCTGATAAGGACCAGTATGGTTATGGAGATTTGGAATGGTATGATGCTTTCAAAGGGGTGCCAGCGGTTATTCATTATACTTCCCACAATAAGCCATGGACCTCTAAACGTTTCAATCGTTTTAGAGATATTTGGTGGTTTTACTATGCCCTATCTTGGGAAGAAATCCTATTGAGAAAGCCGTCCTTAAAGCTCAGTTTTAGTGATATGGTAGGTGATTTCCCTTACCATACGGCCATTTACACCAACACTGCGGACATCTTTGAGTTGGAACATTTGCTGAAGGTCTTTCCAGATGTGGCTTTTCATGTTTTGGCTCATTCTCATTTCGGGTTTAATTTGGTTAAGTTGGAGCAGTATCCAAACCTTATCCTTTATCCGTCCTTTGATCCATTGACCAGTCGAAAGGTCTTGGAAAAAATCGACTTTTATTTGGATATTAACCCATTTGACGAGGTTGATCATATCACAGAAACGATTCATCAGTTGGGCCTCCCAATTTTCTCTTTTGAAGGAACCAATCATGACCAAACTGGGAAAAATCAAGTGTTCAAGAATGACCAGGTTGATCAAATGGCAAAGGCTATTCGAGACTATATAGATACGATTGAGAGATAGACCATGGAAAATAAAGAAGTAGTTAGTATTGTTATTCCCATTTATAATGTGGAAGCTTATTTAAAGCAGTGTTTGGAAACGATAGTGAATCAGACTTATCCAAACCTTGAAATCATTCTTGTCAATGATGGTTCCCCGGATAAGTCAGAGGAGATTTGCAAGGAGTTTTTCAAGCGAGATTCGCGTATTCGCTATATGCGACAAGTTAATGGTGGCCTGTCTGCAGCCCGAAATACAGGAATTGACCTAGCCACAGGTGATTACATCACTTTTGTAGACCCAGATGATTGGGTAACAGAGGATTATGTGGAGACCTTGTACACTCAGCTTAAGAAGTATGAGGCAGATGTTTCTATTGCCAACTACAACTTGTTCAACGAGAGTACCAGTAAGTTTTTGATTAAGGTAACGGAGAACGATTATTCTGAAACCCTCTATGAGGGGAGAGATATTATAGACCAGGATGCCATCCAAGAAACAAGAGATATGGCCTGGGCATGTGCTATGATGAAACTCTATAAAATCTCCTTATTTGAGGACCTTCGTTTTCCTGTTGGGAAGAATGTCGAAGACAATTTCCTTATGTACAAACTCTTGTTAAAGGCCAATCGTGTTGTTCATACTGAAAAATGTATCTACTGGTACCGAGTGGGTCGTAAGGATACGCTGTCGCAGGTATGGACAGAGAAGCGTGTCTTAGATGAGATGGAAGCCAAGAATGAAAAACTAGCTTTACTAGGTATGTTGGGCTATGATTTGACCTGGCACCGTTATATTTATAAGACACGTCTGAAACGGGCGATTGAAAAAATGGAAGAAGCTAATCTTCAAGATACTGAGACCTATAAGACGGCGCAGGTTAACTTGAGATTTTTGGAGCAATAAAGGTCGAGGGTTAAGCTATTTATTGCTTGGATTAGTCAGAAAGGATAACTATGCTTATTATTGCACAAGAACCTAGTCAGGCAACGGAAAAACTGAGAAGATTACTAGACTCCTTTGGTATCCAATCCCGTTTGTTTTACACGAATTTTGAAACGGATGTTGATAAGGACACTATTAGTTTAGCATCGTCATTTATTTATTCCTCTGAGGAAGATTATCAAGGGAAACCACTCTTTTTTAACGATTTGTCAGTTCCCATCTACTGGGAATTGTGGACTTTAGGGATTACGACCTATATTTTTGATGGTCAAGACCGCCGTGCCAGTGTCATTTTCCGTGACAATCTAAAGGAACGTACGGTCAAACAAGTCCAATGGTTTGGACAAGGGGAAAAAGTTGTTGCGGTTGATGATTATAATCGCTATGGTTGGCGTACCAAACAGCGCCTTCTGGATGATCAGGGGCAAGGCATTATGGATATTTACTTTAATCGTAATCAAGAAGAGGTCTTGCTTCACTATATTCAAGATGGATACCTGATTGATCAGGGGTCTGAAGGAAGAGATAGGATTTTTTCAGGTAGGGAAGAATTAACTAAGGCTGTTTTGAATCAGATCCTTGAGTCAGACGAAGCTATCATCTGTATGGATTCCAGTCTAATCCCGACATTGCAGACCTTGAATGCTAATCGTCTGGTTTATTGCTCCGACACTCATGATGGTCTTGAGTTTATTCAAAATCAAGTGAATCATGTTTTGGTTACTAATTATTATCCACAAGAGGAACGTAAGTCAGGAATGATTTATTTAGCTGGTGCAGAACAAGACGGTTCTCAGACTTTTGTGCCTCAAGCCATGGTGATGACTGCTTCTGAAAATATTGAGGGCCTAGCTGACTTAGTTGATGCTTTTCCGGATATTGACTTTCATATCGGAGCCCAAACTAGTATGGGACCAAAGTTGACTTGTCTCGAAGATAAGAGAAATGTCCATCTTTACCCAGGAATTCGTCAGGAGAAATATCAAGAGCTACTTAGGAATTGTTTCATTTATTTAGACTTGAATTATGGAAGTGAAGTGTCTGATGCAACTTTGGATGCGATTGAAAATGGGCAGTTGATTTTTGGCTTAGAATCAACGGTTCATCGTCCCTACTATAAGGACTTACCAACGGTCTATACTTCCTTAGAGGAACTAGAGCAAGGGTTCCGACAACTCATACAGCAAGCAGAGTTTTACCCTAAGGCTCTTGAAAGTCAGAAAGAGGTTTTGAAACTCGCCGAGAGGGAAGAAATCTTAGCTTTCTTTACTAGATTGGAGGGGGAAAAAGATGACGATTTACACCTTTAACCTATTGGTGGGCTATGAACCTAATGGTGTCGATGTGGCTCAGGCGTCTAGAGCTTTGATGCTACGTGAATTAAATGAGCCTGCTAAATTTGTCTTTACGACCTGGCCACAACCCTATAAATTAGATTATTATCTTTCTTTGGGGCATCGCTACGAGGAGCTCCTCCATGCCTATCTTAGCTTTACAGATCAAGACAGTCATATCCCATCTTTGACAGTGGGGGCCTTGCAGCAAAAATATAAGTTGACACGTCTAGATTTGAAGAGCCAAAGTGAAATAGAGTCTGTTTATGCCTGTTCTGATGGGACTTCTTTAGTCTTTAAGATGGATCCCTACCAAAAAGGTAGTGTGCGGTATGTAGACTACCACGTTAATGGCATGCTATTGAAGCGTGAGTGGTATGGAACAAGTAAATTGGTTACAGAATACTTTGAAAAAGGCATTATCATCAGGAGAAGTTATCACAATAAAGATGGTCGCATTGCCTTTGAAGAACTCAAGCAAGGAGCCAACTGGTTATATAGGCTAGGCACTGAAATTTTAGTGACCAAGACAGAGGTCATGCGTCGTTTTCTAGCAAGACTTCCTTTGACAGCTGCGGATACCTTGTTGCTGGATAGGGCTTCCTTGATGGAGTTTATGCGACCGATTTATGAACTGGATTCACCTGCAAAGCTAGGTTTTGTTTTTCATTCAGAGCATGAGTTTGAAAATGGGGACCTCTACTATGAGTATTATTACATCTTTAAGTACGCCCAACGCTTTGACTTCTTTATCACAGCTACTGAGGCACAAAAGGCTGTTTTAGAAAATACTCTGCAAAAGCAAGGTGTCACAGACGCTGCTATTTATGCCCTAGCAGTGGGACATTTGGATAAACTTAGTTTTCCAGAGGAGCAGAGGAAGCCTCTTAGTTTGATGACGGCTTCGCGATTGGACCCACGGAAACGCTTGGATTTGGCTATAAGAGCCGTTACCCTTGCCCATCAAAAAGAGCCTAACCTTCGCTTTGACATCTACGGTAAAGGTGGGGAGCAAGAGAATCTACAAGATCTAATTGATACTTTAGGGGCGAATGATTACATCCAACTTAGAGGACATGCGGATTTGCGTGACGTCTACCCTCAGTATGAACTTTATGTCACTACCTCTCAGTGGGAGACCTTTGGTTTGACCCTGATGGAAGCGGTAGGAGCAGGTTTAGCCCTGGTTGGTTTTGATGCCCGTTACGGCAATCCAACCTTCATCAAAGATGGTGAGAATGGCTATCTGGTTACTTATAGCGAGACTATGGATGAGGACCTGCTTGTTTCTCAGATGGCGGATAAAATTGTATTTGCCTTAGAGAGTGATCTTGAGTCTATGCACCAAGCCTCATATGAGTTGGCCAAACAGTATTTGAAACCTGAAATTCTAGAGGCTTGGAGAAAGCTCTTGATAGCCATACGATAAGTGTTTTGAAAAAGCTCTATCTCTGTAAACTGTAATGACAAAAAAGTTACTACAGTTTTTTTATCCTCCAAGCAAAATAGGCTAAATTATGGTAAAATAGAAGGTATTGAAAAATCATCATTTCACGAAAGGAAGCAAGATGAAAATTACGCAAGAAGAGGTAACCCACGTTGCCAATCTTTCAAAATTGAAATTCTCTCCAGAAGAGACAGCTGAGTTTGCGACAACCTTGTCTAAAATTGTCGACATGGTGGAATTGTTGGAAGAAGTGGACACAACAGGTGTTGCCCCAACAACAACCATGGCTGACCGCAAGACCGTATTGCGTCCGGATATTGCTGAAAAAGGGACTGACCGTGACCGCTTGTTTAAAAATGTACCTGAAAAAGATAACTATTACATCAAGGTACCAGCTATCCTAGAAGATGGAGGAGATGCCTAATGTCATTCAACAATAAAACCATTGAAGAGTTGCACGACCTCCTTGTCTCTAAGGAAATTTCGGCAACGGAATTGACCCAAGCAACGCTTGACGATATCAAGGCGCGTGAAGAAGCGGTCAATGCCTTTGTAACGGTGGCCGAAGAAGCTGCCCTTGCACAAGCTAAGGCCATTGATGAAAAAGGAATCGATGCAGACAACCTCCTGTCAGGGATTCCACTCGCTGTCAAAGACAATATCTCAACAGATGGCATCTTGACCACTGCGGCTTCAAAAATGCTCTATAACTACGAGCCAATCTTTGATGCGACAGCTGTTGCCAATGCCAAAGCCAAAGATATGATTGTCATCGGGAAGACCAACATGGATGAATTTGCCATGGGTGGATCTGGTGAAACATCTTACTATGGCGCGACTAAAAACGCTTGGGACCACAGCAAGGTGCCTGGTGGATCTTCTAGTGGTTCAGCAGCTTCTGTAGCTTCAGGGCAAGTCCGTTTGTCCCTTGGTTCAGATACAGGTGGTTCTATCCGTCAACCGGCTGCTTTTAACGGGATTGTTGGTCTCAAACCTACTTATGGAACAGTTTCACGTTTTGGTCTCATTGCCTTTGGTAGCTCACTTGACCAAATTGGTACTTTCTCACCAACGGTTAAGGAAAATGCCCAATTGCTTAATGTTATTGCCAGCGAAGATGCCAAGGATTCAACTTCTGCACCTGTTCGTGTAGCAGACTTTACTTCTAAGATTGGTCAAGACATTAAAGGCATGAAGATTGCCCTTCCTAAGGAATACCTCGGTGAAGGGATTGACCCAGAAGTCAAAGAAACCATCCTCAATGCGGCTAAACACTTTGAAAAATTGGGAGCAACTGTCGAAGAAGTTAGCCTTCCACACTCTAAATACGGGGTTGCTGTTTACTACATCATCGCTTCATCTGAAGCTTCTTCAAACTTGCAACGTTTCGACGGTATTCGCTATGGTTTCCGTGCAGAAGATGCTAAAAACTTGGATGATATCTACGTGAACACTCGTAGTCAAGGCTTTGGCGATGAGGTCAAACGCCGTATCATGCTTGGTACCTTTAGTTTGTCATCTGGTTACTACGATGCTTACTACAAGAAAGCTGGTCAAGTCCGTACCCTTATTATTCAAGACTTCGAAAAAGTCTTTGCGGATTATGACCTTATCCTTGGTCCAACAGCTCCAAGTGTAGCCTTTGATTTGGATTCGCTCAACCATGATCCGGTTGCCATGTACTTGGCTGACCTCTTGACCATTCCAGTCAACTTGGCAGGTCTTCCAGGGATTTCGATTCCTGCAGGTTTTGCGCAAGGTCTTCCAGTTGGTTTGCAGTTGATTGGTCCTAAGTATTCTGAAGAAACCATCTACCAAGCTGCAGCTGCCTTTGAAGCAACGACGGATTACCACAAGCAACAACCCCTTATTTTCGGAGGTGACAATTAATGAACTTTGAAACAGTCATCGGACTTGAAGTCCACGTTGAATTGAATACAAACTCAAAAATTTTCTCACCAACCGCTGCTCACTTTGGAAATGAGCAAAATGCCAATACCAATGTGATTGACTGGTCTTTCCCAGGGGTGCTTCCTGTCTTGAACAAGGGTGTTGTAGATGCTGGTATCAAGGCTGCTTTGGCGCTGAATATGGATATCCACCAGCACATGCACTTTGACCGTAAGAACTATTTTTACCCTGATAATCCAAAGGCCTATCAAATTTCGCAATTTGACGAGCCAATCGGATATAACGGTTGGATTGAAGTGCAATTGGAAGACGGCTCAACTAAGAAAATCGGGATTGAACGGGCTCACTTGGAAGAAGATGCCGGTAAGAACACCCACGGAACAGACGGTTTCTCTTATGTAGACCTCAACCGTCAAGGGGTCCCATTGATCGAAATCGTATCTGAAGCAGATATGCGTTCTCCAGAAGAAGCCTACGCTTATTTGACAGCTTTGAAAGAAGTCATCCAGTACACTGGTATTTCAGACGTCAAGATGGAAGAAGGATCGATGCGGGTGGATGCCAACATTTCCCTTCGTCCATACGGCCAAGAGGAATTCGGTACCAAGACGGAGTTGAAAAACTTGAACTCCTTCTCAAACGTCCGTAAAGGTCTTGAATACGAAGTACAGCGCCAAGCGAAAATCTTGCGATCAGGTGGGGTCATTCGTCAAGAAACACGCCGTTATGATGAAGCGAATAAGAGCACCATTCTTATGCGTGTCAAAGAAGGAGCAGCGGATTACCGTTACTTCCCAGAACCAGACCTTCCATTGTTTGAAATCTCAGATGAGTGGATCGAGGAAATGCGCACAGAGTTGCCAGAGTTTCCAAAAGACCGTCGTGCTCGCTACGTGGCAGAGCTTGGCTTGTCTGACTATGATGCCAACCAATTGACAGCGACGAAAGTTACTTCTGACTTCTTTGAAGCAGCTGTAGCCCTTGGTGGAGATGCCAAACAAGTGTCTAACTGGCTCCAAGGTGAAGTCGCGCAATTCTTGAACGCAGAAGGCAAAACGCTTGAAGAAATCAAGTTGACACCAGAAAACTTGGTCGAAATGATTGCCATCATCGAAGATGGAACCATTTCATCTAAGATTGCCAAGAAAGTCTTCGTTCACTTGGCGAAAAACGGTGGCGGTGCGCGTGAATACGTTGAAAAAGCTGGTTTGGTACAGATTTCAGATCCTGAAGTCTTGATCCCAATCATCCACCAAGTCTTTGCAGACAATGAAGCAGCCGTAGCCGACTTCAAGTCAGGTAAACGTAACGCTGACAAGGCCTTCACCGGCTTCCTCATGAAAGCAACCAAAGGCCAAGCCAACCCACAAGTAGCCCTCAAGCTACTTGCTCAAGAATTGGCTAAGTTGAAAGAAGAGTAATAGATAAACAACCAGCCGAAAGGTTGGTTTTTTCTTTGCAGGGTATACAAAAACTCCTACGAATCGACTCGTTAGGAGTTTTTGAAAAAGACTAAGTGACTTTAGAAATGAGGAAGAGCTGAAGCAACCTTCATTTCTTCAGGAACAGTGACAATAACTTGATGAGCTTTTAAATGATATTTATCAATAATCCATTGGCGAAGTTTTTCTTTAGAGACATTAGAAGTACCTCGGAATTCCTGTCCATTATCATGAGCTGTCCAGTCTCCCATTTTCTTAAAATCGGTATTCTTAAGTAAGTCAGGGTATTGATCTAGCTCCTTAAGATGAACGATAGTAAAGGTGTTATCGTCACGTACAATGACGTTTTTCTTTAAAGCCTTACTTAAGTACCAGAAGAGCATAGCAACAGCACTAACTCCAACAACAAGTCCTGCAAAAGCAATTAAAAACTGTATGAAATTCATAATATTGCCTCCTTATGGGACATAGTATACTCCTTTTATAAAACGTTTTCAAATAAAAAATAATCTGTTACTTTCCGTAGTATTATGGAAAAAGAATGCGTTTTCATTGTCGCTTGTGAAGTTTATAATAGAAGTATCAAAGTCAGGAGGAAAAACGATGACTACTTTTAAAGATGGATTTTTGTGGGGTGGTGCTGTAGCTGCTCATCAACTTGAAGGTGGATGGCAAGAAGGTGGTAAGGGTATCAGTGTTGCTGATGTCATGACAGCTGGTCGCCATGGAGTTGCCCGTGAAATTACACCAGGTGTTTTGGAAGGTAAATATTATCCAAACCATGAGGCCATAGATTTTTACCATCGTTACAAAGGTGATATAGCGCTTTTTGCTGAAATGGGATTTAAGTGCTTCCGAACATCAATTGCTTGGACACGTATTTTCCCAAAGGGTGATGAATTAGAGCCCAATGAAGAAGGGTTGCAATTTTATGATGATCTTTTTGATGAGTGCTTGAAGCATGGAATTGAACCTGTAATTACTTTATCCCATTTTGAGATGCCTTATCATTTGGTTACAGAATATGGTGGGTGGAAAAATCGCAAATTGATTGATTTCTTTGTTCGCTTTGCAGAAGTCGTATTCAAACGTTATAAAGATAAAGTTAAATACTGGATGACCTTCAATGAAATCAATAATCAGGCCAATTACCAGGAAGATTTTGCACCATTTACGAACTCAGGTATTGTATACGAGGAAGGTGACGACCGAGAAGCTATTATGTATCAAGCAGCACACTATGAGTTAGTAGCCTCTGCTCGAGCAGTAAAAATTGGCCATGAAATCAATCCAGATTTTCAAATTGGTTGTATGATTGCGATGTGTCCTATTTATCCTGCAACTTGTAATCCTAAAGACATTTTAATGGCCATGAAGGCTATGCAAAAACGTTATTACTTTACTGATGTACATGTTTTTGGTAAATATCCTGAACACATTCTCAAGTATTGGGAACGTAAAGGAATTTCAGTTGATTTTACAGATCAAGATAAAGAGGATTTACTTGGAGGAACAGTAGACTATATTGGATTTAGTTACTATATGTCTTTTGCTATCGATTCTCATCGTGAGAATAATCCTCATTTCGATTATCTTGAAACGGAAGATTTGGTCAAAAATAATTATGTTCAGGCATCTGAGTGGGAGTGGCAAATTGACCCAGAGGGCTTACGTTATGCATTAAACTGGTTTACTGATCACTATCATCTACCACTTTTTATTGTTGAAAATGGTTTTGGTGCCATAGACCAAGTTGAAGCAGATGGCATGGTTCATGATGATTATCGAATTGATTACCTAGGTGCCCATATTCGTGAAATGAAAAAAGCTGTAGTTGAAGATGGCGTTGATTTAATGGGCTATACACCTTGGGGCTGTATTGACCTGGTTTCAGCCGGTACCGGTGAGATGAGGAAACGTTACGGATTTATCTATGTGGATAAAGATGATGATGGACAGGGAAGTTATGAACGATCACCGAAGAAATCATTTAATTGGTATAAAGAAGTTATTGCATCTAATGGTGCAACGGTAGAATAAAATTAAGAAGCTGGGCGTATTCCCAGCTTCTTTAGTAAACATAGGAGAATAAATATGATTGGTAGCATTGCAGCAATTTTAACAACATTTGCCTTTTTACCACAAGTTGTGCGTGTGGTAAAAACAAAAGATACTGAATCAATTGCCTTAGGGATGTATGTTATGCAGGTTATTGGTATTGCTTTGTGGCTTGCCCATGGCCTTCATATTGGTGACTTACCTTTGATTTTGGCTAATAGTGTTTCGTTCTTGCTATCTGGTATTATTTTGATTTATAAATTGAAGTACAAATAATTATTTTCCGTATCGTTGAGGAAAAATCAGCAATGGTAATTGTAAGCGCTTTACTTTATAATTAAAGTGTAAATAAGAAATAACCCAATCAGGTATCAATTTGATGGGATTAGATTAAAGGAGAAAATCTTATGGCAAAAGCGTTGATTATTTGTGCGGCAGGAATGTCTTCATCACTCATGGCGAAGAAAACAACGGAGTTTCTAAAGGGAAAAGGTCAGGATATAGAGGTTGACGCTATTAGTGCTACTGAAGGCGGAAAAGCTATTGCAGCATCAGAGTTTGATTTGTACCTTGTAAGTCCTCAAACAAAAATGTATTTTAAACAGTTTGAAGAAGCAGGTGCTAAAGTCGGAAAACCAGTTGTTCAAATTCCACCGCAAGCTTATATTCCAATTCCAATGGGAATTGAAAAAATGGCTAATTTAATTGTAGAAAACATCTAATCTTTGATAAAGAAATAATGTTAATAACAAGGTTTGATTAATATTATCTATTAACTAAATTATAAATGATTCATAATATGACTTATGCTCAATAAAAAGAATTTAAGGTGTGAAAATATCCTATAATGGAAGGTGAGAATATCATTTTTAGGAGGATATGAGAGTGTCAAATACTAGAGAAAAAGGCATCCTTCAATTCTTGTTAAAGCACAGGGAACGTTATGTTACAAGTAAGGAACTTGCTGAATACTTGTCCTGTTCGGATAGAACTGTACGTAATCACTTGAAATCAATTGATCAAACCTTAAATCTCCAAGGTGTTAGGTTAGTGTCAAAACAAGGACAAGGCTATCGACTAATTTTTGAAAGTCAAGAAGTTTGCCAAACCTTTCGTCTAATCTATGAATTAGGCAACGATTATAGTACAAAAACGTCTATGTCTCAAGGTGATGATCGTCTAGCCTTCATTTTAAATAAGCTCTTGTTTGAACAGGTTCCGGTTCTTTTTGATGATTTAGTTGAGGAGCTATATGTTAGTCGATCAACTTTATCTAATGATTTTAAAAAGATTCGCCAGATGCTAGCTGACTATAGCTTAACTATAGAGAGTAGAGCAAATAAAGGTGTCTATGTTTCTGGTGAAGAACGTGACAAACGTCGCTTTATTATGAGTTATTTCTTGGAAAATCAGTTTTTTAAAGCATTGCATACTTATGTGAAGTCAAATTTTTTTGACCAAAATCTTCCATTAGAGGAGTTGGCAAAGATTGTTTTAGAAGAATGTCAGGAAGCTAATCTGAAGTTATCGGATTTTGTCTTACAAAATTTAGTTGTTCATATAGCATTAGCAATAGGTCGTATCAAGTCTGGTTTTGAAATTAGTAACTTAGACTGTCAGATGGTAGACAATGACATTGAACGCCAGGTTGCTAAGAGGATTCTTTCAAGAGTCAGTAGTGTAACCAATCAGGAATTTCCAGTTCAAGAGATTGATTATATTACCCTACATCTGTTAGCTAAAAGTCAGTTACCCCAAAACAATCAAACAGAGTTTTCTAAAGAGGCACTGAGAGACTCGGTGGTCCAAAGCTTTAAAACCTTAGGGTTAGATGATATATATCACTTTTCTTCGGATTTTCAGCTTATTGAGAGCCTTATAACTCATTTGATGACCTTACAGGTACGTTTAGCCAGTCATATTAATCTTAGTAATCCATTGGTAGATGAGGTTAAACAGAATTATAGTGATGTATTCTTCATGACCAAGGAAATTCTTGCAAATATGGAAGCTTTTTCACAGGCTACTATATCTGACGATGAAATAGTTTATGTCTGTCTTCATTTCTTGGCTGCTATCGAACGTCGAAAAGAAAACCATAAATTTTCAGTATTGGCGATTTGTGCGACAGGATTTGGAGCTGCTCAAATGCTTAAAAATCGTCTTGAATCTGAGCTTGGGAATCGTATAGAGGTGGTTGATGTCATAGGTTACTATGAGTTGAACCAAGAAAAAATAGACGGTATTGATTTTATTGTATCGGCTGTTGATTTATCAAACCTTTACTTTCAGATACCAGTTTTTACAGTGAGTGTTTTTCTTAAAACCGAAGAAATATCTCAGATCCGTCAGGCTATGGACCAGATGCAAGTTTCGAGAATTGGAAATCGTTCAGAAGTAGCTCGGATTAAAGACGATAATTTTAAACAATACTTTAGTCAAGATAACTTCTTTGTATGGACGAAATGCGATAAAACACGACTATTGGAAGAAATGGCTGAAGGTCTATCTGTCGGTGAATCAGATGATTTCAAACAATCTTTACTTTACGAAATTAAACAGCGTGAGGACTTAAGTTCTGTCGTCTTTTCCCAAAGAGTTGCAGTTCCACATCCCATTAGACCATTGGGGAAAGAAGTTAAAGTCTCAGTTGCTATCTGTCAAGAACCTATATCTTGGGATAATCAAAGTTCACATATTCAACTTGTTTTTCTTTTATCACCATCATTATATGGTAATGATGGGTTGAAGGATGTGACGAAGAAAATAGTTTCCTTAACAGAAAATGATGACTTACAAAAGCAATTAATCAATTGCAAGGATTTTGAAGATTTTATTACAATTTTTGAAAAAATAACATAGGAGGTTCATATGAATCAAGAAGAACTACAGGTTGCAGCCTTTGAAATTATTCTTCATTCAGGCACTGCTAGAACAGAAATTCATGAAGCGTTTGCTGATATGCGAGAAGGACGTTTTGACGAAGCGGAAGCTAAGTTAGACCATTCAAATGAAGAAATTTTAGAAGCACACCATGCACAAACAAAACTTTTGCAAGACTATGCAAGTGGTGTGGAAATCAAGATTGAAATTATTATGGTCCATGCTCAAGACCATTTAATGACTACAATGACTCTATTGGAAGTGGCAAAAGAAATGCTGGTTCTTCATAGAAAGGTTGGCTAAGCATATATAGTTAAACAAGGAGGAAGACAATGACAAAAAAAGAACAACTAGAAATCGAGCGTCAACGTCGGGAGACAGCATTAAAAAATACTTTCTTTAATCGCTACCTTCTTCTACGTTATACAATAGCACTCTTCTTTTTTGGCAATATTTATTGGCTTTTGAATCAATTTATTCGTCCTTCTTTTGTTATTGTTCTCCCTATTACATTAATTGTATTAGCGATTTTGGCTACTGTTGAGCAGTTTCGATTGTATGGCAAGCGTGATGAACGTTTGAAGGTGACTCAGATGTTTATTCGCTCACAGGCAGTTATTCAGATGGGACTACTTGTTCTAACTTGGACGAGTTTGTTCACAACTCTTTTCCCAATTTTTGAAAATAATCAAGCTGCACGTTTCTTCGTTTTCGTTATTCTTTTACTAGGTTTTGGCCTATGCTTGTTAAATCTTAAAAGAATTCAAGAAATATATGAACGTAAAGATAAGGCTTATCAACGCTTTATCCAGTTAGAAAAGAGTTCTGTGACCTTATAGCACCTTGCAAAAGGATAACTATTGAAATAAATTTATAATTATTATTAAGGAGGTCCGATTATGGATCAACAAAACGGATTATTTGGTTTCCTTGAAAATCATGTCATGGGACCAATGGGGAAACTTGCTCAGTTTAAAGTTGTACGTGCAATCACGGCAGCAGGTATGGCAGCTGTACCATTTACTATTGTTGGCTCAATGTTCTTGGTATTTAGTATTTTGCCACAAGCCTTCTCATTCTGGCCAATTGTAGCTGATATTTTCTCAGCTTCATTTGATAAGTTTACTTCTCTATACATGGTTGCTAACTATGCTACTATGGGTTCTCTCTCACTTTACTTTGTTCTCTCACTTGCTTATGAGTTAACCAAAATCTATGCAGAAGAAGAAGAACTAAATATGAATCCTCTTAACGGTGCTCTTCTTGCGCTCATGGCTTTCATTATGACAGTTCCACAAATCATTTTTGACGGTGGGATGATGAAGGCTGTAGGTAGCCTAAAAGAAGGTGCAGTCGTTGTTGACGGTTGGGCAATGGGTAATGGAGTTACTCGCTTTGGTACTACTGGTATTTTCACAGCTATTATCATGGCTATTGTGACAGTCCTTATTTATCGTACATGTGTAAAACGTAATTGGGTTATTAAAATGCCTGAAGCTGTTCCAGAAGGAGTTTCACGTGGATTTACAGCCTTGATTCCAGGATTCGTCGTTGCATTTGTAGTTATCTTTATTAATGGTGCACTCGTAGCGCTGGGAACTGACATCTTTAAAGTTATTGCTATTCCATTTGGGTTTGTTGCTAACCTAACTAACTCATGGATTGGATTGATGATTATTTATCTTTTAACTCAGCTTCTCTGGATTGTAGGGATTCATGGAGCTAACATTATCTTTGCTTTCGTTAATCCTATCGCACTTGCTAACATGGCAGAAAATGCTGCTGGTGGACACTATGCTGTAGCTGGTGAATTTTCTAACATGTTTGTTATCGCTGGTGGATCAGGTGCAACTCTCGGTTTGTGTCTCTACATTGCTTTTGCTGCCAAGTCAGAGCAACTAAAAGCGATTGGACGTGCCTCAGTTGTTCCAGCATTGTTCAACATTAATGAACCTTTGATTTTTGGTTTGCCAATTATCTATAATCCAGCATTAGCAATTCCATTTATCTTGGCGCCAATGGTTACAGCTACTATTTACTACTTTGTTAATGCATTGCATTTGATTAATCCTGTTATTGCACAGGTTCCATGGCCAACCCCAGTGGGAATCGGAGCTTTCTTAGGAACTGCAGATCTCCGTGCTGTCCTAGTTGCTCTTGTCTGTGCAGTTGCTGCCTTCCTTGTTTACTTCCCATTCATCCGTGTTTACGATAAGAAATTGTTGAAAGAAGAACAAGAAGCTTAATTTTTGATTAAAGATCTCAACTCTGGTTGAGGTCTTTTTTGTTATACTAGTGATATTCAATTAAGCATATTTTAAACAGGAGCAAAGCAATGAACAAATTCTTAAGAGTCTTATTTATCCTAGTCATCATCGCCATGACTGGTGCCATTATTTTTCAGCTATTCTTTCCCACCTATATGGGAAGTCATTCGGGTTACGGTATTTCAGTTGGATGGCAGAGGGAGATTGGTATTTGGAATGTGGCGGTTCTGGTCATCCTCCTTGCCGTTAACCTAAAGTACGATTGGTTTTATCTGAGAGCAGTTCTGATTGCTTTGATTCTGGGAGGCCTAGGTATTGGAACCAATCATTTCCTTAGCTATCTTCAATACCATCACTCTGTTAATGCTGTTGGAGCTTTTGAGAATTATCTTTTAGTTCTTGGCTGGATTGTCGGTTGGTGGCTAGAAAATTCTTCAAGAAAAACAGTTTAATTTTTCTGAAGTTATCGCTTGGCTGGCAACTCCCTGTGTTATAATAAATAGGCATTATCATAATCGAGGAAAACACATGTCTAAACAATTAAAAGGTAGTCTGATGGTCATAACTGCTGGGATTGCCTGGGGAATTTCAGGAGTTTCTGGTCAATACCTGATGGCTCATGGGGTTAATGTCAATCTTTTGACGAGTTTACGTTTGATTCTGGCTGGTACTTTACTAACGGCTTCGGTCTTTTTTAGGCAGCGAGACAAATTAGTACAAGCCATTAAAGATAGGAAAACCTTAGTAAGTATCGCCTTATTTGCTCTCTTTGGTCTGGTCTTGAATCAGTATGCCTATCTCAGTGCTATTCAGTACACCAACGCTGGAACTGCGACAGTCTTACAGTATGTCACGCCAGTCCTTATTCTGGCTTTTGTGTGTGCAAAGAACCGCAGATTTCCAACGGTCTCAGAGTTAGTGGCGATTATCATGGCTATTGCGGGAACCTTTATTATCGCCACGCATGGTCAGGTGACAGAGTTGGCTATCACACCTATTGGCTTGTTCTGGGGCCTCTTCTCGGCAGTAACCTATGCACTCTATATCTTACTGCCTGCTAAAGCTATTGAAAAGTGGGGCAGTCTGATTGTCATCGGTCTAGGAATGTTACTCGGTGGTCTGATCTTTCCAATTGCTATCCAAGCCTGGAAGTATGAGTTCCCCTTGACTGGTGGCAATCTTTTAGCACTCTTTGGGTTGGTCTTCATCGGGACAGTTTTTGCTTATACAGTTTTCCTCAAGGGAACAACCATGGTTGGCGCTGTAAAAGGAAGTCTTCTGGCATCGGTAGAACCAGTGGCATCGGTCATTTTAACGGTCTTAATCATGGGTGACCACTTCTTTGCCATTGATGTGCTTGGAATGATTTTAATTGTTCTTGCTGTCATCCTCATTTCACTTAAGGATTTAGTAGCCCTTAAAAAACAAGAAAAAATTCAAAGATAAGAATGGAGCCTGAGTGATTGTGGCTCTTTTCTTTATTGTTCTGTAAAGGATGTTCTTAAAAAATAGGACTTAAGTCCCACACATAAACCTTAAAAATATGGTAAAATAAGAGGTAAACTAACATTTTGGAGAGAAAATGAGTATAGACGATTACAGGCCCCATTTTATGGTGGAGGCTGTTTATGATTTGAAACCTGACCAGCTACGTGAACACGGTATTCGTGCTGTCTTGGTCGATTTGGATAATACCTTGATTGCTTGGAACAACCCTGATGGGACTCCTGAGCTACGTGCTTGGTTAGATGAAATGACAGAGGCTGACATTCCGGTGGTTGTGGTCTCTAACAACAAACATGAACGTGTTGAACGTGCGGTTGCCAATTTCCATGTGGATTTCGTGAGTCGTGCCATGAAACCTTTTACTAAAGGGATTAATGAAGCGATTGAACGTTACCACTTTAATCGAGACGAGGTCGTTATGGTGGGAGACCAGCTAATGACTGACATCAGAGCTAGCCACAGAGCCGGAATTCGATCGATTTTGGTCAAGCCTTTGGTGAAATCAGATGCTTGGGTAACCAAGTTTAACCGTTGGCGTGAACGTCGCATGTGGAAAAAGATTGAAAAAGCATATGGTCCAATGACCTTCAACAAAGGAATTTAATGGAAGAATTATTTTGTATTGGGTGTGGAGCCCAAATTCAAACAGAAGATAAAGAAAAGGCTGGTTACACACCCGCTAGCTCTATAAAAAAAGCTGAAGAAACAGGTGAGTTGTACTGTCAACGTTGTTTCCGCCTTCGTCATTACAATGAAATTGTGGATGTCCACATTACAGATGACGAGTTTTTAAAATTGCTTCATGAAGTTGGAGACAGTGACGCCCTCGTTGTCAATGTTGTTGATATTTTCGATTTTAATGGGTCAATCATTCCAGGCTTGTCACGCTTTGTTTCTGGGAATGATGTGCTCTTGGTCGGAAATAAAAAGGATATCCTACCTAAATCCGTTAAAGATGGTAAGGTAACCCAATGGTTGACAGAGCGTGCCCATGAAGAAGGTATGCGTCCTGTGGATGTCATGTTGACGTCTGCCCAAAACCACCACGCCATTAAAGAGCTAATTCAACGTATTGAAAAACTCCGTAAGGGTCGTGATGTCTATGTTGTTGGTGTGACGAATGTTGGTAAATCAACCTTAATCAATGCCATTATCAAAGAAATTACTGGTGATAAAGATGTTATCACAACCTCTCGTTTCCCTGGAACGACCCTTGATAAGATTGAAATCCCATTGGATGACGGTAGCTATATTTTTGATACACCAGGAATTATTCACCGACACCAGATGGCGCACTATCTGTCAGCGAAGGATCTCAAGTACGTTAGTCCTAAGAAGGAAATTAAGCCAAAAACTTACCAGTTAAATGCAGGCCAAAGCCTATTCCTAGGCGGTCTTGGACGCTTTGACTTTATTGATGGTGATAAACAAGGATTTACAGCCTTCTTTGACAATAATCTAAAGCTTCATCGTACCAAACTAGAAGGCGCAGATGCCTTCTATGATAAGCATGTTGGAAGTCTCCTCATGCCTCCTGGGCCAAAGGAATTGGCTGATTTTCCAAAACTTGTTCGTCATGAATTTACTGTTAAAGATAAGACAGACATTGTCTTCTCAGGATTAGGATGGATCCGTGTCCAAGGAAAAGCTGACCAACCAACCATCGTTGCTGCTTGGGCACCAGAAGGTGTTGGCGTTGTCGTACGAAAAGCGATTATTTAAAATTAATTAAGTAGTTAAAAGGAATAAACATGTCATTAACATCAAAACAACGTGCCTTCCTCAAATCGGAAGCACACACACTTAAACCTATTGTACAAATCGGGAAAAACGGTCTTAACGACCATATCAAAACTAGCGTTCGCAACGCCCTTGATGCCCGTGAATTGATCAAAGTAACCCTACTCCAAAACACTATGGAAGATATTCATGAGGTTGCTGAAATCTTGGAAGAAGAAATTGGCTGTGATACAGTTCTTAAGATTGGACGTATCTTGATTCTCTATAAAGAGTCAGCTAAAAAAGAAAATCGTAAGTTGTCACCAAAGGTCAAAGCTATTCAAAAATAGTTGCCGACTTTGCTTGGTGAAGGATAAACTAAGGTATAGGAACACTTTTGAAGCATCAGCTAGCCTTAAGTCAGTTGTATAATGCTTGAAAAAGAGGAGGCGTACATGGCACTGGATCTCGTAACCCCATTTACAAAGGTTCAACTAGAAGAAGAAATCAAAGATACTGGCCGTAAGCAGGTGGGAATATTAGGTGGAAATTTCAACCCTGTTCACAATGCTCACTTGGTTGTTGCGGACCAGGTGCGTCAGCAGTTAGGTCTTGACGAAGTTCTTCTCATGCCTGAGTTTGAGCCACCTCATGTCGATAAAAAAGAGACTATTGATGAACAACATCGCCTAAATATGCTCATGTTGGCTATTAACGGCATTGAAGGTTTGGATATTGAGACCATCGAGTTGGAACGTAAGGGAATCAGCTATACCTATGACACCATGAAGCTTTTGACAGAAGCCAATCCTGATACGGATTATTACTTTATTATTGGAGCGGATATGGTCGAATACCTACCAAAATGGCATCGTATTGATGAGCTAATCGAGATGGTCCAATTTGTTGGTGTTCAGCGTCCTAAGTATAAGGCTGGAACCTCTTACCCAGTTATTTGGGTGGATGTGCCCCTTATGGATATTAGTTCGAGTGCAGTCAGGGCCTACATTAAGAAGGATCGTACACCTAACTTTATGGTGCCCCAGTCTGTACTTGCCTACATCAAGAAAGCGGGGCTCTATAAATGACCTATGAAAAATATCTAGACTATTCTCGTGAAGAACTCCTTGAAAAAGTTCGAGCGGTCATGAGTCCTAAACGCTTCAATCATGTTTTGGGTGTTGAACGAGCTGCTGTTGCTCTTGCTGAAAAGTATGGTTACGATACTGAAAAAGCTGGTTTGGCTGGCCTCCTTCATGATTATGCCAAGGAACTTCCAAATCAGGAATTCTTGGAGCTTATCGATAAATATAAGCTTGATCCTGAATTGAAAAAATGGGGAAACAATGTCTGGCATGGCATGGTTGGGATTTACAAAATCCAAGAAGATTTGGGTTTGACTGATTCTGAGATTCTACGCAGTATTGAGATCCATACCGTCGGAAGCCATGAAATGTCAACCCTAGATAAGATTGTCTATGTGGCTGATTATATTGAGCATAACCGTAATTTCCCTTTGGTAGAGGAAGCTAGACAAGTAGCTGAGCAATCCTTGGATAAGGTCGTTGCTTTTGAAACAGTCCATACGGTAGAACACTTGGCCCACCAAGCTCTACCGATTTTCCCACAAACCTTAGAAACCTATAATGCTTTTGTGCATTGCTTGAAAGAGGATTAGTAAGTGCAAACAGCTTTTATTATTATTGATGTACAAAATATCTTAGTAGAAACAGGTTTTGAAACACAAAAGCTGTTAGAGAAAATCTCTTATTTACAAGATCAGGCTAGAAAACAGCAGATTGAAATTATCTATATTCAGCATATTGAAACGGAAGAGGCTCTAGCCTCGGAAGATTGGAAATTATCGCCATTATTAAAGAGACAGTCTGATGAAAAGGTTTTTCAGAAGCGATACAATAGCATGTTTAAAGAGACTGGATTAAAGGAATACTTGGATCAACAAGGAATTGAGAAACTAGTCTTATGCGGTATGCAGACGGAGTATTGTGTTGATACATCCGTTAAAGTTGCTTTCGAACATGGCTACAAGCTAGTTGTTCCCGAAGGTACTGTTACAACCTTTGATGGAGACGACATTCCAGCAGAAACGATTAATGAATTTTACGAGAACATTTGGGATGAACGTTTTGCAGATGTCTTAGATTACAAAACGATTTTTTAATGAAAGAGGATTAAATGAAAGAAGAATTACTTGAATTGGTTGTCAAAGCTGCTGATGAAAAGCGAGCTGAAGACATTGTTGCCCTTGATTTGTACGGCCTTACAAGTCTAACAGATTATTTTGTTATTTTGAGTGCAATGAACAGCCGTCAGTTGGAAGCTATTGCCGACAACATCCGTGAGAAAGTGAAAGAAGCTGGCCTTGATGCTAGTCACATGGAAGGTGACAATAAGGGTGGTTGGATTCTTTTGGATCTTAACGATGTTGTTGTTCACATCTTTACAGAAGATGAACGTGCACACTATAACCTCGAAAAACTCTGGCATGAAGCACCAATGGTGGATGTGTCAGCTTATTTGGCATAAAATCTGAACTCAGTTGGCGACAACTGGGTTTTGTTGCTTAAACTAAAGATTTAATAGGAAGGATAGAGCCTTGTGTTTGGTTGGTTTGTCAACTGAACACGAGCTAAAAGCTGTGAGAAAAAGATAAACTTTCTTTGTATCTAGCGATACGGCAGAAAGTTTCCTATTTTTTCTTTGCTTTTGACGCTCTTTGTATCTTGATTTATGGCTACTTATGAAACTTTTGCGGCGGTCTATGACGCTGTTATGGATGATAGTCTTTACGATTTGTGGACGGATTTTTCGCTTCGTCATTTGCCAAAGACTAAGGATAAAAAGAAATTGCTTGAATTGGCTTGTGGAACTGGGATTCAATCTGTACGTTTTTCTCAAGCTGGTTTTGATGTAACTGGACTCGATTTGAGTGCTGATATGTTGAAGATTGCGGAGAAGCGTGCGGCTTCCGCCAAACAGAAAATTGACTTTATTGAAGGCAACATGTTGAATTTATCGCAAGCTGGTAAGTACGACTTTGTGACTTGTTACTCAGATTCTATCTGCTATATGCAGGACGAAGTAGAGGTTGGGGATGTCTTCAAAGAGGTTTATAATGCACTGAATGAAGATGGCGTCTTTATCTTTGATGTGCACTCAACCTATCAGACGGATGAGGTTTTCCCTGGCTATTCCTACCATGAAAATGCAGAAGACTTTGCTATGCTCTGGGATACCTATGAGGATGCGGCTCCGCATTCTATTGTCCATGAATTAACTTTCTTTGTCCAAGAGGAAGATGGAAGCTTTAGCCGTCATGATGAGGTGCATGAGGAACGCACCTATGAGGTCTTGACTTATGATATCTTGCTGGAGCAGGCTGGCTTCAAATCCTTCAAGCTTTACGCCGATTTTGAGGATAAGGAACCGACAGAAACTAGTGCACGTTGGTTCTTTGTGGCCCAAAAGTAAGAGCCTATGACAGTTACAGGTATTATTGCTGAGTTCAATCCTTTTCATAACGGTCACAAGTATCTCTTGGATCAGGCTGAAGGCGTAAAAATCGTTGCCATGTCCGGGAATTTTGTCCAGAGAGGTGAGCCAGCTATTGTGGATAAGTGGACTAGGACTCAGATGGCTTTGGAAAATGGGGCAGACCTTGTGGTTGAGTTGCCTTTCTTGACGTCAGTCCAGTCTGCCGATTATTTTGCTGCTGGGGCCGTCGATATCTTATCCCGACTGGGGATTGATAGCCTTACTTTTGGAACGGAAGAAGTCCTAGACTATCAGTCTATAGCGGATGTCTATGCTGAAAAGTCTGAGGACATGGAAGCCTTTGTGGAAAACTTACCGAGTGACCTATCTTATCCACAAAAGACACAAAAAATGTGGGAAAAGTTTGCTGGTGTAGCCTTTACTGGCAATACACCCAATCATATCCTAGGCTTAGCCTATGCCAAAGCTTGTGCTGGTAAGGGCATTAAGTTGAATCCTATCCAGAGACAAGGAGCCGGCTATCATTCCTCAAATAAGGAAGTATCTTTCGCCTCAGCGACCAGTCTACGTCTCCACAAGCAAGATAGTGATTTTGTGGATAAGTTCATGCCCAATAGTAAACTTTTTCAGACTTCTCCACAGGTTTCTTGGGATAATTATTTCCAATTGTTGGTTTATCAGATTCTTACAAACCCTGATTTGACTAGTGTTTTCCAGGTGAATGAAGAGATTGCCAGTCGTTTAAAAGCTGCTATTCGTGAGGTTTCTTCTGTGGAGGAACTAGTGGATAAGGTGGCGACCAAACGCTATACAAAAGCACGGGTACGTCGTATTTTGACCTATATCCTGGTCGGAGCTGTGGACAATCCTTTACCCCAGGCTGTTCATGTCCTTGGATTTTCTCAAAAAGGGCAGTCTCATCTCAAATCTGTGAAAAAGACTGTGGATATAGTGGCTCGGATTGGAAGGGAACCTTGGGATATGCTTACACAGCAAGCAGATAATGTTTATCAATTAGGCAACCCCGAGCTTTTTCAACAAAACTTTGGACGAATACCGCATAGAGTAAAATAGTTTTATAGAAGGTCTACCTCTGGTAGGCTTTTTAAATCTTTTTTCGAATAAATATTGTAGAAAGGATAAACTTGTCAGGAACTTGTACAAGTTTATACTTTTGGTATATAATAAAAGAAAAGAGGAAATTGAGGTATGCTAATGGAAGCAGTCGTCTATTCAACGTTTCGAAATCATTTGAAGGATTATATGAAAAAGGTTAATGATGAATTTGAACCTCTAGCTGTAGTCAATAAAAATCCTGATGAAGATATTGTAGTGGTCTCAAAGAGTGAGTGGGATAGCATTCAAGAAACATTGCGTATTGTTAAAAATAAAGAACTATCAGACAAGGTTTTAAGAGGAATGGCTCAGGTACGTGCTGGAGAGACTCAAGAGCATGCACTAAAGGAGTAGAAAATGTTACTCACTTTCACTGAAGATGCATGGATGGATTATTGTTATTGGCAAAATCAGGATAGGAAGACACTTAAGCGAATCAATAAGCTGATTAAAGACATTCAACGGGATCCTTTTTCAGGTATTGGGAAACCAGAACCCTTGAAGTATGACTTTCAAGGAGCTTGGTCTCGACGAATTGATGCTGAAAATCGTTTGATTTATATGATTGATGGTAAGAGTGTCGCCTTTCTCTCTTTTAAAGATCATTATTAGGTCTATCTTTGGTAGGCTTTTTTTTACTTTCCGTAAATTATTTTCAAAAAGGTCAAAAAAGATCAAATAAAACTATTGACCTTTACTGACTAATGGTGTATTATAATCTCATAAGGAATAGCTTCCTTATGAGATTGCAGGACTAGCCTAAATCCTTGTAAAAAGGTAATTATAGCTTGCCTGCAAAAATATTTACAACAAAGGTCAAAAAAAGTCAAAAAAGATATTGACTAATACTGACCAATGTTGTACAATATAAACATAAGGAATTGAAATCCTTATGAAGGCTGTCAAAACAGTCCATATATCGATATGAAAAGATTGCAGCTTGTCTGCTTAAATTTTCATTAAAAAGGTCAGTAAAAGTCAAAACTAAATTCTTGACCCAAGCAGATGAAAGGTATATGATAAAGCTATAAGGAAAAAGGTTTCCTTAATCTACAAGTTTCTTTCTGAAAGAGGCTTAGAAGTTAGCTATATTGAGAGATTCACAGAAAGAAGGTGGCTCTTATGCTAAATGACAATTTATTTAAGACTGTGAAAGTTCTCAGTCTCCTACCAAGAGCAAAACCTGAAATTATTAGAAGAGTAGTTGAAGCTACTAAAAATTTTTAGGGTTTTGGTCAGTAAAAGTCAAAAAACACATTAACATAAAAATAACACTTAAAAAATTTCACAAGAAAACACAAAACGAGGTAATTATATGAACAACAACTTTAACAATATGGACGATCTTTTCAATCAATTGATGGGTAACATGGGTGGTTACCGTTCAGAAAACCGTCGCTACATGATTAACGGTCGTGAAGTGACACCTGAAGAATTTGCGATTTACCGTCAAACAGGTCAATTGCCTGGTAATGAAGGTGAAGCAGTGAACCCAACTCAACAACAAGGTAAAGGACCTAAACAAGATGGTATTCTTGCTAAACTTGGTCGTAACTTGACTGAAGAAGCTCGCGAAGGTAAATTGGATCCTGTTATCGGACGTAACAAAGAAATCCAAGAAGCTTGCGAAATCTTGGCTCGCCGTACCAAGAACAACCCAGTCCTTGTCGGGGATGCTGGGGTTGGTAAAACAGCCGTAGTTGAAGGTTTGGCTCAAGCCATCGTTAATGGTGATGTCCCAGCTGCTATCAAGAATAAAGAAATCATTTCAATTGATATTTCTGGACTTGAAGCTGGTACTCAATACCGTGGTAGCTTTGAAGAAAACATTCAAAACTTGGTAAATGAAGTCAAAGAGGCTGGAAACATTATCCTCTTCTTCGATGAAATCCACCAAATTCTTGGTGCCGGAAGCACTGGTGATGGTCAAGGGTCTAAAGGTCTTGCTGATATCTTGAAACCTGCTCTTTCACGTGGTGAATTGACAGTGATTGGTGCAACAACTCAGGATGAATACCGTAACACTATCTTGAAGAACGCTGCCCTAGCTCGTCGTTTCAACGAAGTTAAGGTCAATGCTCCTTCTGCTGAAGATACTTTCAAGATTCTCCAAGGTATCCGTGATCTTTATGAAAAACACCACAATGTTATCTTGCCAGATGATGTTTTGAAGGCAGCGGTAGATTTCTCTGTACAATACATTCCACAACGTAGCTTGCCAGATAAGGCTATCGACCTTGTCGATGTAACAGCTGCTCACTTGGCTGCTCAACACCCAGTGACTGATGTGAATGCTGTTGAACATGAAATTGAAGCTGAAAAAGCTAAACAAGAAGCTGCAGCTGCCAAAGAAGACTACGAAGCAGCTCTAAACGCTAAGGTTCGTATTGAAGAACTTGAAAAGAAAATTGCTAACCATACAGCAGACCTTAAAGTCACTGCAACTGTTAACGATGTGGCTGAATCTGTAGAACGTATGACTGGTATCCCAGTATCGCAAATGGGAGCAACTGATATCGAACGTTTGAAAGATATGGGCCACCGTTTGCAAACTAAAGTTATCGGTCAAGATAAGGCCGTTGAAGCAGTGGCACGTGCCATCCGTCGTAACCGTGCAGGATTTGACGAAGGTAACCGCCCAATCGGTAGCTTCCTCTTTGTAGGACCTACTGGTGTTGGTAAAACTGAGTTGGCTAAACAATTGGCTCTTGATATGTTCGGTACTAAAGATGCCATTATCCGTTTGGACATGTCAGAATACAGCGACCGCACAGCCGTTTCTAAATTGATTGGTACAACAGCTGGTTATGTTGGTTATGATGACAATAGCAATACTTTGACAGAACGTGTTCGCCGTAACCCATACTCAATCGTTCTTCTCGACGAAATTGAAAAGGCTGACCCTCAAGTCATCACACTTCTCCTCCAAGTTTTGGACGATGGTCGTTTGACAGATGGTCAAGGTAACACTGTAAACTTCAAGAATACTGTGATTATCGCAACTTCAAACGCAGGCTTTGGTTACGAAGCTAACTTGACAGAAGATGCTGATAAACCAGAACTTATGGATCGTTTGAAACCTTACTTCCGTCCAGAATTCCTTAACCGTTTCAATGCTGTCATCGAATTCTCACACTTGAGCAAAGAAGATCTTTCTAAGATTGTAGACCTTATGTTGGTTGAAGTTAACAAGACGCTTTCTAAGAAAGACATTGACTTGGCAGTTAGCGAAGCTGCTAAAGAATACATGACTGAAGAAGGCTACGACGAAGTCATGGGTGTTCGTCCACTCCGTCGTGTGGTTGAACAACAAATCCGTGACAAAGTCACAGACTTCCACTTGGATAACCTTGATGCTAAACATCTAGAAGCTGATATGGAAGATGGTGTCTTGGTTATCAAAGAAAAAGATGCTAAATAAAAAGCATAAAACCTCCTAATCCTATTTATGAAGCAGAGATGTTAGTAGACATCTCTGTTTTTTTCTTTAAGACTTTCCTTGGGTGCTACGGACGGAAGCGACTTCCTAACGGAATTCCATTCCTAAGATTTGAGCCTGGGTCTCAAATCTTCCGAGTGAGAGAAGCAATGGTGCTTCTCTCACCTTTAGCACAGCGGAAAGTCTTGTTTTGTGTATAGCTGTGACTTTTATATTTATTCTTAAATATAAAATGAGATAAAATTATTTAAATTATAATAATATGATAAATAGTTAAAAATATATTCTATTTTCAAGAAAGCGTTGACAACGCATTCATATCGCTATATAATTTTTGTGTAAAATTAAATTTTAGTTAGTGATTTCTTGGGTTTAATATTACAATCTTTTGTTATTTGATAAGGAGAAATAATGTTAAAAGTAGTTTTATGGATTTTGGCTATTCTACTTCTTGTAGGAATAGCAATGTTGAACCCCCTAATTGCAGCTGGTATTGTGATTGCAGGATTGTTAATCCAGTTGTTTTTGAAGAAATGAGTTAATAGGAAAAAAGTATGAAAAAGATAATATATGGTATTTTAGCGATTTTATTAGTGATTGTCGTAGGATTCATTTTTCTTAGCGTATATAAAGGGAGTGAGTCATCTGGTAATCAAAAACCAAAGACAGAAATCATAGTAAATGTAAAATCTTTGGAAAAGGTCAGTGAGTTAGTTTTACTCAATGCATCTATTCAAAAAGTTAAGTCAATAGAAAATAATACAAAGTTATTTGGTAGTAACTTTGTAATACCTGGTTCAGAAAAGAAAGCACTCATTATTCTAAATTATACGGCAAAATTCGGTATTAAGAATGATGTAACCATTAAAGATAATGGTAATCATAATTATCAAGTTACATTACCCAAATTTGAAGTTATTGGTGTTGAATTAGATAAAGACAAACCTTATACACTCTACGATACTAGTGGAGGGATTCTTAGTTATTCGACTAAAGACATAGATACTGGTGAGGCTGTTGCAGAAGGTTTTTCAAATAAGGAACAACAAGGTTTTATAAAGGACAATAAAAAATTATTAAAGGAGTCAGCCGAGAAGTACTACTCTACAATGATTAAATCTTTGGACCACGAGGCAAAAGTGACAATTGAAACTCAAAAATAAAGGTAAGGAAAAGATATGTTAAAGTAAATTTTTAATGTTAGCGTTTATGTATTTGCAGTTTTTGGATTTATATTTACATTGTTAATAATTTTTTTGGCTATTAGAGATTCTTCGAATGAAAATTCTACTAATGGCAATAATACGTCAAAAGTAGGACAAAGTATTATGGGTTCGAAAAAAACAGTGGCAAAAACGGAAGAACTATATAGTGATAAAAATATTAAAATAATAAGAACTGGTGGAAATATTATTATTGATAACTTAACGGATAAAGAAATTAATATTGAATCAACTTTTGTAATTAACAATAGTATTGAAGCAAAGCCATTTAGTTCGTCACAATCTAGAATTGATCCGAAAGGAAAGCAGTCAGTATCTATATCAGAATTTGTTGCCGTTAATCCAGGACAGAAAGTTGAGGAATCAGACGAAAAAGCAAAAAAAGCAAACTACTATAAGCATAAAATGAAGAGCGGTGAAAATATTGGGTGGACTGCTAATATACAGAATGGTAACTATGATACAATGAATTCATTTAGTATAAATTTTAATTACTAATTGTGAGGAGATGCAGAATGGATTTATTGGATAAACTGTTAAGTAATAAGATTGTTAATACAAATGGTTACACACGTTCAGATACTGGTACCAAAGTCCATTCCTATTTAAGGACACATCCTAAAAATCAAGGCTTAACGAAATCAGCAACACGTTCTATTATTAATGCTTTAAAAAAGAAATAGTAATTATATGAAAATAGGTTTAGTAGTGTTCTCTTTAATCTGATTAGTGGTGCCTTTTATTATTGAATGGTACTTTCTGTTGTGAAAAAAAGGAACATTGAGTGACTATTACACTATCCATAAACTTTTTATAAGTTTTCATCATTGATAAAAAAGGTAAGTAGCCGATGCTACTTACCTTTATTCTTTATCATCACCTTGATACTTTTGCAAGCGTTCTTGGATGATGTTGAGTCGGGGTTCGAGGTCTTTTTTGAAGACGCGTGTTTTATAGTTGAGGTCTTGTTTGATGTCAGCAAGAACAAGGTTTTGTTCCTTGATGATGTCAAGGTTGCGTTTGATATTGTCCAGATCGTGAGAGATATTTTCTCGTGATTGGTTGAGGTCTAGGATTTCCTCTTTGATGTCTTCACGTCGTTTATAGGCGTAGTAGGCACCGTAGGCAAGAGCTCCAAGAGCTAGAAAGCGTCCGATTTTCATTCTGTTACCTCTTTAGCGATGCTGTCAGCAAGGTCGGCCAGGGCAGCGAAGTCTGGTTCGTGTTCGTCAAATCCCATGTGGATACCATCGTCTGCACCGTAACGAGGAACGAGATGAATATGAGCGTGGAAGACGGTTTGTCCAGCAACTTCTTCGTTGTTATTAAGGATATTCATGCCGATTGCTCCAGTTGCTTTTTGCACGGCACGAGCAATTTTTGGAACACGGCTAAAGACAGTCTCAGCGGTCTCAGCAGACATTTCTAAGATGTTACGAACGTGCTCTTTAGGAATAACCAAGGTATGTCCTTTTGTAGCTTGTGAAATATCGAGGAAGGCTAGAACCTTGTCGTCCTCGTAGACTTTTGATGAAGGGATTTCTCCAGATATAATTTTACAGAAAATACAATTATCCATAATAACGACCTTTCCATGAGTTTTTGTTATAATAGATTATATCATACCAAAGAGAGAAAAGATAATGCTTAAATTAGAAAAGGTGACGGGTGGTTACGCTAATATTCCCGTCCTAAAAGATGTGACTTTTGAGGTGGCTGATGGTGAATTGGTTGGTCTCATTGGTCTTAATGGTGCTGGGAAATCAACAACAATTAACGAGATTATTGGTCTCTTAACACCTTATGGGGGACAGATTGCCATTGATGGGTTAACTATTCAACAAGATTCAGCTAGCTATCGTCAGAAGATTGGCTATATTCCTGAAACGCCAAGTCTCTATGAAGAGTTGACGCTTCGTGAACATTTGGAAACGGTGTTGATGGCCTATGGTCTTGATGTGACTGAGGGGATGGCACGTGCGGACAAGTACCTCAAACTCTTTCGCTTAGATGAAAAGTTAGATTGGTTCCCGACTCAGTTTTCAAAGGGAATGAAGCAGAAAGTCATGATTATCTGTGCCTTTATTGTTAACCCCAGTCTTTTCATTGTTGATGAACCCTTCTTGGGTTTGGATCCCTTGGCAATCTCCGACCTAATTGAGCTTTTAGCTGAGGAAAAAGCTCAGGGCAAGGCGATTCTCATGTCTACCCACGTTTTGGATTCAGCTGAGAAAATGTGTGATCGCTTTGTGATTTTGCACCATGGACAGGTCTTAGCACAGGGGACTCTCGAGGAGCTCCGTCAGAATTTTGGCGACGATAGTGCTAGTCTTAACGGTATCTACATGCAGTTAACTAAGGGAGAATTGTCATGATAGCTAAGCTATTTAAGGAGCGTAGCAAGCGATTCAATGCCCGCTGTGCTAAGTATAGTCGCTACGTTTTTAATGATCATTTTATCTTGGTTCTTCTCTTTCTGCTAGGCTTTGTCTTGGTTCAGTATAGCCAGTTGCTCCGACATTTTCCAAAAAATCCATGGGCCATTGTCCTGGGCTTGCTTGTGCTGTGTCTCTTCCTTCCTTTCTGGGGGAATATTGCGACTTATCTAGAACCTGCGGACAAGCACTACCTTTTGGTTAAGGAAGAAGAGGTGCTAGACCATGTTAAGAAGGCAACAGGGCGTGCTTTTAGATTTTGGGTAATAGTACAAACCCTGATTTTTATTTTGGTTAGTCCTCTCTTTTTAGCCTTGGGACTTCCAGTTTGGGGAGTTATCCTTGTAGGTGTGGCTATGGCTATTCTTAAGTATGTTATTTTCCAGAAAAAGGCTCAACCTTTTTATAAGCAGTCTGGACTGAATTGGACTGAGGCTATTGCAGGAGAAAATAAGCGTCAACAATCGATCTTGAAGTTCTTTTCACTCTTTACCAATGTTAAAGGGATTACGTCGAGTGTTAAACGTCGTGCCTATTTGGATGGTATTCTCAAACGTACAAAGAAAGACAAGGAAAATACCTGGTATAATCTTTACCTAAGAGCCTTCTTGCGTTCTGGAGATTACTTTGCCCTTAGCCTACGCCTTTTTGCCCTAACGCTTTTAGTTATCTTTTTGGTTCCTGAAAAATGGCTGGCTATGGTGCTTGTGGTTGTTTTTGACTACCTCTTGCTCTTCCAGCTCACAGCGCTAAAATCACACTTTGCTTATCAGAGAATGGCTAACCTTATGCCAGTTGGAAAAGACATGCAGGTGAGCAATCTTAAGCACTTGATTACTCAGATTGTACTTGTGCTGACTCTGGTCCAGGCTATTTGCCTCTTCGATCTTAAGTTTAGCCTGATTTTGGTTGGAATTATGCTAGTTTTGAGCCTTGTTTACCTACCAGCCAAGCTTAAGAAGATGATTGACTAACACCTATTAAATAAGTTAAAATAGAAACGAATGACTAAAGAAAAAGGAGATGCCTAGGTGACATCAACAGATAAAGATTTGAGCCTGACTCCTCTCAAAGGAAATAGTGGTAAGGCCTATATGGGAACTTACCCAAACGGAGATCGCGTCTTTGTGAAGATGAATACAACACCAATCTTGGCAGCTCTTGCCAAGGAACAGATTGCACCACAGCTCTTGTGGGCTAAGCGTCTGGGAAATGGTGACATGATGAGTGCACAGGAGTGGCTTGATGGTCGTATTTTGACCAAACATGACATGAACAGTAAACAGATTATCCAAATTCTTGGTAATTTGCACCGCTCTAAACACTTGGTTAATCAACTTTTGCAGTTGGATTATCATATTGAAAATCCTTTTGATCTTCTACACGAGTGGGAAGAAAATGCTGCTTACCAATTGCGTGAGAATGGCTTCCTTCAAGACGTTGTTAGAGATTTGAAACGTCATCTTCCAGAGTTTCGTGCAGAGATTGCAACAATTGTTCACGGAGATGCTCGTCATAGTAACTTTGTCATCACAACCTCAGGATTGATTTATTTGGTTGATTGGGATTCTGTACGTCTAACAGATCGTATGTATGATGTGGCACAGATCCTCAGCCATTATATTCCATTGGCACATTGGCCACAGTGGTTGTCATATTATGGCTATAAGAACAATGACCTTGTGATGGACAAGATTTACTGGTATGGGCAATTTTCATATTTGACACAGATTTCAAAATTCTTTGATAGCCGTGATATGGAACATGCCAACCGAGAGATTTATGAACTTCGTAAATTCAGAGAGACCTTGCACAGATATTAGAAAGTAGACATGCGAGTTAGAAAACGTAAAGGTGCAGAGGAACACCTAGCTAACCATCCTCAGTACGTTATTCTTGAGCCGGAAGCTGCTAAAGGTAAGTGGCATGAGCTTTTTGGTAATGATAATCCTATCCATATCGAGGTAGGATCTGGTAAAGGGGCCTTCATTACTGGTATGGCCCAACAAAACCCTAACATCAACTACATTGGTATTGATATTCAGTTGTCTGTTTTGAGTTACGCCTTGGATAAGGTCTTGGCCTCTGGTGCTGAAAATGTCAAACTCTTGCGTGTGGATGGATCTTCCTTGACCAACTATTTTGAAGATGGCGAAGTGGATATGATGTATCTGAATTTCTCAGATCCATGGCCTAAGAGCCGTCATGAGAAACGTCGTCTAACTTACAAGACTTTCCTAGATACTTATAAGCAAATTCTGCCTGAAAATGGAGAGATTCACTTTAAGACAGACAATCGTGAACTTTTCGAATACAGTTTGGCGAGCTTTTCACAGTATGGAATGGTTATCAACAAAGTTTGGTTGGACCTTCATGCAAGTGATTATGAGGGCAATGTCATGACTGAGTACGAGCGTAAGTTCTCAGAAAAAGGTCAGGTCATCTACCGAGTAGAGGCTCAGTTTAAAGATTAATTATTGAAAACTTGATTAAAAATAACGATTAGCCATCAATAGGCTAATCGTTTGATGTGGAGAGGTCGCATAGAGGCCGAGTGCGCACGCTTGGAAAGCGTGTAGTCCTTAACGGGGCTCGGGGGTTCGAATCCCCTCCTCTCCTTTTAGAAATAGACAAAGTGGCTCTTTGTCAACTGTAGTGGGTGACGAAAAGC
>NZ_KV809558.1:0-8312 GCF_001812625.1 Streptococcus sp. HMSC064H09
CAACTGTTGCGTCTTTTTCACCAACTGTTGTTGTGTCGACTGGTGTCTTGTATTCAAAGGTTGTTCCACTTGGTAGGTCTGAGACATTGCCGATTGAACCTTTAGCGTCTGGTGTTTCGCCTACGTTAACGGTTTGATCCTTAGCAGTTGGTGTGTTCTTGTCTGCATCTGTTCGTGGATCCTTAACGGTTACTTTAACTGGAACTTCGTCCTTAGAACCATCTGGGTAAGTTACGACTACTGTTGCGTCTTTTTCACCTGCAGTTGTTGTATCTACTGGTGTCTTGTACTCAAACTTAGTACCACTTGGAAGATCTGAAACATTACCAATTGAGCCTTTGGCATCTGGTGTGTCGCCAATGTTAACCGTTTGATTTTTAGCTGTTGGTTCATACTTATCAGCATCTGTTTGTTTAGCCTTGATTTCAATTGGAACATCAACTGTTTCAGTTGTTCCATCTGGATATGTCACAAGCATTGGCACATTTACCAAACCAGGAGTTGCATTTGCAGAAGTCTTACTTGTGATAGCCCCTGTATTTTCATCCACAGAAACAGAGTCAATTCCAGTTGGAAGTGTGCCAGCTTTGAAAGTTGTACCTGAAGGTACAGGTACTTCCTTGCCTTCAACATCACGTACAAGTGGAATTTGTGGCTGAGTTGTGTCACCAGCAGTGACTACTGATTTACTGTAAGTCACATCATAAGTTTGATTCTTAGGTGCATTAACAATCAAAAGGTTAGTATCAAGGAAGGCATTGGCATATGATCCTTGATGAACCCCTTCTGTATTACCTTTCCAGCTACGTTGAATAGCACTCAAGTTTGGTTTAACACCACGTTCCATCCATTGCTCAAAGAGAAGCATGCCGTTATTTTTCTTGATTTCAGCATTCAATTTCTTAGCCAATTCGACTGAATCAACTGTGTTTTTAATCTTGTAAGAAATGGTATATGAACCAAGTTGCCCTGAGGCAGTACCTAAGATATTTTTGTCAATATAACTACGAACCTTATCAACATCACTTTGTGATGGGTTAGATTTTGTCGCAATACTAATAGCATCTGTCTTACGTGTATCAAGTTTCCCTGATGCATCCATGACAACCTTAGTTTTTTGAACACCACTTACAGCAGAGCCATCCGCATCAGATTTGTAAATATAAGTTTCATTCAAATCAAGATATGGCAAGAGACTCTTAGGCAATTCTTGTTCGATATAAGGCACAGATTGGAAGGTATTTGAACCTAAGTTCACAACACCCATAGCCGCAGATACTTTCATGGTATAAACCAATTCAATTGAATCTGCCTTACCATCGCTTGTAAAACGTGGAAGTACTTTTAGAGTTGGTTGTGTATTCACACCCTTACCAGGAGTTCCTGTAAAGGCGTTGGTCAAACCATTATCAGACGCAGTTTTCTTAGCGTTATCTGAGGCAATAAACCATGAGTTGTCAATACTTTCACGAACCAATTTATTAGGAATTACTCTACCGTAGTCCTTACCTGTAATCCATGCAGATGAGAATGACAATGGTGTGTTTGCAAGTCCAAGATCGTTTAAGGTCTTGCCATTTTTCAAGGTAATAGTAATTGGGTGGTCATAAGCTGCCCCAATACCACCAGAAGCTACAGTGTTGTTGGCAATTGGAACTGACCAAACTGAACCATCTTCATGAGGTGTAAAGCTTTGTGCACTTCCTGATGCCGTTGGTTTGATTGTGATTTTTTCAATATTTTCATAGAAGGTTGGATTTTGGAAGTTCAAAATCACATGAGCTCCAAGAGGGAAAGCTTTATCCTTAGCCCATCCACCCGCAAGACGCGTCCATGATGTCCCAGTAAGAGAGATGGTACCATCGTCATTGACTTTATTAAACTCAACACCAGCGTTCTTAACAACGTAAGGAGATTCCTTATCAGTTGTGATACCAGTAGTGTCAAATTTATTAGTAATTGTAAGTGATGAATCACTAGGTTTAATGACACCATTTACAGTACTTGGTGAGACAATTAACTGTTTCGTAGCATTTTTACCAGACGCATCTGTAGCTGTTGCTACGACAGTACCACCTGCTGATGGACGTTTGAAGGTATAAACACCATCTGCCCCGTTAATTGAGACTTCTTGACCATCTACCGTTACCTTAACAGTTGAAGCTGCATCTGTACGAATCGTAACATATTCGTCACCAGCTTCAATTGAAGTTGATACATTCTTAGTAGATGCTTCTGTTGCAGATGTAGATGCTGCAGCAGGAACCGCACGACGTGAACGAACGCGTGGTTTTTCAGCTTCAGAAGAATTACTTGCTTGAGCAGCCTCTGAAGTCGATGCTTGTGCAGTTTCAGAAGTTGGAGCTGCTGATGTGCTTGCTTGTGCTTCTGATGTTGCTGCAGCTTGTGATGTAGCGCTCTCCGTAGTTGTTGCAGGCGCTGTTGACGTCGCAGGCGTTGCGACAGTAGCTGGTGCTTCAGCACTTGTTGCAGCTGTTGCACTTGCAACAGGATTTGTCACTGCAGGCGTTGTCTCTGCGACTGTTCTAGTCTCGACTAAAGACGCCGTCGTTTCACCTGCTTCTGCTACTGGCGTAATCGGTGCAGCTGTCGTTTCAGTATTTTCATCTGCTTGTGCAGTCCCACCAATCATAATAAGTGTTCCTAGCAATACCGAACAAACCCCGATATTTAATTTGCGGAGAGAAAAGCGACTTTTCTTCTCATTGAATAAATCTTTACCCATAGTTCTCCAAAACAATTGGAATTCTAACTATCCAATTGCCCTTCCTAAAAATTTATTCTAATCCCCTTTCCATTATGTTATCAAAAAAATGTAAATTTTCAATACAAAATCCCATAATTTTATTATTTTCTTTTTTTATAATCTTTTATAATATAAACATCTGCTCACTTAAGTTTAGCTATTACAATTTTATTATAACTCGTTATAAATACTTTTTATAAGTTATCCCCTGATTTTAAAATAATTCTATAAGTTTATTCATACTTATCCCTATAACTAATTTAATAATCAGAAAAATATATTTGTCAGATTATTTTTAGACACAAAAGAGACTCACCCCTATCGGGGTGAGTCTCTTTTTCGAAAACTGAAATAGTCTAACTAACTATGTTGAGGGATTTAACCTATGAACTATCTTAGTCTTCTTTTTTGCGTTTTCCTGCCAAACCAAGTCCAGCTGCCGCAAGGATTCCTCCGAGAGCCATAGCTGCCATAGACGCATCATCACCTGTTTCAGGGAGTGCTGGTCCTTTAGGAGCTTCTGGTGTAGTTGGTGGTGTCACTGGTGGAACCACTGGAGTTGGAGGAGTCGGTGGTGTTGGTGGTGTTGGTGGTGTTGGTGGTGTCGGTGGTGTTGGAGGAGTCGGTGGTGTCACAATATTGTTGAACTCAGTATCTTCTGGCAATTGAGAAGTTACTGTCAAGACTTTACCGTCTTTAGTTACTGAAACAACGACTGTAGCAACCATCTTATCATAGGTAACAGTTGCATCGTTACCTTGTACTTCTTCTACTGTGTAGACGTGAGTACCTTCTTCACCACGTTTGTACTCAAGAGCTGAGAACTTGATCTTACCGTTAGCATCATTGCTTACAGTTTCGATCACATTACCCTTGCTGTCTTTAAGTACGAAGCTAAACTCACCAGCTTTAAGTTCACGACCTTCAAGTTTCTTAGTGAATTCAAACTCAACCTTAGTTGGGATATTGACTACACGTTTTTCTGTTGGTTTTTCTGGTTTTTCAACAGATTTCTTAGTTGGGTCGTATTGGTGAACGATTTGTGACGCAGTATTTTCGATGTCTACACCATCTTTAGCAGTGCCTTTGATAGTTGCAGGAATATCGAACTTGTAGTAGCGTCCGAATGCCAATTTGGCAGTATCGATCACTTGTGTGTTTTCTGCATCGCCAAGTGACTTAGTAAGGTCAGCTTTAGATGTTGCAGTAATCACACCGTCAACGATTTGGATATCGAACTTAGCTGTCACATCTTCTCCTGTTACAGAGTCGTATGCTTTAATATCAGCAACATTGATGTTCAAGTTTTCGCTGTCATATTTATCTGTAACACCTACAGATTGGATATTGTGAGCGTCAGTGAAGTTAGTTGTGTCGAGCCATACTTGGTAGACAAACTTATCACCTTTCTTGAGTGTCTTAGTATTGATATTTTCAGCTTCGTTGTTAGCTGTGCTGTCAGCGTAAGGATCCTTGTTAGTATCGCCTACTTTATCTTTCAACTCAGCATCATCGTCAACAAGTTTCATACCAGTGATATCGAATTTCTCTTTAGAAACAACGTATTTCTCTGGTTGGAACTTAGGTTTTTCTGGTGGACGAACAGTATTGTTGAATTCTTTATCTGCTGGGTCGTTCACTTTAGTGATAAGAGCTTTCGCTTTACCATCATGTGATACTTCAACAGTGACAAGAGCTTTCATTGAATCGTAAGAAACAGTTCCGTCAGTACCCTTAACTTCTTCTACAGTGTAGTTGTGAGTACCTTCTTGACCTTTCTTGAATTCAAGAGCAGCAAATTTAACGTTACCTGCAGCGTCATTGCTTACAGTTTCAAGAGTCTTACCTTCTGAATCTTTAAGCACGAAGCTGAATTCGTTAGCTTTAAGCTCACGGCCTTCCAAACGTTTAGTGAAGTTGAATTCTACTGAAATTGGAACACTGTTAACACGTTTTTCAGTTGGTACGTTTGGTTTTTCAACTTTCTTAGTTGTTGGGTTGTAGTAGTTAACAACTTGGGCTGCTGTATTTTCGATATCCACACCGCCAGCGACGTCTGCTTTCACCGTTGCAGGAATATCAAATTTATAGTAGCGACCAAACTCGAACTTAGTAGTGTCGATAACTTGAGTGTTTTCAGCATCGCCAAGTGACTTAGTGAAGCCATCTTTAAGGTTAGCTGTAACAACACCATTTTCAACCTTAATGTCGAACTTAGATGTTACATCCGCACCTGATACTGAATCGTAAGCCTTGATTGCTGATGCATCGACATCCAACTTAGTTTCATCGTAGTCATCAGTGATACCAACAGTTTGGATATGATCCTTGTTGTTAGCGTCAAATTGAGTTGTATCAAGCCATACTTGGTAGTAAAGTTTTTGACCAGGTTTAACTGACTTAGTATTCAAGTTTTCCAATTCGTTGTTTGATGCATCATCAGCGTAAGGGTTGGTATTTGTATCTGCAACCTTATTAGCCAATTCTTTATCATCATCAACAAGTTTAGTACCTGTTACGTCGAATTTCGCTTCAGAAACAACATATTTTTCTGGTTGGAACTTAGGTTTTTCTGGTGGACGAACAGCATTGTTGAATTCTTTATCAGCAATTTCACCAACAGTTGCTACAAGAGCTTTAGCAGTACCATCATGAGAAACAGTGATTGTTACATTCGCTTTCATTGTATCGTATGTAACAGTTGCATCAGTTCCTTTGACTTCTTCTACTGTGTACTTGTGAACGCCTTCTTGGCCTTTCTTGAATTCAAGTTTAGAGAATTTAACGTTACCAGCTGCATCATTCTTAACAGTTTCAACAACTTTACCTGCTGCATCCTTCAACTCGAATGTGAATTCGTTAGCTTTAAGCTCACGACCTTCCAAACGTTTAGTGAAGTTGAATCCGACTTCAACTGGAACACTGTTAACACGTTTTTCAGTTGGTACCTTAGGTGTTTCAACCTTCTTAGTTGTTGGGTTGTAGTAGTGAACAACTTGTCCAGCTGTATTTTCAATATCTACACCACCAGGAACAGTGTCTTTAACAGTGGTTGGGATATCAAATTTATAGTAACGACCAAAGGCAAACTTAGTTGTGTCGATAATTTGAGTGTTTGCAGCATCACCAAGTGACTTAGTGAAGCCATCTTTAAGGTTAGCTGTGATTACACCGTTTTCAACTGTGATGTCGAATTTAGCGGTAACATCTTCACCTGTTACTGAATCGTAAGCTTTAATCTTAGTAGCGTCAAGTTCCAACTTAGTTTCGTCGTAGTCATCAGAGATACCAACTGTTTGGATGTAATCCTTGTTGTTGGCGTCGAATTTAGTTGTATCGAGCCATACTTGGTAAACAAGTTTATCACCACGTTTAACAGACTTAGTATTCATGTTTTCCAATTCGTTGTTTGATGCATCATCAGCGTAAGGATTAGCATTTGTATCTGCAACCTTGTTAGCCAATTCTTTATCATCATCAACGAGCTTAGTACCTGTGATATCGAATTTTGCTTCAGAAACAACATATTTTTCTGGTTGGAACTTAGGTGTTTCTGGTGGGCGAACTTTGTTGTTGAACTCTTTATCGTTAGCGCTTGAAGCGAATCCGCCTGTTGAAGCGTGGTTAACGACAGTTGTGAGAACTTTGCCTTCCTTAGTAACTTCTACTGTTACAGTTGCTTTCATAGCATCATAAGTGATTGAAGTATCTTTACCAGCTACTTCTTCAACTGTGTAAGTGAATGTCTTACCAAGATCAGCTTTGTTGAACAAGAGTTTTTCAAACTTGATGTGACCATCTTTATCGTTGGTTACTGTTTGAAGAACCTTGTTGTCTTTGTCTTTCAATACGAAGCTAAACTCACCTGCAGTCAACTCACGGCCTTCAAGTCGTTTAGTGAAGTTGAACTCGAGTGGAACTGGAACGTTGTTTTCACGTGTTTGAGTTGGTTTTTCAGGAGTTGTAACTTTCTTATTGAATGGGTTGTATTGGTGAATTGTTTGGTTAGCTGTATTTTCAATATCTACACCGTCGTTAGCATCAATGTCTTTAACAACAGCTGGGATATCAAATTTATAGTAACGACCAAACTCGAATTTAGTTGTATCGATGACTGGAGTAGCATCTGTTGCACTAATAGCTTTAGTCAAGCTTGCTTTAGATGTACCGTAGAGAACACCATTTTCAACTTTAATATCGAACTTGTCTGTAACATCCTTACCAGTGATACCATCGTAAACCTTGATTTCAGAAGCGTCGATATCGAGCTTAGCTTCTTCGTAGTTGTCTGTGATACCAACTGTTTGAAGGTTGCTTTCTGCAGTGAAGTCACGAGTATCAAGCCATACTTGATAGTAGATCTTTTGACCACGTTTGAGGGTCTTACCATTCAAGTTTTGGATTTCAACTTTATCAGCTGAATCGTCGTCATCAGCAAGTTTGTTACCAATGATGTCGAAGCTTGGTTCTGAAACAACGTATTTCTCTGGTTTGAAGTTAGGAGTTACGTTGTTATCGAAGACACGATCGTCACCACCATAAGCATCTCCACCTACTGTAGCGTAAGAGATAACTGTTGACAATTGATCTCCTACTGAAGGTTGGATAACTTGAACAGTAACATTGACTTTCATGTTATCGTAAGTAACAGTTGTATCAGTTCCTTTAACTTCTTCTACTGTGTAGTTGAATGTCTTACCAAGATCTGCTTTAGCATAGTTGATAGTAGAGAACTTAACTTTACCTTCGGCATCATTCTTAACTGTTTCAAGAACATTACCTTTTTCATCTTTCAATTCGAAAGTAAATTCTTTATCTTGCAACTTACGTCCGTTAAGTGTCTTACCGAAGATCAACTCGATAGCAGTTGGAACGTTGTTAACACGTTTTTCAGTTGGTTTGTTTGGTTTTTCAACAGTCTTAGTAGTTGGGTTGTAGTAGTTTACAACTTGAGCTGCTGTATTTTCAATTTCAGCACCATCGTAAGCACCGTCAGTAACCTTAGCTGGGATGACAAACTTGTAGTAACGTCCAAATTCGAACTTAGTAGTATCGATAATTTGAGTGTTTTCTGCATCGCCAAGTGACTTAGTGAAGCCAGCTTTAAGGTTAGCAGTAATCACGCCGTTAGCGATAGAGATGTCGAACTTGTCAGTAACATCAGCACCAGTCTTACCATCGTAAGCCTTGATATCTGATTGCTTAACTTCCAATTTAGCTTCATCATAATCATCAGTGATACCAACAGTTTGGATGTTATCCTTATTGTTTGCATCAAATTGATTTGTATCAAGCCATACTTGGTAGTTAATAGTGTCGCCACGTTTAACAGCTTTAGTATTGATGTTTTCTGCTTCGTTGTTATCAGCTTTATCCGCATATGGGTTCGCATTTGTATCTGCGTACTTGTCAGCCAACTCTTTATCGTCATCAAGAAGTTTAGTACCAGTGATATCGAACTTACCGTTACCATCGCTAAGAACGTATTTCTCTGGTTGGAACTTAGGTTCGTCTGGAGGAGTTACACGGTTGTTAAATTCTTTAT
>NZ_KV809559.1:0-661 GCF_001812625.1 Streptococcus sp. HMSC064H09
GCTTGAGCAAATTCTGTGAACTTACTCATAGGCTCACGCTTTCGCTGTGTTGTATACGCTCACAAGGTCTTCTTGCTCGATGGTATCGAGACGGCCACCCAATTCGGTCATTTTCGAGATAATGCCGCTATCAGTATTGCCACCCGCTGCACTGATTTTATCAGCAATTTCTTTGAGCGTATCAAGTTCTTCCGGTGCATTACCGATGATATCAGCCTTAGCTTGCGTGATTGCGGTGTTAAGTTGGTCTTGAGTGATACCGTTAGCGGTCACTTCGCCTTTCTCAGCCTTGCCAGCTAATGCCGTTTTAATTTCCTTGATATCCGCACCCACGGCTTGGGCAAAATCGTGTAATTGACTCATTTATTGTTTCCTTTCAAATTTTAGCTAGATTGTAGATATTAACGAGGTCTTCCGTAGTATCACTGCCACCAGTAATTAACCCAGACTCTCGCAATTCATCCGCTAGTAACTTTAATTTAGGGCTCTTGTCCGATGGCACGACGCTATCTGCATTCAGTGAGTTCTTCACTTTGACCTTGAAATTATTAGACGGGAAAATATGTCCGTTCAGTTTAATTTCGAGGTAGTATGTTCCGGGCTCTACGACATCCCCCATGACGAATGTAAAATGTCCGTTCTCAACGGTTACATCTTGGTA
>NZ_KV809560.1:0-207 GCF_001812625.1 Streptococcus sp. HMSC064H09
TAAAATGTCCGTTCTCAACGGTTACATCTTGGTACAATGCCACGGTTTCATCGTTTGACAGTGTGAGCTTGCCAGTTCCGGACAGCTCCATGCGTTTGCCATCAGCCCCTAGAATTTCAAAACCAAAGACTGAGGTAACATCCCCAGACTTGAGAATGTCACCACCTTCTACTTGGTTGATAGAGGTCATGAGTTTAGCCATAAGCT
>NZ_KV809561.1:0-26568 GCF_001812625.1 Streptococcus sp. HMSC064H09
AAAAAATCACCCTAAAACAAGAAAAACCACTCCTGCTTCTAGCTGAGCTAGATAGCCACGAGGTGGTTTTACTTGTTTTATTCTTGTTAAGCAAGATTTCCCCTTAGAGAGGAATTAGCCTTATTTCACTTCGCCACCTTCAACCACGAGGTCATCAGCTTTAGCTGCATCACCGTAAGTTGGGTGAAGTGTTTTTTCATAATCTTTGTGGAAGAAATTCTCTTCGCCAAGTTTCTTAATGTCTTTATTGATAAAGTCAAGGAGTTCTTTGTTACCTTTTTGAACGGCTGGGGCAATAGTATCTGGGTTACCAAGCGATGTGATTCCAACTTCGTAACCTTTATTTTCTAGAGCCCAAGCAAGAACTTCTGTATTATCTGTTGAGAAGGCATCGCCACGACCATCAAGGAGGGCTTGGTAAGCGTCGCTATATTGGTCATACTTTTGCAATTTGATATTTGGGTAGTTCTTTTCAAAGTAAGTTTCAGCAGTTGTCCCCTTAGTAACAATCAAAGTCTTACCTTCAAGCTCTTTAACGTCCTTAATGACCTTATCTTTAGGTGATACCACACCGATTGAGACTTTCATATAAGGAAGAGCGAAGTCCACTTGTTTCTTACGTTCATCAGTTACTGTGAAGTTGGCAAGCGTAATATCTACCTTGTTTGAAATCAAGAATTCTGCACGGTTGGCCGCATCTACTGAGACGTATTTAGGTTTAACACCCAAGTCTTTAGCCAAACGGTTACCAAGTTCAATATCGTAACCTTGGTAAGCACCCTTGTTATCTACATAACCGAAAGGTTTCTTGTCCGCAAAAACGGCGATACGGAGTTCACCACTCTTCTTAATTTCTTCAATAGTACGTGCTTTGGCTGTTGATTTACCAGAGCTACTGTTACTTGAGCAAGCAGTCACTGCCACCAAGGCAAAGACGAGGGCTAATAGGGCAAAAATTTTCTTTGTTAATTTCATAAATATCTCCTAAAATATTATATTTTTTATTAAAAACAATGGGTTACAAATAGGCACCAAACTGGCTGAAGTCAAAGACATTGAGAAACTCTTGAGCTCGCTGTGTCTTTGGATGATTGAAGAATTCTTCAGCAGTACCTTCCTCAGCGATGACACCCTTATCCATAAAGATAATACGGTCAGCGATGGCACGCGCAAACTGAAGCTCATGGGTTACAATCAACATGGTACGCCCTTCTTGAGCGAGGTCATTGATCAATTCCAAAACTTCACGAACCATCTCAGGGTCAAGCGACGCCGTCACTTCGTCGAAGAGAATAACTTCAGGATGCATGAGCAGTGAACGGACAATGGCTACACGTTGCTTTTGACCACCCGACAGTTGTCGCGCAAAGCTATGCTTCTTGTCCAAAAGTCCCACACGGTCCAAAAGTTTCTCAGCCTCCGCAATAACCTCTTCCTTGTTACGCCCTTGAGCTTTGACCGGTCCCAAAATCAGATTTTGCAGGATGTCCAAATGCGGGAAGAGGTCATAACTTTGAAAGACCATTCCGATTTTCTGACGAATCAAGTGAAAATCCTTCTTGCTACTAGTGATAGACTTGCCATCCAGGAGAATATCCCCTCCTTGAATAGTCTCCAAGCCATTGATACAACGTAGCAAGGTCGATTTCCCACAACCTGAGGAACCCAGGATAACAACGACTTCACCTTGTTTAACATCCAAGGAGATGCCTTTGAGAATCTGATTGTCCCCAAAGGACTTTTTCAAATCCTTGATTTGTAAAATGCTTTCTGTCATCTTAATTCCTCCAACGATTTTCAAGATAAGTAGACAGCTTAGATACTGGGTAACAAATGGCAAAATAAAGAATCAAAATCGTGCCATAAATCCAGAAAGAAGCTGTTGGAATAGTCAGGCGGTTACTATCAATAATCTGCTGACCAACCTTGGTCACCTCTACTACGCCAATCAAAACCACCAAGGATGTGGTCTTAATCATACGTGTCACCAGGTTAATAGCCTGAGGCAACAAGCGACGCAAGACTTGTGGGATAATCACATAGGTATAGAGTTGGCCATTGGTCAAGCCAAGGGCCCTTCCGCTCTCAAACTGGTGTCTAGGTAGTGACGTGATTGACCCACGCACCAAATCACCCATCTCAGCCGTTCCCCATAGGGTAAAGACGATAATAGCCGATAGCTCGCCTGAGATATTGATGTTAAAATTCCTAGCCAGACCAAAATAAACAATGAAGAGCAAGACTAACTGGGGCATGATACGAATAAATTCCAGATAAATACGTGACAAAAAACGTACAATCTTAGATTTAGAAGTCATGACAATTCCAAAAAGGGTTCCTAATAAAAGGGACAGAAGCACCGAAACGATGGAAATCCCAATAGTTACGCCTAAACCTTGTAAGATACGTAGGAAATTATTCCCCTGAAGAAGAACCTGAAAGCCCGAATCCTGCATAGCGTAACCTCCTTTCAATCCAACTAAAGACTAGAGAAATCGGCAGCAACATCAAGAGATAAGCCACCACCAACATGCCTAGAGCCACATCGGTTTCGTAGTAAAGACCAATCAAATCCTTAGCCACATACATCAAATCCGCCAAGGCTACCGCTGAGAATACTGACGTTTCCTTGATAAGGAAAATAACGTTAGCACTAAATGACGGCAACGCCACAGCTACTGCCTGAGGAAGGACCACATAGCGAAAGACTTGGAACGGCGTCAAACCAATAGACAAGCCCACTTCATGTTGGGTCTGACTAACAGCCTCTAGACCACTTCGGAAGGACTCCGCCATATAGGAACCACCCAAGAAAATCAAACCTACCACAGCACAAGCCTCTGAGGATAGAACCAAACCTATACGAGGCAAGCCAAAGTAGAGAAAGAAGAGCTGAATTAAGAGCGGCGTATTACGAGATAGCTCAATATAAGCCGTCGAAAGCTGACTCAAAACCGGCACTCGATAATGACGAATAACACTCACCACCAAGCCCAAAAGGAAGGAACCAAAAATCCCCAGAACGGCAATATGTAAGGTTAAAAAGAATGCCTTCTGATAAAAGTGCAAATACTGTTGAACAATGGACCAGTCCAAAACTTACCTCCTCATTTAAGATACAAAGGGCGTAGAAAATTCCGTAAGACAAATAGGAAACTGACGACGTGTGCTGGCACACTAGGAAGTTTATCTTTTGCTCTAGGAATTTAGCCTGTGTTCAATTCTACAAGATACAAAAGGCGTGTAAAATTCCGTAAGCACTCACTGACATCTACTTCTAGCCCTTTGACCCTTCTCTCGCATTTGAAAAGCACAGCTTCACAAAACACGAATGAATTGCTCTATTTCATTTGAAACGTTAGATTTATTCTACCACCTGTTAGATTATTTGGATAATATGTATTTTTTATCAGCGTGATAAAGAAAAGATATAAATAAAATCTAGATTTCTGTAAAGAAAAAAACACCTCAGTCTCAGAGATTTCTCCAAGACTAAGATGTCTGTCTCCTAAATCATAGTGCTTAAATCAAATGGCTTTCACGTTTTTCGAACATCTCTTGTCCCAAGGCTACCAATTCCTTGATAAGGTCTGAGTATGAAAGTCCCATATTTTCCCAAAGTAGTGGGTACATTGACCATTGAGTGAAACCTGGCATGGTATTGAGCTCGTTAAGGTAGATAGCTCCATCCTCTGTCAGGAAGAAATCACAGCGAGCAAGACCACAACCACCAAGAGCACGGAAGGCCTTGGCCGCATAGGCACGCATTTGCGTCATGACTTCTGCAGGCACGTGAGCTGGAATATCCATGGTAATCTTATTGTCAATGTATTTAGCTTGGTAATCATAGAAAGCCACGTCTTTGACCACTTCACCTGGATCTGTCGTTTTGACAGTTGTATTTCCAAGGATACCAACCTCGATTTCTCGGGCAACCACACCTTGCTCAATCAAGATACGGCTATCATATTTGAGAGCCAGATCAATCGCTGCACGAAGCTCCGCTTCGTTTTCAGCTTTCGAAATCCCAACAGATGACCCCATGTTAGCAGGTTTTACGAAAACTGGGAAGGTCAATTTTTCAAGCGTCTCTGCTACTGCTGCTTCCAAATCTTCACCCTCGATGTAGACTGTGTAGGCAACCTGAGGGACACCTGCAACTTCAAGAATATGCTTGGTCATAATCTTGTCCATAGCCACACTTGATGACAAGACATTAGTACCCACGTATGGCAACTTGAGGGTTTCGAGGAAACCTTGGATAGATCCATCCTCACCCATAGGTCCATGGAGCACAGGGAATACCACAGCGCCTTCCTCATAAATATCGCTTGGTTTGATAGCCTGACTAGCCACAACTGTGTCATTAGTCATGAGCTTCTCGTCATCACCTGGTGTTTCTGTAAATTCTTGTGTTTTGATAAAATCACCAGACTGAGTGATAAAGTAGGTTTTAACCTCAAATGCGCTGTAATCCACCGCACGCATAACACTCTCAGCTGAGAGCACAGACACTTCACGTTCTGCTGAACGTCCACCGTAGAGAAGGATAAGGGTTTGTTTAGACATAGGTATACCGTTTTCTTTTCTTGATTTTCTAGTCTCAGTTTTGAGAACATAATTACTTTAATCATATCACAAAAGGAAGGGATTTTCAAAAAGATTATAGGCAGAAAAAAACAGCCTAAGAGCTGTTTCAATCCTGTCTTAAATTTCGTCACCAAGCTCGAACTTAGTACCTTTAAGGGCACGTTTGAGAGACCACTTCCATGGTTTACCTTCAATAGTGACTTGTTTGTTTTCGAGATCAACTTGAACCTTGTCTACGCCTTTAACAGCGGAGAGTTTTTCAGTAACGGTGTTGACACAGCCTTGGCATTTCATTCCTGTAATCTTATATGTTTTTGTCATTTTTCTTTCTTCCTTTTCTTTAATTGTTTTTTGATACACACCTTAAGTGATGGAGGACATTAGCAATCGACACTTAGACTTTGCGACGTTTGAGGCGCAGAGCATTAAGGACGACCGAAACAGAGCTAAAGCTCATGGCAAGTCCTGCTATCATTGGGTCAAGAAGGGGACCTCCAAAGAGGTGGAGGACACCCATAGCTACTGGGATAGACAAGATATTGTAGATAAAGGCCCAAAAGAGGTTCTCTTTTATCGTTGTGATAGTCGACTGACTAATTTTCAGAGCCTTAACGACATCCATGAGGTTGGGTTTCATAAGGACCATATCGGCACTTTCCATAGCAATATCTGTCCCTGAACCCATGGCAATACCGATATCGGCAGTCGCAAGGGCTGGGGCATCATTGATACCATCACCAACCATGATGACTGATTTTCCTTCTGCCTGAAGGTCGCTAATCACCCTAGATTTCTCTTGTGGAAGGACTTGACTGATAACCCGCTTGATACCAACCTTTTGGGCAATGGCTTGAGCTGTTTGGTCATTATCCCCAGTCAACATGATGACTTCCTTGCCCATTTGATGAAGGGCTGCCACCATATCAGCACTATCTGCTTTAACCTGATCAGCTACACCAAAGAGTCCGATTAACTTACCATCTTCAGCCAAGAAAATAGGTGTCTGACCATCCGCTGTCAAGCTTTGGAAATCAGCCTGTGCTGAAGTCAAGTCGACTTTTTCCTCAGCCATAAGAGTTTGATTCCCAGCTAGATAAGTTTTGCCTGCATAGCTTGCAGTAAGTCCTCGTCCAGTCAAACTTGAGAAATTGTCCATCTCCAACAAGTCCAAGTTAGCATTTTCTGCTGCCACAAGGATGGCTTGACCCAAGGGGTGTTCAGACTTGGCTTCCAAGGATGCCAAAAGCTGCAAAGCTGCTCCGCTATCTCCATAAGTATAGCTAGAAACGAGCTGAGGTTTACCCTGAGTAATGGTTCCTGTCTTGTCAAAAACGAGGACATCAGCCTTATGAGCTAACTCGAGCACATCTCCACGCTTATAGAGAATACCATGCTCAGCACCAAGCCCTGTACCAACCATGATGGCTGTCGGTGTCGCAAGACCCAAAGCACATGGGCAAGCAATGACTAAGACGCTAACTACTACTATCATAGCGAAGGTAAAGGTTTGTCCCATGACAAAGTACCAAAAGAGACCTGAAATAAGTGCGATAGCCATGACAACAGGAACAAAGACCGCTGACACTTGATCGGCAATCTTGGCAATCGGTGCCTTGGTTTGTTGGGCATCCTCAACCAATTTAATGATTTGGGAAAGCAAGGTGTCCTTACCAATCTTTTCAGCCTCATAAATCAAGCTACCTTGACCATTAATAGAACCTGCAAACACTGGCTTACCAGCGGATTTTTCAATAGGGAGTGACTCACCTGTAAGCATGCTCTCATCAATCGCGGAGCTACCAGAAATCACCTGACCATCCACGGCTATCTTTTCCCCAGGTTTGACCACAATATGGTCACCAAGAACAACCTTATCCACAGGAAGCTTGACTTCCTTACCATCCCGAAGGACGGTTGCCTCCTTGGCTGACAAGTGCATAAGTTTCTTGATAGCCTCTGAAGTTCGACCTTTAGAGAGGATTTCAAAGTACTTACCTAGAGTAATCAAGGTCAAAATAACAGCTACCGACTCAAAATAAAGTTGGTGGACGTGATGGGCATGCCCCAAAGAAATGTGATAAGTACCATAGAGACTATAAAGGAAGGCCGCCGATGTTGCCAAGGCTACCAAGGCATCCATGTTAGGATGACCCTTGGCCAAAGTGCGAAAACCATTACTATAGAAGGAACGACCCAACCACATGACTGGAACTGTCAAAACTAGCAGCACCAAGGCATAAGTCAAGGCTGCATGGTGAGGAGACAAGAAGTTTGGCACAGGTAGACCAACCATTGGGCCCATAGCAAGATAAAAGAGAGGAATGGTGAAGACAGATGACCAAATGAGGCGCTCACGTACCTTGTGAATCTTGTCTTCTTCACGCTCTTCTTGGCTTTTGGCTGTGTCTGGATTGTAGACTTCAGCCTCATAACCAGCGTCAGCCACAGCTTTTTCAATAGCTTCTGGACTAACCTTATCCCCAGCGTAATCCACAGACATTTTTTCAGTGGTTAGGTTAACCACAGCCTTGTCCACACCATCCAACTTATTAACAGCATTTTCTACATTGGCTACACAGGATGCACAGGTCATCCCATTAACCACAAAGGTTTCTTTTGCCATTTCCTATATCACCTCCATATGATGCCCACAAGCACATTGGCCAGGCACACAGTCACAAACCACCTGATCCACAGGTTCTTTTGCTGCAAGCAAGGCCTGTAACTTATCCACATCGGTTTGGGTCATCGGCGTCTTTGCCATGAGTTGACCCAACAAATCGCTATGTTTGGTCAAACAAATCTTGTCAAAAACAGCTTCTAAAGCCTGAAAATTCGCCTCATCTTCCCCCAAGCTAGCTTGATAGATAAACCCTCGTCCTTGACGCTGACTGGTTAGATAACCCTTGTCCGCCAAACGTCCAATCAAGGTCTTTACTGTCGAAGCCGACCAGTCTAGCTTCTTAGATAGAATCGCTATAATCTCTGAAGAAGTCGCCTGCCCCTTAGCCCAGAGCACTCGCATGACTTCCCATTCCGCAGATGAAATTGTCAGCATAATTTTTCCTTTCTGAATGTCGTTATTTGTTTACGTTTGTAGATTTATTTTAACGCTGCCATGAGGATATGTCAAGGGTTTTATTTACATTTGTAGATTTATCGCGAAAAAATAAGCACCTCCTAAGAGGTGCTACACTTTACTAAGATAAGATTGAGTTGACGAGGCTACGTCCAAAATCCCTGCCTTCAACATACAAAAATTTAAACATGCCTGGGTAAATAACAGCCAAACAAATAATCATAAAGATTATTGCTAGAGCTTTTTTATTTGATACAAAGAATGAAAAAATATGATCAATCATGTTCTGTGATGCCTTCTCTCCCTTTCTTTTTAGTTATAAAATCATTCTATAGTTTCCAAAAAGAAAAAAATAGTGACATAGATGTCACTAAAAAGGCTTATTCATTCAATACGAGATTTAACCCTCAGCTTAATCCCTTGTAGAGGTACAAGGCACCAACCAGAAGGAAAATCAGTGCATAGTGATTCTCTCCACGATAGAAAAATAGTAAGGCTCCTATTAAGAAACTGACACCTAGTATTACCCTCAATGATACTTTCATTTGTCTACCTTCTTTTTATAAGTGAGATGAAAATAAAAACCAGAGATAAATTTAATTCGCCACTATTCACCCATAGTATAATACTGGAAAATAAGAAAATCAAATCATCCCCAAGAATGATTTTGATAAAAAAACACTCCCCATTTCTGGAGAGCATCGTCTTCTATTTTTCAAAATGTGAACCGAATGTAACAAATTCAGCGACGTCTTCTTCCTTACCGTCGTGGAGGTCACGGACGATTTTTGATCCTACGATAACACCGTCTGATACAGCGTTAAAGCGTTTGATGTCGTCCTCTGTTGACACACCAAAACCTGTGAGAACTGGAATGTCTGCATGGGCAGTCAAGTTAGCCAAGTGTTTGTCAAGGTCATCACGGTAATTACCAGTCTTACCTGTAACACCATTGATGGCAACGGCGTAGATAAAGCCTTCTGCACCATCAATCAACTGTTTCTGACGGTCAATACCTGTAGTCAAGCTCACCAGAGGCACGAGAGCAATATCACTGTCTTTCAAATAAGGAGTGATAAAGTCAGCGTGTTCATCTGGCAAATCAGGAATAATGAGCCCCTTGACAGATGTATCTGCCAGGTCCTTAACAAAGGCCTCAATACCATATTGATAAACTGGGTTGATGTAGGTCATGATAACCAAAGGCACCTGTGTTTTTTGTTCTTGAAGCTTATTGATAATAGCTGTCAAAGTCACATCTTTAGCCAAACTACGTTGTCCTGCAAGTTCAATAACGGGACCGTCAGCCACTGGGTCTGACCATGGAATACCCACCTCAATAGCTGAGACACCACTATTTTCCAAGAGAGCGATAGTCTCAAAGAGTCCGTCTAGGCCTTTAGCGTGGTCACCCGCCATGATATAAGGCACGAAAATACCGCGTTTACTGTCTTTGATAGCTTGTAGGTGTTTTGTTAGTGTTTTTGTCATGGTTTATTTCCCTTCTGTTTCAGCTTCGAAACGTTCTTTAACCTGCATAACGTCCTTGTCCCCACGACCTGAGAGGCAGACGATAAGGCTTTGGTCTGGCGACATCTTAGCTGCCACTTTTTGCGCAAGGGCAATGGCATGGCTAGACTCAAGAGCTGGGATAATACCTTCTAAACGTGACAGAAGTTTGAAACCTTCTAGCGCTTCTTCATCTGTGATAGAATCGTAAGTCGCACGTCCAATTTCGTTGAAATAACAGTGCTCAGGACCAACCCCTGGATAGTCCAGACCAGCTGAGATAGAGAAGGCTTCCATGATTTGTCCATGAGCATCTTGGAGGACATCCATAAGCGCTCCATGAAGGATACCTGGACGGCCTTTGGCAAAGGTTGCGGCATGTTTTTCAGTATCAAGCCCCAAACCAGAAGCCTCAGCACCATACATAGCTACTGATTTATCATTAACAAATGGGTAGAACATACCGATAGCATTTGAACCACCACCGATACAAGCCATGACGGCATCAGGTAATTTACCACCAGAAATCTCTGCGTATTGACGTTTGGCTTCACGACCGATGACAGATTGGAAGTCACGGACAATTTCTGGGAATGGTGCAGGACCAAGGGCAGATCCCATGATGTAGTGAGTATCCTCGATACCTGCTACCCAAGCACGGAGGGCAGCATTTACAGCGTCCTTAAGCACGCGCGAACCATCTGTAACGCTAAATACCTTGGCACCAAGCAACTCCATACGGAAAACGTTAAGCGCCTGACGTTTAACATCTTCCTCACCCATATAGATCGTACAGTCCATGTCGAATAGGGCTGCGGCTGTCGCTGTTGCAACACCGTGTTGACCTGCACCAGTTTCGGCAATGATTTTCTTCTTGCCCATACGTTTGGCAAGCAAGACTTGACCAAGGGCATTGTTAATCTTGTGGGCACCTGTGTGGTTAAGGTCCTCACGTTTAAGATAAATTTGCGCTCCACCAATATGATCAGTCAAACGTTTGGCGTGGTAAAGAGGCGTCTCACGTCCCACATAGTTTTTGAGGAGATCATCCAATTCCGCTTGGAAACTTGGATCTTCCTTGGCCTCACGATAGGCCTTGTCCAATTCAATAACGGCTGTCATCAGCGTTTCAGGAACGAACTGACCACCGAATTTTCCGTAAAATCCTTTTGCATCAGGTTGTTGATATGTCATGCTTTCACTCTTTCTATAAATGCTTTAATCTTATCTAAATCTTTGTGACCATCTGTCTCGACACCTGAGGACACATCTAAGGCATAGGGCTGGAAAGTTTCCTTGGCCTCTGCCACATTGTCCACAGTCAAACCACCAGCGATGAAATAGTCCTGTTCAATCTGCTTGTCCGCCAAGAGTTGCCAGTCAAAGGTCTGACCACTGCCGGCAATAGGAGCATCAAAAAGAAGATAATCCGCCTGGCTCTTGACTTGAGACTCACTATCCGAAATCTGAATAGCTCTAATAACTGGTACTGATATCTTTGAAATCAGAGCTTCATCAAAAGTTCCATGAATCTGAACGATATCTAAGGGAACCTGACTAATCGCTTCTTCCAGTTCTTCAAGACTTGGTGAAACAAAGACACCGACAATTTTTGTCTGGCCTGTCACTCCTTTAGCTAGCTCGTGAGCTTGTTCAAGACTCACTTGACGCTTGCTTTTGGCGAACACAAAGCCAATGTAGTCAGCACCTGCTTCAACTGCAGTTGCTACTGCTTCTGGTGTCGACAGTCCACAAATTTTAACCTTTGTCAATTTGCAACTCCTTGACCTTTTCAGCCACATTGTCAGCCGTCATAAGGGCAGTTCCTACCAAAATCCCATTAAAATATGGGGCAACTAAGGCAGCATCCTGACCTGTGAAAATAGCTGACTCAGAAATATAAACAGGCTTGTCCTTGAAATGCGTTGATAACTCAAGACTGGTATTGATATCTGTCCCAAAAGTGACCAAATTACGGTTGTTAACGCCGATGATTTCGGCACCAATACGGTGAGCCACTTCCAATTCTGGTAGATTATGCGTTTCAACCAAGACTTCCAAGCCAAGGCTAGTCGCAAAATCATAGAGCTCCTTGAGACGAGCCTCTGGCAAGGCCGCTACAATCAAGAGAATGACTGTCGCTCCCGCATTACGGCTACGCACAATCTGTTTCTCATCAATAATGAAGTCCTTAGCCAAGGTTGGAATAGCCACCTCTGACGAAATTTCTTTCAAATAGGAAATATCACCCTTGAAGAAAACCTCGTCCGTCAAAACAGAAATCATGGCTGCCCCATTTTCCTCATAGTTCTTGGCTTGAGCCACAATATCCACATCCAGGTTAATATCACCCATACTTGGACTAGCTTTTTTCACTTCAGAAATAATTTGCAGCTTGTTTTGATTTGACTTGAGAAACTCATAAAGACGATAGGTCTGGCGCAAGGGCTGCAAGTCTTCCATGACCAACTGAGCCACTTCTTTTTCTTTTTGTTCTAAGATTGTTGGGAGAAAGGCTTTACTCATACTTGTACCTCTTGGAGTTGGTGAAGTTTCTCTAGGGCTGATCCGTCCGCAATCAATTGGCGAGCAAGCTCAACACCTTCTTTAATGGTCGCAACCTTACCATTGGCAAAGAAGCCAAGACCAGCATTAAGCACTGTTGTTTCAAGATAAGGACTAGCTTCATTTTTCAAGACACTAAGGAGAATCTCTGCATTTTCCTTGGCATCGCCACCTGTGATATCAGACAACTCAACCTTTTCCATACCCAAATCTTCATAAGTGAAAGTGTGTTGGCTGATGTGGCCATCTTCCAAAAGAGTGTAGGTGTTAGTGCCATAAAGAGCAGCTTCGTCCATATTGTCAGGACCTGTGATAATAACCGCACGTTTACGTCCCAACTGTTGGATCGCATTAGCAACAATCTGTTGCAATTCCACACGGTAGAGGCCCATAAGTTGTGTCTCAAGGTCAAGCGGATTAGCCAGTGGTCCGACCAAGTTCATAATCGTTGGAATCCCAAGAGCTTGGCGAGCTGGACCGATAAAACGCATGGCTGGGTGCATGGTTTGGGCAAAGATAAAGGCCAAACCAACCTCATCAAGTGCTTTAGATAGGGTTTCTGGTGATGCCGCAACGTTGATTCCAAGGGCTTCAAGGACATCTGCCGAACCAGATTTAGAGGAAATCGAACGGTTACCAGCCTTGGCCATACGAATACCACCTGCTGCTAAGACAAAGCAAACCGTTGTTGAAATGTTAAAGCTATAAGACTGGTCCCCACCAGTTCCACAGTTACACATAGCATCTGTGAAGGTCTCAGGCAAGACCGTCGCATGTGATTTGAGGGCACGCACAATACCTGTGATTTCATCTGCTGTTTCTCCTTTAGTTTTGAGCCCCATAAGGAAGGCAGCGATTTGGCTTTCTGAGACTTCATTTTTGAGAATGCGGTCAAAGACTGCTTGGACTTGGTCTTGAGACAAGTCTTGTCGGTTTGAGATTTGTAGGAATATTTCTTTCATATCTGTTTTCCTTTTAAAAACGGTTCAATGTTTTCTGATGCACGAGGAGATGTTTTGAGCGTAGACCAATCTAGTCAAACGACTGTCCGACTAGCCTGCAACGATTTTTACAAAATTTTCAACCATCTTGAGCCCATCTGGACTACCGATGCTCTCAGGGTGATATTGCAAACCATAAATTGGTAGTTCCTTATGTTGAATGGCCATGATTTCTTGATCATCAGTTGTGATAGCTGTCACATCAAAGCCCTCTGGCATTTGGTCAACAACGATGGAATGGTAACGCATAATAGGAACATCATTGTCGATATCCTTGAAAATTGGCGATGGCGTTTCAAAAGTAATATTGCTTTGTTTGCCATGCATGACATTCTTAGCCAAGCCAAGTTTACCACCAAAAGTTTCCGCAATAGCCTGGTGCCCCAAGCAAATTCCCATCATCGGTTTTTTACCAGCGAAATCCTTAATCAAGGCTTCCATTTTACCCGCATCAGCTGGCCAACCTGGACCTGGTGAAAAGACTAGCCCATCAGCATTTTCCGCCTCTTCATAGAGAGTCTCATCATCGTTACGTAAGACCTTTACCTCTGTAAATGTCCCTAGGTATTGTGCCAAATTATAGGTAAAAGAATCATAGTTATCAACTAATAAAATCATTGGGCATCTCCTATTCTTGTCATAGCTTTCGCCTTGTTAATCGTTTCGTAAAATTCATTTTCAGGAACACTGTCATAGACAACACCTGCACCTGCCTGAACATAGGCTTTTTGATTTTTGAGAATCATAGTACGGATAGCAATGGCAAAGTCCATATCTCCTGTCGCAGACAGATAACCAATAGCTCCCGCATAAATACCACGTTTTTCCTGTTCAAGCTCATAGATACGACGCATGGCACGAATCTTAGGTGCTCCTGACACGGTTCCAGCTGGTAGAGTTGATTTTAGAGCATCAAGGGCTGTCAACTCAGGCAAGAGTTGCCCTTTAACCACACTGGTAAGGTGCATCACATAGCGGAAATACTCAACCTCCATATACTTAGTCACCTTGACCGTACCATTTTTAGCAATCTTACCAATATCATTACGTCCCAAGTCAACCAACATACGGTGTTCCGCAGTTTCTTTAACATCATGTGAGAGTTCATCCGCCAAGGCAGCATCTTCAGCCTCATTGGCACCACGAGGGCGGGTTCCAGCAATCGGATTGGTGACCACCTCTCCATTTTTCACTGAAACCAAGCTCTCTGGGCTAGCACCAATCACCTGATAATCTCCAAAATCATAGAAATAAAGGTAGTTTGATGGGTTGGTCACGCGCAAGTTACGGTAGTAATCCAAAGGATCCCCCTCAAAGTCCGCTGAAAAGCGTTGGCTAAGCACGCATTGGAACATATCTCCCTCACGAATGAATTTCTTAGCCTTAGCTACCATATCCATGAAGACCTCTTTTTCGATATGATTTGAAAATTGCAAGGCTTGTAAGGCTTGAGGTGTAAACTCGTTTGGCGCCTGAGTCTGGAGGTCCGTTACCACCTGACCAAGAGCCTGACGCACCGCATCGTTGTCACGACCAGAGTAGATATTGTCCTCAACCACATAAACCTTTTCCTTCTTGTGGTCAAAAATTAAATAAGACTCGTAGATGAAGAAATGCATATCAGGTGTTCCAATCGTATCTTCAGGAATCTCACCGATATTTTCATAGAGACCAATCATGTCATAACCTGCAAACCCGATAGCACCACCTGCGAAAGGTAGGTCAGACTTGATGCCCTTGACTGTTACTTGGTCCAAGTATTCGAAAGGATCCTGATCAATCGCCTTACCATTTTCATAAAGAACACCATCCTTGAAGGTTACTTCAAAGACCGGATTGTAGGCAACAATAGAAAAACGTGCATTTTCCTTCTCACGAGGAATGGATTCAAGGATAACCTTATGTTCCCCCTGAACACGCATATAAGCCAAGATTGGTGTTAAGGTATCGGCTGGTAAAATTTTTCTCATAGTATTTCCTTTCAAACTGGTTTATCGAGAGTAATAAGACTGATACAAGACTCCTTTATAGGATGTATCGGCACCATTATTGTTCTTTATTCACTTTCTCTTCCAAAGCAATAAAGGCTTTAATCATGCTTCTCCAAACACTTTCAGCCACATCTGGCGATAAGCCAAGCTCTAGTGCCTCCTTGCGACGGTTAGCTATGACTTGAGCAACACGATCATTCGCCCGGACTGCGGACTTATCTCCTTTGGGCTTCAGCCGTCCTGCCTTTTCCACAAGTATTTGACGTTGGGCCAGGAGTCGAATTAACTGACTATCAATATTATCAATATCACTTCGAATATCGTTTAATGCATCCATAATACCCAACCTTTCATTGAATAATGAAATAATACTCCTTTAAGGTAAATAGACCTTTAAAGATAAAAGTAAACAAAAAACCTCACAGAGAAAAACTCTGTGAGGGCATTAAATCTAGTTTAACACGGTACCACCTCAGTTAATGGTCTCAAAAAACGACCATCATCTCTATCTCCTCTAACAAGGAGTTGCACGGTAAGGGGTGCCAACCGAGAAGAATATGTGTTACCTTCTCATTATCATCCAATCAGCCCAATGTTCGCTCATCTCGATTACCTACTCACAATCACCGCAGGCTCCCTGAAAATCTAAGACCAGTTACTTTCTGATTTACTAACTATTGTACTCCTTTTTAAAAAGATGTCAAGAATTTTCTGTTAATTTTGACAATTTCTATTATTTACAATAGAAATAAAATATCTATTTCAACTTTTTTCTATTAGAAAGAATACGTTTCCTTTCCTCATCAATAATACTAATCGCTTCATCAATTTCATTCTGAGAAAATTCTGGTGACAGGATATTATCATCAATAGCTTTATACATTATATTAGCCTTAGCTTCCAGTTTCTTATAAATCTGCTGGTCAATATAACCTGGATCACCACTATCCTCTGGTTCACATATGGTCTGTAGATAATAATATCTTGTATATTGGTTATCTTCTAATCCTAATCTATGAATTCTATCTCGAGATTGAAGCATAAAAGTTAGATTAAAATTGTATTCAAAATACAAAGCATCATGAACTTCTTTATGCAAAGATACCGATTCACCTAGAGTTTGAGGATTAGAAATCATAACCATAGTATTACCAAATCGAAAATCATCAATCAGATTCTGTCTATCAGAAACATCCGTACCACCATACACTAAATTAGCTTTCACTCCAACTTGGTCTAACCTATTTTGTATTTTTTTCATGGTATCAACAAATATTGCCCAGACTATGACTTTTTTCCCCTCAGATATAAGCTCTTGAGTTTTTTCAATACCTTTCTCAAATTTAGGGGAAATCATACTAGAAAAGTCAAACTCATCATATCCTTTGGCTTCTTTGATTACCGAGTCAGAAGTATTCTGTAGTCGATTATTAAATATTTCTTCCGATACTTCAAAGGTGTCATCTTGATCATTATCGCCTGCAAACCACATATCTTTATATTCAATCTTTTTGTTAAGTAATTCAGGATTTGTGGACGCTTGTATCAATCGAATCAATCTGGCTAAACTCGACGATTCGTTATAGTATATGGACTGTGCTAATTGTTTCTGTTCTTCGCTAGGTTCTACATCCAAAAATTTATCTGGATCTGGTTTAGGTACTCCTAAGTCATCTTTGTTTAAGCGCCAGAAGAATGGAACTAAAGCTTTATTAATTTCTTCAATTTTCCTAACACTAGGTTTTTTTAATTCATCTAAACTCCATCTAAAAAATGAATTGTACTCATTTGCATAAAGTAAATGAAGAAAGTTATAGATATCCTGATAAGAATTAGGTATAGGTGTTCCAGTTAAAACAAACTTAAACCTTGAATCTTTAACTAGTTCTAAAGCAGCTTGAGCACGGACTCCGAAAGGATTTTTTATTCTATGAACCTCATCAAAAACAATCATTGTCTTAATTGACAGCAATCCTCGCAACTTGTCTTTGTATTTTGTCAACGATTCATAATTCACTAATACAAGATTTGATGTTTTCCAGTTCAAAGATAAATCGAAAGAAAAATCTTTAGAATTTTGACAATCAATTACTTCTAACTGTTTCTTATTTCCAAAAACTTGTTTAAATTCTTCTTTCCAACTGTTGAAAGCATTAATAGGACAAATAACCAATAAATTATCTACGTGCTCACTTTCAACTTTCTTGGAATTCAAAAATGCAAAAACAGCCAAAATCATAGCAGTTTTACCAGAACCTGGCACAGAGAAGTTCGCAGCTCTAGCCATCCTGTATTCGTAGAAGGCTGCCTCAAGTTGCAATTTTTTAAACGGACGTACAACCTCTGAACTAACAACAGAAACAAACTCTTCAAACTTTTCTTGCTCCCCATGAATTGTATATTGTTCAGGTGATTTTAAATAAATTCCTAACTTACTATATTGTTCAATAGAGTACTGTTTTAACTTTAGGTAGTCTTGTACTTCCTCTGATACTTCAACTATAATATTTTTTCTATTACATCTCTTCCTTGTTTCTTCAATAATGTAGTTTATATCCATATAAGAAAATTCTGACTTGATAGTTGAGTTATCATCTTCAAAATATTTATTGGACAAATCTGATTCAGGCTTTAGTTTTCTATCTGAGTTAGTAATTTGTATAGAAGAGTTATCTTGACGTACAATTATATTTCCACTTTTTAAATAAAAATAGATATTATTATCTGACTGATTTTCTTTAACTTTATTTATTGTGGAATATTGCTGGTATTTTTTTATTTCATCATAAACAATTTTTGTAGCATCGATTGTCAGAATATCTTTCTCTTCATTTTTCCATAATCGGTCAAATCTATTTTTGTTAGCTAATATTCGCGTTTGAACATTCTTACTTGAATCCCAAGAAACGTCTACGGAAATACTCTCATAATTATATTCTAAACCATTTCTAGTTTCATTAACAGATCCATTAAAAAAGACAGTTTCATCATCTGAATCAATAAGACCAAATTTATCATGAAAAATCCCTCGTCCTCTTGGAATAACTGCAAACTTTACCTCTGCATGGTTACTTGCAATCATGAATGCCAGATTACCTAACGATTCTTTTGTTTGATTATTTAGAATAGTTTTCCTTAACTGAGCAGGCAAATCTACTAAACTATTTTTAAGAACATATCCTTCTTGAATTTTTTTAAAATCTTCTTCAGAGATATCAGTAGAAATGATAAATTGAGCAAATCCATTATTTCCAAATAATTTATCCAACCCCTTCGAATATAATCCCAGTCCCTCACTAGAAAAATAGGCTGAAACTCTTCTATAAATAGTAGCTTCAGATAATACCGGTTCATAGAATTCTTTAACTAAATTTTCACTTTGATATGTAGGTTGTATTAGGTTTTTAAGTTTTAGAGAAAATACCATTCCTTTTCCCCTTTTCTCTATTTGGATAATTTAAATGCTAAATCTCTAATTTCTTGAAGAATTTCTTTTGCCTCAAAAAATTCTTCTTCATGCAGTTCTTTTAAATCTTCAGAAGATAAATCTTCTAATGTATCTCTGATTTCCTGCAATTTTACCAAGGATTGTCTGCGATTTGCTGTTATTTGGCCTTTGTTTGATAATCTGTTAGTTGTTTGTAATAATTTACTTGAAACTTCTGCTATCTCAAGATTATTATTTAGATTATTTTTTAAATCACTTGCCTTATCTATTGGATTAGACTCAAAAAAGTCAATAATATTATCTACATGCTCATCAGTAGCACTTATGAAATGTTCTTTCATTTCAGGATTATCTAAAATATTATATTTGACATCTCGGATTTTTCTAGTGATATCTCTATCACCAACTTCAGACTTTGCAATCTGGACTGCTAAAATAGTTAGTACATTTTGAGTTATCGTCTCTTTATCTTTTTTTAATTTATTAATTGTTCTTTCAATATCTTCCAGAGGTCCATCTAACTTCAATTCTCTAGCAAGATAAAATTTATCAATAGGATTTTCGTTGGGAGCGACTATAGATAAGAACTTGATAATCAATTTAGCAAGTCGTAAGTCTTTGTTAATTCCCTTAGTGTTACCAGCACCACTTGCTTTTTTATATTCCTCAGGAGTCATTAGTTTTTGAACTTCAATTGTATTGTATACATCAAAAATACGATCAATTGGATCATAACTAACTCTTTCTTCACGACCAAGCTGCAAATCTAATTCTAACTCTTTTATTTTCTTTTCATCAATTTTTTTACTGATATCAAATGAAAGTATAACAGCTTCGAAGTATTGTTGGATTTTTGTTTCTTTTTGTATTCTACGGAGAGCTGTAAATCTACGATTTCCATCAATAACTCTTCCATCTGAAAGAATTACACCAGGTTCTTGTTGTCCTTTCTCAGAAATAGAAAATTGAGTGTTCTTTAGAGCCTGCTTCTTAGATTCATAAATAAATCTTTCAAATATTTCATTATATTTTGAATCTCCAATTTCTGGTGTTAATTTACCATGATTTGATATGTACTGATGGTAAACTGTATTAATACGACCATTTTGATCATTATAGTATAAATATTCTAACGGGAATTTGTATACTGGATAGTCTTTTGGTTCTCCCCCAATAGTCAAACGTTTTTTTAAAGTTGTCTTTTCAATATCTCCATTTTTTATTAATTCATTCAAATCTTGATTCATATTCATTCTCCATCAGTCTATTTCCCATAAATTATTACGGGTACTAAGTAAAGTGACATTATCTGACTTAAAGGTATTTTATCCTTAAGCTGTGAAAGATTCGTATGACAAACATCTATTTCTGAATCTCCCCCATAATTAATAAGATACTTTTCGATTAGCTGTCTAATATAATTAATAACATAATATGGATGTGAAACATCATCCTTATGAAATCCATACCTTTTGTTTTCTTGATTTAATTGATCTATGGAGTATCGCTTAATAACTCTGTCATTTTCTAATTCAATGATTAAGTTTGGTACTAAATTTTTAAGAAGGGATTTAGCTTCCATTTGATTAAATCGTGAAACAATAATTTTTTTAAATCCTTTCCCTGTACCCGCATGTGCAACAACACCCCAATTTCCACTTTCTCCATTAACTTTATTAGTTAAATCAACGGTCATGTTTCCTGATTTAATAGGAAATTGTCTAAACAATGCTTTTTCACTTCGCGTAGGAGGATTATCAAATTCCTTTAATTTTTTACTATCTAAATATTTAAATTGGTTAATATCTTTATCAATAATCTTAGCTGGTAATTTTGGAAATTTTATTAGTTCCAGAATTTTTATAGCTAGAGCAAAAGATAGTTGAACACATACTGCATTTCCTATCTGTCTCCACTTTGTAGACTCATCACCAAAAAATTGGTAATCTAAAGGATAGCCCATAATGCAAGCAGCCTCTCTAACAGTCGGCAAACGGTACTCGCCATCTCCTACTCGACTGTTACTAGATTTATACAGTATAGCTTCTCTAGTGCTAGCTGATTGTGTTGCCATGATAGTACGACTTGGCTTGTCCATGTTTTCTGGAAACGACATCTTTCCCATATAAGGATGTCTCTGTTTTAAATCTCTAGCTTTTTGCCACTGCACTTGATAGACACCTGTATCATAAAAATGATCTTTAAAATCTTTAATACTCACCTTTTCGATGGGATAGTTGGGATCCACAATAAAATCGCAAGATGAATGATCTAAAGGGGAGGGAAAGTTCTTAAATAATTTATTTAGAGTTACTTTTTCTTGTTCTAATTTATCAGGGAAAGGGAAAGTTCCTGTTTTTGTTATTTCTCCACTGACAAAACGTCTCCTTGATTGAGCAGCACCATAATCGTCTGCGTGTAAAATACCTCCATTATACTTGGATCTTATTGCAATAGATTTGGGATTTAAGTTTTGAGACAGAGCCCATTCTGCTAAATCTAAATCTTCAAATGTGTATTCTTCCTGGACATAGTTTTGTGAATTTGGGACATTCTCCATTAACCATGCTTTTAACTTGGAATTCTTTTGAAATTTCTTTACGGCAATTACTTTATAAAAAGTTTTAATTAAATTAATACCTGAATCTTTATTAGCATTTCCTCCTTGATTAGAAAGAGAAAACAACTGACATGGTGGACTGCCAATGATGATATCTGTATTGGGCAACTTATTTATTTCTTCTATATTCTCAAAATCAAGTACACTTTTTACATTATCATTTAGTCCGTGATTAAAATTATGTGTGGTAATTGCAGGTTGCCAGTTATCAATTCCCATTAGTACATCATAACCCGCTCTTCGAAAACCTTCTGAAAAACCACCTGCCCCACAAAAAAAATCTATTACAGTTAGCCTTCTAATATCTTTCTCATTTTTCAAAATTACACCATACTTACTTTCTACTTGAAGTCTTTATACCATCTATTAAAAAAGCCCCCAAAGGGACTTCTTGGTTTGATAAACAACGGCAGGGTGACAGTCCTGCATCTCTTTCAGACCCGAAGGTGCGGCGGCTGCCTCTTCCGCCCTCGTTGTTACTTCTTAACTATATTATATCACATTTTCTTAGCTCTACCAGCATTTAGATAGTTTTTCAGCTTAGAATCTTTAATCACAAACATGGTACGGACACTAAGTTTATCACATAACCTGACCGCTACCAAAACATTACCATCAATACGTTTGATGTATTCCAAGGACTGGCCATTAGGATGGTGCCCAATATAGTCCGGATGAGCAATAATCTCTGGAATCCGTTCATAGGTAGCATCAAAATCACTGAATTCCTGGCGATGTTTTCCCATATGCTTCTTACGTTGTGCAGACAGCGTGATTTCTTCACCAGGCTTGTAGTCCAAATCAAAAGCTTTAATGACTTTTGGCGTCAAGTGACCTACTATTTTCATGCTTCTATTGTACCACACCTCATACACATCAAGGCTTTTCCTACTGTTCAGCTATCAAAAAACTCAAGCCTGTTACCAAGCTCGAGTTTTGATTTATGCTTTTTGAAAAGCACCTTGTTTGTAGCTAATCCAGAAGAAAAGCGGTGTACAGATAGCCATTGCTACTAGATAGATTGGCAAGGTATAGCTATTAAGTGTCGAAATCTCAATCACATCTCGAAGATAGTAGGAGCTGATTAAGAAGCCAAAGACTGAGTAGATAATCAAGGCCACACGCCCCTTATTCAACGGGATACAAGCACGAATAACAGCAAGGACACCCGTTGATCCCATCATATAGTAAGACAGCGTCAGCATATCCGTATTGCTCATGCCAAGATAGACCTGAGACAAATGGAAAATAAGAACACTGATAACCAGCATCAAGGCATTAGGAATAGACAACTGGAGCGAACGTCTGAGGAAATGTTTCTCAACAGGACGAATATTACGTTCGAAGGTTAGAATAAATGGTGGAAAACCTTCGATAAATTGACCTGCCAAAGTCATCTGAACTTGAATAAAAGGGAAGACCAAGAGGTACTCTGCCTTACCAAAAACAATACTGGCAATACAGATAAGCCCCAAAAGGAAGGAATAAACAGTTTTAATGAGGAAAATCGGTGCAATGTGGGCAATATTATTAACCACACGGCGTCCCTCAAATAGAATTTCAGGAATGTCCTTAAACTCAGAATCCATAAGCACCAAGTTGGCAATCTGACGTGTTGCAGGATCTCCCTCTGCCATAACAATCGAACAATCCGCTTCACGAAGTGCCAAGATATCATTGACACCATCTCCAGTCATAGCTGTCGTATGCCCATTGGCATTAAGGGTTTGGATTAACAACTTTTTCTGGTGCGGAGATACACGACCAAAAATCGCAGTATCCTCAGCCAAAGCCTCCAACTCCTCATCGCTGACCTTAGAACAGTCAATATAGCTTTGATAGTCGGCAAAACCAGCTTGATGAGCAATATGAGAAACCGTCACTGGATTGTCACCAGAAATAATCTTAAGCGTCACATCTTCTGAACGCAGGTATTCCAGAGTTTCTGCAGCATCCTCACGAATAGGATCGGCAATTTCAAGTAAAGTCAAAGCCTCGACGTCATTCGGCAAAATCATAGTCTCTGTATCAACACCTGACTGACTCCAAGCCAAAATCAAAACACGAGACCCTCGTGCCTGAGCCTGATCGACTGCTTTGGGATTTTCCTTAAGAAGCATCTCAGGTGCTCCCAAAAAGAGAGTTCCAAACCCATTAACGCTCACAGCACCCCATTTACGATCGCTTGAAAATGGAATAACATCACCTACCTGATAATGATGTTCCAGACCCTCATAAGCATTTCGAATAGCCTGAGCTGTTGCATTTTTATCCTTGCTATGTTGCATATAAGCCGCAAGCAAACGCTCCAACTCCTCTTTCGTAAAACGCTCTGACAGTAGTTCCAGACCTTTAACTGTCATCTTTCCTTGTGTAATCGTCCCTGTCTTATCTAAACAAAGCACGTCTACACGGGCCAAGGTTTCAACAGAGTACATCTCTTGCACCAGGATATGTTTCATCCCAAGTTTAATGACAGCCGTCAAAAGAGATGTAATAGTCAAAAGGGCAATTCCCTTAGGCAACATTCCCAGAAGGGCTGTCGAACTGGTAACTACCGACTCTTGAAGGGAGAGCTGTTTAATCAAGTAAGCCTCAAAAAAGAGCGCAAGCCCAAACGGTATGACAATCTTTCCCGTAAACTTAGCAATCTTGTCCATATTATAAAGAATACGGGACACGATTGGCTTATGAGTCTTAGCCTCTAGCATGAGCTTGTTGGCGTAATTGTCCTCGGCTACATGAATGACTCTGGCATAGACCTGACCACTCACAAGATAAGAACCAGAGAGCAACTCCTTCCCATCTTTCTTTAGAATGTGATCACTCTCACCAGTCAGCATGGCCTCGTTAAGCTCGGCTATCCCATCAACAACCACGGCATCACTAGGAACCTGTTCACCCGCAGACAAGAGCATGACATCATCCAAGACAATGTCCTTAGGATCAATAGAAACAAGCTGTCCATCACGCACCACACGAATCTGATCCTTATTCATGAGATTGAGCTTATCAATCATGCGACGGGCACGCAACTCCGTCATCATCCCCGTAAAGGCATTAAGCACAATAATCCCAAAGAAAAAAAGATTAGACCAAGCCTGAACAGCAATCAAGGCCACAAAGATTGCAAAATTGAGCACATTAAAGGAGTTGAAGACATTACGCCTAAAAATCTCCCAATTGCTGGAGCCAGTTTTTGCTTTAAAATGATTTGTTTTACCGGCATCTATCCGCCGCTTGACCTCCACCTGCGTCAAGCCTTGTAACTGTTTTTTCATAACTTTCATAGTAGCATAAAAATGAGGTGTTTTCAAAGGTTAGCCGTCAGAGTTGAGCACTCCATAACTCATTTATCTTTTTCTTCAAAGTATACAAAAAAACTTCTGAGTACCTAACTCAGAAAGTCTTTTAAATTAGCACCTAAGGTACGGAGACTTCACCTTAGGAACCTTTACTTAAGCTATCACAATGTCATGCTTCTCAATAGTAACTTTTGCTTCGCCAAGACTATTAAATCGAATACCATTTGAAGCTAGGGGTGTTTGAATTTCAGTTGTCATTGTCTTCTCCCCATCATTAACAAAGAGTTCAATGGAGAATTTATCAAGAACAAAATGCAATTCAAGTTCATCAGAGGAGCCAACAAACATTTTACGCTGACAATTTAAATCAGAAGTCAGACCTGAATAGGTTCTATCCACTTCAAGTGTTCCTTGTTTTTTATTATAAAGGAAACGTGTATAAGTAGAATCAGAGACACCAAAGTCTATGACAAATGATTCAAAGTCACCACCTAATAATTTAATATCTAAATCGATTTGACGACCTTCGATCCCTTTAATTGTAACTGACTCACCTTTAATAACACCATTATAATTCACCTTATTAGCAAAATAATTTCGAAGCTCTGAAATCGGACGTTGATATAATTTACCATTTTTAGATGAACATGCAAAACTTGTTCCAAGAATTTTTTAGTCTTGTTATCATCATAAATACTGATTTTAAGGGATTTAACTACTAGTAAACTTAACAACTTCTATATATTTTACACTATATAGGACAGTAAATGGACAGTGACAGCATAATTGAAGAGTGAACAAAAAGAGGTATAAAAATACCTCTTTCAGATTGAAGACAAAGTCCTCAGAAGTTATACTTCTGGGGACTTTTCTTGCTTCGAAGGAGTATAATAAAAGAAAAGGTATTTGATGAGGTACTCCTATGTTTCACAAAGATAATCCTGAATATAATCGTCGTCAAATAGGTTTCTATACACCTGATGAACTTGTGCCTAAAGACCATTTTCTAAGAAAAGTTGAAGAAACGATTGATTTTTCTTTTATTTATGATGTTGTTGAGGATAGTTATTCTTCAGATAATGGTCGCCCTAGTCTAGACCCTGTTTTGTTAGTTAAGATTCCTTTGATTCAATGTTTTTATGGCATTCGTTCTATGCGCCAAACCATCAAGGATATCGAGGTGAATACGGCTTATCGTTGGTTTCTTGGCTTATCTCTGGATGATAAGGTACCACATTTTACAACTTACGGTAAGAACTATAGCCGACGCTTTCAAAATAAAGAATTGTTAGCACACATTTTTAGTCATGTGCTTCATCACGTTTTGGAGGCGGGGCTCATTGATCCCTCAGAAATCTTCATCGATGGGACACATATCAAGGCAGCTGCTAATAATCATAAGTACAAAAATGTTGTTGTTGATCAAAAAGCTAAATTCATGAGTGAACAACTGGATGTTGAGATTAATTTAGACAAGAAGAAGCATGCAAAAAAGTTCTTAAAGCCCGCCAAAAAAGGCGAGGCTAAATCTAAGAAACAATCAACGACTGATCCAGATAGTGGTTGGTTTCACAAGGGAGAACACAAGGAAGTCTTCGCTTATAATGCTCAGGTAGCTTGTGATAAACATGGTTGGGCCTTGGCTTATACAGTTGAAGCAGGTAACATCCATGATAGTCAGGCCTTTCCTGCTCTTTTCGCCAAGTTAGAACCCTTCTCCCCTGAATTCATTATTGCGGATTCAGGCTACAAAACACCTAGTATTGCCAAGTTTCTTTTAGAAAAAGGTATTACGCCAGTATTTCCTTACACTAGGCCAAGAGGTAAGAGAGGCTTTCTACGTCCTAGAGACTTTGTCTATGACGAGCATTTTGATTGCTATCTTTGTCCAGAGAACCAGGTATTAACTTACCGTACAACGACACGTGAAGGTTATAGAGAATATAAAAGTAATCCCAAAATTTGTAAGAACCTGTCCCTTGTTAGCGATTTGTACTGAAAATCGCCAGCACCAAAAAGTTGTTGTGCGTCATATTTGGAAAGATGCCTTAGACATCTGTGAAGATATCCGTCATCAAAGTGGGATGAAGGAACGGTACCAACACCGGAAAGAAACGATAGAACGTTTATTCAGAACAGCTAAAGAATATCATAACTTGCGTTATACCAGAGAAAAAGGAAAGTCCAAAATGGAAGATAAGGTTGGGCTTACTTTGGCATGTCTAAATATCAAAAAATTGGTAAAAATGATGGTAGGGAAGACCTGTTATTTTATCCAAATACCTCAATATTATTGGATTATGGGAGAATTAAGTGTGAATATAAAAAAAGACAAACATCAAAAACGATGTTTGTCTTCATTCTGAATCAGAATTTTAATAGGAATTCTGATTTTTTTTATGCAAATCCATTTAAAAGCCAAAGGGTGTTTAATTATTATTTATTAAAATATAGATAAAT
>NZ_KV809561.1:26668-26950 GCF_001812625.1 Streptococcus sp. HMSC064H09
TAATGGTTGTCACATACATTAAAATAATAAAAAAATTAAAAAAGTTTGAAAAATAAAAATAACATGTTATAATTATAGCGTCTATATGAATAGGGAATATTGGTAGTAGTAACTTGAAGCCAACTTGATTGTAATCTTTCAACTCTTTTGGGGAGAGTTTTATACGATTACATGTTGGTGCTTGGTACTATATGATATGGTATTGGGATAGGGTTATCATACCGATATTTTGATTTGTAAGATAGGGGTAGAGCGTAAGTAAAGGGGACGCTCTTTAAAATG
>NZ_KV809561.1:27050-27729 GCF_001812625.1 Streptococcus sp. HMSC064H09
TAATGGTTGTCACATACATTAAAATAATAAAAAATTGAAAAAAGGTTGTAAAATAAAAATAACATGCTATAATTATAGTGTCTATATGAATAGGGAACATGGGTAGTAGTAACTCGAAGCCAACCTGTTTGTAACATTTTAACTCTTTTGGGGAGAGTTGAATGATTGCTTGTTGGTACTTGGTGCTATGTGATATGGTATTGGGATAGCTTTATCATACCGATGTTTTGATTTGTAAGATAGGGATAGAGCGTAAGTAAAGGGGACGCTCTTTAAAATGGGGAGAAGTTTTTATGAAATATATGTAAATTAGCAATACTGCTGGATTCAAAAACACTTTTATTAGCAAAGCGTTTTTTCTCCTGCAGTTTTTTTATTTATTAAATAGTGTATTTTTAAATTCGGGGGAGAAGACTAGAAAATCTCAAAACAATTGATATCCTTGGATGATATGACTTAGTTTTCTTGTCTTACTTCTTGAATTTTATACGTAATGATAGTCTTTTTATTGAGACCTTTTTCTTTATCTACTTTACATCATTTGCAAAACAAGACCAATAGCGAGGGCATTCCCTTTAATGCTTTTGGAGAAAGGATAACTCATTTTCCTTTTTATTGGGGATAATAAAGTGATAATGTAGAGTCTTATTTGTCAATATTATATTGATTTCGTATAGGT
>NZ_KV809561.1:27829-28449 GCF_001812625.1 Streptococcus sp. HMSC064H09
TTTTTATTTATTAAATAGTGTATTTTTAAATTCGAGGGAGAAGACTAAATAGCTCAAAACCATTGATATCCTTGGGTGATATGAGTTGACTTTTGTCTTAACTTCTTGAATTTTATACGTAATGATAGTCTTTTTATTGAGACCTTTTTCTTTATCTACTTTACATCATTTCGAAATATGACCAATAAGCCAGGGCATTCCCTTTAATGCTTTTGGAGGAAGAGTATCTCATCTTCCTTATTATTGGGGATAATAAAGTGATAATGTAGAGTGTTATTTGTCAATATTATATTGATTTCGTATAGGTCATAGGGGGGATCTTATGGGAAAATTAAATATTATGGTTGTCTTTGGGACAAGACCAGAGGCAATTAAGATGGCGCCGTTAATTCTTGAGTTGAAAAACATCAAGAAACCATTAATACTATTACAGTAGTCACAGCTCAACACCGTCAAATGCTTGATCAGGTTTTGGAGACTTTTGAAATAGTTCCTGATTATGATTTGGATATCATGGGAAAAAATCAATCACTTCAGGAAATTACTTCTAAAATTTTGGCTAATTTTGATCCAGTTGTTAAGAAGGAACAACCTGATTTGGTTTTGGTTCATGGTGATAC
>NZ_KV809562.1:0-404 GCF_001812625.1 Streptococcus sp. HMSC064H09
TGGTGTTTCACCAACGTTAACCGTTTGATCCTTAGGTGTTGGTGTGTTCTTGTCTGCGTCTGTACGAGGATCTACAACCTTGATAGTGACTGGAACTTCATCAATTGAACCATCTGGATAAGTCACAACGACAGTTGTTCCTTTATCGCCCGGTGTTGTTGTATCCACTGGTGTCTTGAATTCAAACTTCGTACCACTTGGAAGGTCACCAACATTACCAATTGAGTTCTTAGCGTCTGGTGTTTCACCAACGTTAACCGTTTGGTCCTTAGGTGTTGGTGTGTTCTTATCGGCGTCTGTACGTGGATCAACCACTTTAACTGTTACAGGGACTTCATCGATTGAACCATCTGGGTAGGTCACTACAACTGTTGTTCCTTTATCGCCCGGTGTTGTTGTATCCA
>NZ_KV809562.1:504-1020 GCF_001812625.1 Streptococcus sp. HMSC064H09
CAACGTTAACCGTTTGGTCCTTAGGTGTTGGTGTATTCTTATCTGCGTTTGTACGAGGATCTACTACAGTAACCTTAACTGAGACTTCATCAATTGAACCATCTGGATAAGTCACAACGACAGTTGTTCCTTTATCGCCCGGTGTTGTTGTATCCACTGGTGTCTTGAATTCGAACTTAGTTCCTTCTGGAAGATCACCAACATTGCCGATTGAATCTTGTGCTTTTGGTGTTTCACCAACGTTAACCGTTTGATCCTTAGGTGTTGGTGTGTTCTTGTCCGCATCTGTACGAGGGTCTACAACTTTGATAGTGACTGGAACTTCATCAATTGAACCATCTGGATAAGTCACAACGACAGTTGTTCCTTTATCGCCCGGTGTTGTTGTATCCACTGGTGTCTTGAATTCGAACTTAGTTCCTTCTGGAAGATCTCCAACGTTACCAATTGAGTCTTTAGCATTTGGCTGATCGCCTGGTTTTACCGTTTGATCTTTGGCTACAGGAGTGTTCTTAT
>NZ_KV809562.1:1120-1693 GCF_001812625.1 Streptococcus sp. HMSC064H09
TTACCTTAACTGGAACTTCATCTTTAGAGCCATCAGGGTATGTCACAATTACTGTCGCATCTTTTTCGCCTGGTGTTGTTGTGTCTACCGGTGTCTTGTACTCGAACTTAGTGCCTTCTGGTAGATCACCAACGTTGCCAATAGAGTCTTTGGCATTTGGTTGATCGCCTGGTTTTACCGTTTGATCTTTAGCCACAGGTGTGTTCTTATCCGCATCCGTACGTGGGTCAACTACAGTTACCTTAACTGGTACTTCATCCTTAGAACCGTCTGGATAAGTGACAACAACTGTTGCGTCTTTGTCACCTGCAGTTGTTGTATCAACTGGTGTCTTGTACTCAAATGTTGTGCCATTTGGTAGGTCTGAGACGTTACCAATTGAACCTTTAGCATCTGGTGTTTCGCCCATGTTAACAGTTTGATCCTTAGGCGTTGGCGTGTTCTTATCCGCATCCGTACGTGAATCTACGACTGTTACCTTAACTGGGACTTCGTCTTTAGAACCATCTGGGTATGTCACGACAACTGTTGCATCTTTCTCACCTGCAGTTGTTGTATCTACTGGTGTCTTGT
>NZ_KV809562.1:1793-2124 GCF_001812625.1 Streptococcus sp. HMSC064H09
GGTGTTTCACCAACGTTAACCGTTTGATCCTTAGCTACAGGAGTATTTACATCAGCTTGAGTTGGATTTGCGGCTACAGTAACCTTAACTGGTACTTCATCCTTAGAACCATCTGGATAAGTAACAACAACTGTTGCGTCTTTTTCACCAACTGTTGTTGTATCTACCGGTGTCTTATATTCAAATGTAGTACCACTTGGAAGATCTGAGACATTACCAATTGAATTCTTGGCATCTGGTGTGTCACCAACTTTAACAGTTTGATCTTTCGCTACTGGGGTATTCTTATCCGCATCTGTACGTGGATCTTTAACAGTTACCTTAACTGGTA
>NZ_KV809563.1:0-438 GCF_001812625.1 Streptococcus sp. HMSC064H09
CGTCGTAAAGGAAAGACTCGACAACCCAAAGAAACATGTGGGACATTTAGAATTGGCACATCAATTGCCAAACGTCCTAAAGAGGTCAGGAATCGTGAGACTTTTAGCCACTGGGAGCTTGATACTGTGGTGTCTTCCAGAGGCAAAAGCAAGGGCTGTTTAGCGACCTTGCTGGAGCGAAATACGCGCTTTTACTTAGCTTTCAAGATACCAGACAGAACAGCCAAATCCATGTTTTCAGCCATCAAACAACTTTGTAAGCTATTTCTAAAAGAGGCTCTTAAAACCTTCACTCCAGACAGGGGAAAAGAGTTTGCCTGCTATCCTCTGGTAGAGAACTTAGGAATTTCCTTTTTCTTTGCGGACGCCTATTCATCCTGGCAGAGAGGAAGCAATGAAAACGCAAATGGCTTACTAAGAGAATATTTCCCAAAGAAA
>NZ_KV809564.1:0-1246 GCF_001812625.1 Streptococcus sp. HMSC064H09
TGAACTGCACCCCAAAAGTTAGACAGAAAAAATCTAACTTTTGAGGTGTTTTTATTATGAAATTAACTTATGAGGACAAGATTCAGATATATATACTGAGAAAACAGGGGAGAAGCTTCAAAGAGCTTTCAAAAAGATTTGGTGTGGATGTTTCTGGACTAAAATATATGGTGAGGTTGATTGAACGTTACGGAATAGAAATCGTCAAAAAAGGGAAGAATCGTTACTATTCTCCCGAATTAAAGGAAGAAATAATTAATAAAGTTTTGCTTAAAGGTCGTTCACGAAAAAGTGTATCTTTAGATTATGCTCTACCCAATCCTTCTCTGTTGAAAAATTGGATAGCACAATACAAGAAAAATGGGTATACTATTGTTGAAAAAACAAGAGAGAGAGTACCTAAAATGGGACGTAAACGTAAGAAAACTTGGGAAGAAATGACAGAACTAGAACGACTCCAAGAGGAGAATGAACGCTTACGTACCGAGGTGTCTTACCTAAAAAAGTTAAAAGAACTAGAAGACAGGGACGAAGCCTTACAGCGAGAAAGGCAGAGACAATTAGAGAAATGGTCACAGGAGGATTTCGACTAGATTTACTTCTTGAAACGGCTGGTTTAGCTCGCTCAACTTACTACTATCAGTTGAAACAACTAGATGGATTTGACAAAGATAAAGAGCTTAAAGCTGAAATTCAATCAATTTATTGTGAGCATAAAGGAAATTACGGCTATCGTCGAATGACTCTTGAATTGAGAAATCGTGGCTTCATGGTAAATCATAAGAAAGTGCAACGTCTGATGAAGGTTCTTGGTTTAAGTGCTCGAATTCGTCGTAAACGTAAGTATTCTTCATATCAAGGAGAGGTTGGTAAGAAAGCAGAGAATCTCATTCAACGCCAGTTTGAAGCATCCAAACCAATGGAAAAGTGCTACACAGATGTGACAGAGTTTGCCATTCCAAATAGCACACAGAAATTGTATTTATCGCCTGTTTTAGATGGCTTTAACAGCGAAATTATTGCCTATAATCTCTCAACTTCACCAAACTTAGAACAAGTGAAAGCTATGTTAGACCAGGCCTTCACAGAGGAGCATTACGAAAATACAATTCTCCATAGTGACCAAGGTTGGCAATACCAACATCAGTATTATCATCAATTTTTAGAGGATAAAGGGATCCAACCGTCCATGTCACGTAAGGGAAATAGTCCAGACAATGGTATGATGGAGTCCTTCTTTGGCATT
>NZ_KV809565.1:0-2455 GCF_001812625.1 Streptococcus sp. HMSC064H09
CCGTGACTCTCCTACAATTTTTACACTGGAAACGACGTTTTTTCAGACGTAGTAGAGTTGGAGTTCCAGCTTGCTCGAGAAGAGGGATTTTAGAGGTTTTTTGAAAGTCATATTTGATCATCTTTCCTTGGCAGTGAGGACATGATGGTGCAGGATAATCAAGTTTTGCTTGAATCTCGATATGAGTGTCAGTTTCAAAAACAAGTGAAATCTTGATATTTTGGTCTTTAATTCCGATTAATTCTGTGGTATTCTTAATAAGTCTCATGAGTTCTTCCTAATGATGGTTTGGTCGCTTTTCATTATAGTTCTTATGGGACTTTTTGTGTACACTCAAAAAGCTCTATAATCTCTACAGTGGTTTTACCCACTACAGAAATTATAGAGCCATTAAACAATTATCAATCGTACTTAACTGGAAAATCATAATCCTCATAGCACTCGCCTCAAACATATTTCTTGCTAGTTTACTATAAGCGTGATTAAATAGAGTTTGTAAGAAAACTTATAAAGGAGAACAGATATGAATCCAATGGACCTATTTAACCAAGTAAAAGAAATGATCGAAAAGAAAGATTTCGAAGCTGCTAAAAAGTTTGTCGATGACAATAAAGATGATTTGGGCGAATACTTCGACCAAGCCAAATCTCTTGTTTCAGGTAACGAAATGGTTAGTGGAGCTTTAGACAAGATTAAAGGTCTATTCTAAGACGAAGTCCCCTCAATCTTATTGATTGAGGGGACTTTTTATGTTTAGAGTTTCTATTTAGAGACAATGCATAACACAATCTAAGATTCTTTAGAAACACAAAAAAGAGATTCCTAAGGAATCTCTTTTTATTCTATATGACTATAGAATTATTTTTTCAAGTTGTAGAATGATTTCAAACCACGGTATTCTGTTAGTACAGTTTTAAATGCGTATATAATAGGAAGAAAACCTGTCAAATAAGGATATATGCGTGTAAGATATAGACGCTAAAATACATATAAAGTTACTAAAGTTTACACTTATTGCCCCTTATTTGCCCCTTTTTTAAAATATAAAAGACTTGGCAGCATGAGCTACCAAGCGGCATGAAAAAAAACAAAAACATTGAACGTTAAAGTCCATCTATAGTGTACCTCTATTTAGATTAAATGTCTAATGCTATTCACAAAATAAAAAACCCCGACTAAAAGCCGAGGGCAGTTCGAGAGTTTTTATCGAAACGACGCCAAGTGTTCCTAAGAATATGTTATCACTTATCTATGAGAATCGCAAATATAAAAAAGAGCTATGAGATAGCCTCGTAGCTCTTTGCCTATGATGGATAGATACATTATACCAAATAAAAAAAGCCCCAGCAAATGCCAGGGCTTCGACCACTACCACCATGATTTCCGAACTGTGGTCTGTCGGGAGGTGATATACTCCTTTTTATTTTATTTTGATTCGTGGTCTGTTATTTACATTTTAGGCGAATGAACCGAATGACGTTACACGACGACCATTTTCTGATTGTCCGACTGCAACATAGCGACGATTACCAGACCCGCCAATGTAACTGATCCAGATATAGCCGTCAACATCACACCAGCCATCATAGTTGATAGTTTCACCGGCTCCATAGACTGCCACGATTTCAGCGCCTAGACCGGCACCAGCTCGAACGTTAAGAGCTGATACTTCAACCGTGAATGTCCCGGTTTCCTCGTTGATAGTAATTATACCATCAAACGGGGCTGGGGTTGGTGCAGGGGATTGTGATTGGTTGTCCGTTGGGAAATAGAACCAGCCTACAATGCCATCAAAATTACGTGTGTTGTAACGAGCGGGACCACCGACATATAAGCTATCAGCGTTGCCGTCAATATTTTGCTCGATGGTTCGCATGGTGTAGCCGTCTGAATCTTCGATAACCAAGCCAGTGTGGCCGTATGAATGCCCTGCGATGTAAGTGGTATCCATGACGAATACAGCCCCACGACGTGGACGGCTGTCGAGGTTGCCTTCTTGGTTGTACTCGACCTCGTAGCCTGCTGCTGCCGCTGAGTTTAGCAAGTCAATGGCGTTACCCCAAAGAGCACGGCCAAAGAAGTTAATTGAGATAGAGTTAGGCAGGTCAACGCATTGTGTCCCCCACGATCCATCTGCATCAGTACCGACGCCGGCGTTAGCTAGATTTTCTGCGAATAGAATGATGTCATTATCTGTTGCCATATAGTAGGCCTCCTTAAATTATTTTTGAATAGCTTGTTTAATCTCCGAAAGCGTTCTTTCCAATTCTTCGACTTTCTGTTTTAAAGTCTCAATTTCGCTTGTAGGTAATTGAGATTTTGTTACAAGTGGGTCTTCCGCCCATTTGTTTTGCTCTACAACCTGTTGGAAAAAGTTATTATAAGTCGGAAATAACCCATACGCTTGGCTGATAGACAAGGATGAAGATTGTTTATCTTTAATTTCCTTGATATC
>NZ_KV809566.1:0-14819 GCF_001812625.1 Streptococcus sp. HMSC064H09
AATTAAATGTCTAACTTTTTGGGGTCAGTACAAATGCGGTAAGGGATTTTTCAAATCTAAAAGTATTCAATTAACCAAAGAATTTCTTAGCGATATCTTGACCTTGTTTAATTTTAGCCCATTGTTGTGGTGTTGCCAACTCATTACCTGAGTCACATGAGGCGAAACCACATTGGTGAGAAAGGAAGAGACGCTCTTTAGGAAGGATTTGACTAGCTTTTTCAAGTAAGTCAAGAACACGTTCTTCGTCATCAAGTTCAGTTGTTTTAGATGACAAAAGTCCTAGTACAACTTCAGCTTTGCTATCTTTGAGGGCTTCGAGAGCCTTGATATCACCAGCTGTATCGCTGTCCCATTCAAGGAAGAAGCGATCATAGTGTTGCTCTGCCAAGAACTTCTTAGCAATGGCTTCGTAAGTTCCTTCGGCAGCAGAACGGCTTTCATAGTTACCACGGCAGTTGTGTGTCCAAACCGTTAAACCAAGTTCGTGGGCATAGTCTACAACCTCGTTATTGATAGCTACAAACTCATCAGCCAATTCTGCCAAATCAGAATTACCTTCCGCAAAGAAACTTGCAGGGTTTGATGGGTCAAAGAGTTCCCAGAGACAGTCGTCAAATTGAACAATTTTTCCACCTACAGCCTTGTATTCTTCCAAGAATTCTTTATAGGCATTAATCAAACCTTTTTTGAGGTCTTCGTTTGTTTCATATACTTGACCAGGACCAGCCAAACGGTCAAAGATAGCAAGTTCAGTATAAGCATGAGCCGGGCCCCAGATAGTTTGCTTAGTATCTTCATCACCAGCTTCAGCCTTAACCAATTTGTAGATATCTAGATAATGGTGGTTTTTACCTGAGAGTGGTTCGGTGATACGAATACCAATATCTTTACGAGTCTCATATTGTCCGCCGTCGTGATCTTTAAATGTATAGCCATGCTCTGCAATATAACGTTCAATACCTTTGAGACCCCAGACAAAGTCCAAGTGCCACATAGAACGCCCAAACTCACCATCAGTAAGGATGTCAATACCATTAGCCTTTTGGTCAGCCACAATTTGCTTAATATCTGCGGTTTCAGTTTCTTGATAACCAGGGAGGGCATCGTAGAAAGGATACTGGATGTCGTCACGGTGCTCGATTTCGTCCTTGTATTTACGGAGATCTGCAGGACGAAGGAGAGAACCAACTAATTGAAATTTAGATTTTGTCATAAGATTCACCTCAAAATAAGTTTTTACATCTATAATACTTTTTATTTATTTCGATTGAAAATAGTTATTTTCTTTCTGTGGGTATAGTTTAAGACTATATAAGGTTTTGGTCTGCAAAATGATACTTCCTATGGTAAAATGAAAAGAAAACAATGAAGGTTGGGAACATGCAAAAAACATTTTTTATTATTAAACCAGATGCTGTAAAACGACACTTGATGGGACAAGTGATTGATCGTATTGAACGTCGTGGCTTTATTATTGAACGAATGGAAATGCTGACACTTAACGAAGAACGTCTTAAAGAACATTATGCTCAATTGGTTGATAAACCTTTTTTTCCTAGCATTGCAGAATTCATGATGTGTGGTCCATCAGTGATTGGCATTATTTCTGGTCCAGGTGTTATCAAGTCATGGCGTGATATGATGGGAGCAACTAATCCAGGCGATGCTGCTCCTGGAACGATTCGTGGAGACTTTGCAACAGCACCAGATGGTGACATGATTCCAAATATTGTTCATGGCTCTGATTCAGAGGAATCTGCGGCTCGAGAAATTCAGATTTGGTTTGGTGAGTAGGATGGATTTAGCACAGATTCAGTTTGATATAGCCAAGGGTGGACTGTTAATTGATGTCAGGAGTCCAGAAGAGTATGCAGAAGGACATGTTAAGGATGCCCTCTTAATACCTCACACCCAGTTTTTCTCTGCTGACATTCCAGCTGAAAAAGACGCTTCCATTTACCTCTATTGTAAAATGGGCCCTCGTGCAAAATTTGCTGCATCAGTTCTTAAAGAGCGAGGCTATACTAAGGTGACTAATCTAGGTGGCTTGGACGATATGGAAGCACTAGGTTTTGAATTTGAAGAATAATAGAAATAAGGTCACCCAGGAGTGGTCTTATTTGTTTTCAGAAAAGTTTGATAATTACTTGACAACGTTTTTATAAAGGGGTAGAATTTTAATCGAGTTAAGACAAAGCCTATGAAAAATGACTTTGCCAGAACTTGACTAACTTAGCGTATTCCAATTGAGATAGGACTTGTAATTAAGCCTATGACTTCAATTGGTAGAGGAGGATTTCGTATGTCAAAAGTTGCTATTGTTACAGGTGCAGGTCAAGGTATTGGTTTTGCGATTGCAAAACGTTTGGTTGAAGATGGTTTTAAAGTCGGAGTATTGGACTACAACGCTGAAACTGCTGAAAAAGCGGTTGCTGAATTGTCAGCAGATAAAGCATTTGCAGTTGTAGCTGATGTGTCTAAACAAGCTGAAGTAGCAGCTGCTTTCCAAAAAGTTGTTGATCACTTTGGCGATTTGAATGTTGTTGTTAATAATGCCGGTGTGGCTCCAACAACACCTCTTGATACAATTACTGAAGAACAGTTCCAACGTACATTTAACATCAATGTCGGTGGTGTTATCTGGGGTGCTCAAGCTGCACAAGCACAATTTAAAGCACTCGGCCATGGTGGTAAAATCATCAATGCAACATCTCAGGCTGGTGTCGTTGGTAACCCTAACTTGACTGTATACGGTGGTACTAAATTTGCTGTGCGTGGTATCACTCAAACTTTGGCGCGTGATTTGGCTGATTCAGGCATCACTGTCAATGCTTATGCACCAGGTATCGTTAAGACTCCAATGATGTTTGACATTGCTCACGAAGTTGGTAAAAATGCTGGTAAAGATGATGAATGGGGTATGCAAACTTTTGCTAAAGATATTACCCTCAAACGTTTGTCTGAACCTGAAGACGTAGCAGCAGCAGTTAGCTTCCTTGCTGGACCTGACTCAAACTACATCACAGGTCAAACAATCATCGTTGATGGTGGTATGCAATTTCATTAAGATTATAAGGGAGAGCGAAAAGCTCTCTTTTTTTGCTTGATAAAACATAATATTTCTGATAATATAATCGTAATTGATTATGATTTAAGAGGAGTCTTCCTATGTCAGATATTTTACACTATATTGTTGAGCATCCATTTTATTGCCTTATTCTATTAGGAGTTGTTGTACTTGCCTGTGGGTTGGGGCCATTTTCAAGTAGTTCAACTGAAAACAAGCGCTCAGCAATTATTAATAAGCACTACAACGATACTTTTAAGAAATAGGAAGGACTAATGCAGTCAGAAAGCAGATATTAGAGATAGGCAAAAGCCTGTCTTTTTTGTATAATAGAAGGTAACGATTAGTTTTTTTTATAATCACAAGTAAGAACTAGGAAGATAAAAATGCCAAATATTGAAGAATTAAAACAACGACAGGAGAAGATTCGTAACTTCTCTATTATTGCCCATATTGACCATGGGAAATCAACCCTTGCTGACCGTATCTTGGAAAAGACTGAAACAGTGTCAAGTCGTGAGATGCAGGCGCAACTTCTTGATAGCATGGACCTTGAGCGTGAACGTGGAATCACTATTAAACTAAATGCCATTGAGCTTAACTATACAGCTAAAGATGGTGAAACATACATTTTCCACCTTATCGACACCCCGGGACACGTGGACTTTACTTATGAGGTGTCACGTTCTCTTGCTGCCTGTGAGGGTGCCATCTTGGTGGTGGATGCAGCTCAAGGAATTGAAGCCCAAACTCTTGCCAATGTTTACTTGGCCCTTGATAATGACTTGGAAATCTTACCTGTAATCAATAAAATTGACCTTCCAGCTGCAGATCCTGAACGTGTGCGTACAGAGGTTGAAGATGTTATCGGACTAGATGCTTCTGAAGCTGTGCTTGCATCAGCTAAGGCCGGTATTGGTATTGAAGAGATTCTCGAGCAAATCGTTGAGAAAGTGCCTGCACCTCAAGGTGACGTCGAAGCACCTCTCCAAGCCCTTATCTTTGACTCCGTTTACGATGCTTACCGTGGGGTTATCCTCCAAGTGCGTGTGGTTAACGGAATGGTTAAACCAGGCGATAAGATTCAAATGATGTCTAATGGCAAGACTTTTGATGTTACTGAGGTTGGTATCTTCACACCTAAAGCTGTTGGACGTGATTACCTTGCGACAGGTGATGTTGGTTATATCGCAGCCTCAATTAAGACTGTTGCGGATACCCGTGTCGGTGATACCGTGACACTTGCAGATAATCCAGCTGCAGAGCCACTCCATGGCTATAAGCAAATGAACCCAATGGTGTTTGCAGGTCTTTACCCAATTGAGTCAAATAAATATAACGACTTGCGTGAAGCCCTTGAAAAACTCCAGTTGAACGATGCCAGTCTTCAATTTGAACCTGAAACGTCTCAAGCCCTTGGTTTTGGTTTCCGTTGTGGTTTCTTGGGTCTTCTTCACATGGATGTTATCCAAGAACGTTTGGAACGTGAGTTTAACATCGACCTCATCATGACAGCACCATCGGTAGTTTACCATATTAATACTACTGACGGTGAGATGCTTGAAGTGTCTAACCCATCTGAGTTCCCAGATCCTACACGCATTGATGCTATCGAAGAGCCTTATGTTAAAGCTCAAATCATGGTTCCTCAAGAATATGTTGGTGCGGTTATGGAGTTGGCACAACGTAAACGTGGTGATTTTGAAACCATGGAATATATCGATGATAATCGTGTTAATGTTATCTATCAGATTCCACTTGCCGAAATCGTCTTTGATTTCTTTGATAAATTGAAATCATCAACACGTGGTTATGCAAGCTTTGACTATGAATTGTCAGAATACCGCCGTTCACAATTGGTGAAAATGGATATTCTCCTTAATGGTGACAAGGTCGATGCCCTTAGCTTCATCGTTCACAAGGAATTTGCTTACGTGCGTGGAAAACTTATCGTTGATAAACTTAAGAAAATCATTCCACGTCAACAATTCGAAGTGCCTATCCAAGCGGCTATCGGTCAAAAAATCGTTGCCCGTACAGATATCAAAGCCCTTCGTAAAAACGTCTTGGCTAAGTGTTACGGTGGTGACGTTTCACGTAAACGTAAACTCCTCGAAAAACAAAAAGCCGGTAAGAAACGTATGAAAGCCATCGGTTCGGTTGAAGTACCACAAGAAGCCTTCTTGTCAGTACTTTCAATGGACGAAGATGAGAAATAAAAGTAATAGTCAGAATGTGATGTTCTGGCTATTTTTGTAAAAAAGTTATGATAAAGAAGATTTTAAGATTTCCCTTCTCAAAGCGTGGAAGGATTTATACTGCGACTTTACTTACACTTTTCCTTTTAGGAAATGCTTATGTCAAACATAAATTTCATGAAAAAGCTGTAGAAGAATTACAGATTGCTCTAAAAGCGGATAAGGTAACTGACAATGAGATTTTTGGTAGTCGCCATCAGTATGTTGCTATTAGTCAGGAAGAACCCACTTACTATAATTCTGAAGATAACGTAGCTACTGAGTTGATTGGTAGAAACCATTTTGTTCGCTATTACGATACCATGAGTAGTCTCCATCAAGCTCATTTGGTAGTTTATGATATTAACAAAGATTTTAAAAAGAAAATTATTAATCTGACTCCATATTTGAAGAAAGTCAAAGATTTTAAGGAAATCAAAGAATTGGCTGTGTCTTTAAGAACGATTGATGGTTATGATTATGTTTTCTTGAGGAATACTCGAAGCGACAAGCAATTCGCTTACAATTTGGATACGAACCAATTTTTAACTAGCAATTTACCAGATTATTCTTATAGTGAGGATGAATTGCTTTATTTTGGTGATAAAAGCTCTGCTCGTAATCAGATGAATGATAGCACCATGTGGGGGTATTTAAAGAGAGAAGGAAACTTGGATGAGCTTTTAAGGAAATCACCAGCCCCAAAGGACAGCTATTTATCTGCTCAGCTAAACCTTATCATAGAAATTGATAATGTGGACACTGCCAAAGAGGAGAGTCAGATTAATCTATTTAACGACAATCCTGAAGTCAAGCATATTTACCAAGAAGCTGTAAATCAGACAACAACAAATAGTAATACAATAAAGAAATTTAAAGTAATGACCCGTCAAGGCAAGGAGGGAGATTTTCCAGCTGGTCCAACTGAGCCAGTGAAAAGGAAAGGTCCTGATGAACCAAGTGAACCAAAGAAAGTTCCAGAATTAAATGTTTTTCCTGATTCGATTTTTCCTGTTAAAACTTTAAGTTTCAGTGAGATTCTTAACAAAAAGGCTCAACAAGACTATCAGAAAGACTATCGAGCTTACGAAAAAGCACGTCAAAAAGTTCAAAAGGATTACGATAGGGAATATAATGCCTATAAAAAGCAATTAGCTCAATATGAGACTTATAGAGATAGAGAGTACGAAACACAATCACAAATCTATTTTTCTCCTGAAGAACAAACAAATGATATTTTACATTGGTTAGGGACAAATGGTGAAAATGCGATTGTGGTTTCCGTGGAGGACAGTGCTGGTATTAAGAAAGATATCCATTCTTTTGCTGATATAAAGGATTGGGTGGACAAACATGATTATGATTCCAGTATTAAGTCAGACTTTAGAGACTACAAAGGTGGCGACTAAGTATTCTTGAATGTCTATGTGGCTTCTACAAACCCATTACAAGCATTTTTCTCAGCTTTAGGCTATAATAGACAAAAAGGAATCTTGGGAGGGCCACTATGGATATCATGAGTTTTATTCCCAGTCAGCGACAGGCTATTTTGGAGCGTTTTCAGCAAGTGGAGGCCTTGGGATTAGGCGCAGTTCGTATTGAATTGAAGGTTGCTAATCCTGTTGGCATCATCTATGAGTGCTTTATTTTGGCAGGGGAGAATTATTTTTCTGATCAAGCAGTGGTATCCTTCCGCATTCTCTATGAAAAGGACTTGGAACGCATTTCTTTGGATGTCGTAGATATCCCTGGTCGCTCAAGCTTGTCTAATTATCTCCAGTTAATAGAGATTTTTGAAGGCTTGCAAAATTATCTTAATCGAGAGTTTGCTAAGGTAAAAAATTCATGAACATCTGATAGTAATCGGGTGTTTCTTTTTGCGATGGAAGTTCAAAATTTCACAATCTTTTTTTCACAAGATTGTCTGAAAACTGTGCTATAATGATAACAGAATTGTGAAGTGATAAAAGTTTGTGAAAAAACGAGCAGACTTTGACACTTTGTGACTTATACTTGAAAGGAAAATTGGCTCTATCATTTTAGGGCCAGAAGGACTGTGTTCATGTCAGAAGAAAAGCAATTGTATGGTGCGGATTTAGTGGTTGATAGTTTGATCAACCATGATGTTGATTATGTCTTTGGGATTCCAGGTGCAAAAATCGATAGGGTTTTTGATACCTTGGAAGATAAGGGACCTGAATTGATTGTTGCCCGTCATGAGCAAAATGCTGCTTTTATGGCTCAAGGTGTTGGACGTATCACAGGGAAACCCGGTGTAGTATTGGTAACATCTGGTCCAGGTGTCTCAAATTTGGCTACTGGTTTGGTAACAGCGACAGATGAAGGAGATCCTGTTCTTGCTATTGGTGGTCAGGTTAAGCGTGCAGATCTTTTGAAACGTGCCCATCAATCAATGAATAACGTTGCTATGCTTGAACCGATTACCAAGTATGCTGCTGAAGTACATGATGCTAATACACTTTCTGAAACGGTTGCTAATGCCTATCGCCATGCTAAGTCAGGGAAACCGGGTGCAAGCTTTATTTCAATTCCTCAAGACGTGACTGATGCTCCGGTCAGTGTTAAGGCTATCAAGCCTATGACAGATCCAAAACTTGGTTCAGCATCTGTTTCTGATATTAACTATCTCGCACAGGCGATTAAAAATGCTGTATTGCCAGTCTTTCTATTGGGGAATGGTGCCTCATCAGAAGCTGTAACTTACTCTATTCGTCAAATTTTGAAGCATGTCAAATTACCAGTTGTTGAAACTTTCCAAGGAGCTGGTATCGTGTCACGTGACCTTGAAGAAGATACTTTCTTTGGTCGTGTGGGTCTTTTCCGTAACCAACCGGGGGACATGTTGCTTAAGAAGTCTGACTTGATTATTGCCATTGGTTATGACCCAATCGAGTATGAAGCACGTAACTGGAATGCTGAAATTTCAGCGCGTATCATTGTAATTGACGTTGAACCTGCTGAGGTGGATACTTACTTCCAGCCAGAACGTGAGTTGATTGGTAATGTTGAAGCAACTTTAGATTTGCTCTTGCCAGCTATTCAAGGTTATAAATTACCTGAAGGATCAGTTGAATACCTTAAAGGGTTGAAGAATAACGTTGTTGAGGATGTTAAGTTTGATCGCCGACCTGAAGAAGGAAAGGTACATCCGCTAGATTTGATTGAAGTTTTGCAAGACCAAACCAAAGATGATATGACAGTCACCGTTGACGTTGGTAGTCACTATATTTGGATGGCTCGCTATTTCAAATCTTATGAACCACGTCATTTGCTTTTCTCTAATGGGATGCAAACTTTAGGGGTTGCTCTTCCGTGGGCCATCTCTGCAGCTTTGGTTCGTCCTAAGACAAAAGTCATTTCTATCTCTGGTGACGGTGGTTTCCTCTTCTCAGCACAAGAATTGGAAACGGCAGTTCGTTTGAAATTGCCAATTGTTCATATTATCTGGAACGATGGCCATTACAATATGGTGGAATTCCAGGAAGAAATGAAGTACGGTCGTTCATCTGGGGTTGACTTTGGTCCTGTAGATTTTGTAAAATATGCTGAGAGCTTTGGAGCGAAAGGTTATCGTGCAACAAGTAAAGAAGAGTTTGCTAGCTTGCTTCAAGAAGCTTTGGCTCAAGCTGTAGATGGACCAGTCCTTATTGATGTTCCAATCGACTATAAAGATAATATTAAACTCGGCGAAACTATTTTGCCAGATGAATTTTACTAAAAAGAGGGTGTAGACATGTCTGAAGCCATAAAATTATTTCAATATAATACTTTGGGAGCCTTGATGGCTGGGCTTTATGGAGGTACTTTAACAGTTGGAGAATTGTTGGAGCATGGAGACTTGGGTTTGGGAACATTAGACTCTATCGATGGTGAGTTGATTGTTCTTGACGGTAAAGCCTATCAGGCCAAAGGGTCTGAGGGTAAGGTCGAAGTGGTTGAAGTTTCTCCTGATGAAAAAGTACCCTATGCAGCAGTTGTACCTCACCAAGCTGAAGTTATCTTCCGTCAACGTTATGAAATGACTGATAAAGAGCTTGAGGATCGTATTGAATCTTATTATGATGGGGTCAATCTTTTCCGTTCTATCAAAATCAAAGGTCATTTTAAACATATGCACGTGCGCATGATTCCAAAATCAAATGCCGATATTAAGTTTGCTGATGTTGCCACACGCCAACCTGAGTACGAGGTAGATAATATTTCAGGTACTATCGTTGGTATTTGGACGCCAGAAATGTTCCACGGTGTGAGTGTTGCTGGGTATCACCTCCATTTTATTTCAGACGACTTGACATTTGGTGGTCACGTTATGGACTTTGTTATTGAAAATGGTATTATCGAAGTTGGTCCAGTTGACCAACTCGACCAACGTTTCCCAGTGCAAGACCGTCAGTATCTTTTTGCTAAATTCAATGTCGATGAGATGCGTGAAGATATTACTAAGGCTGAATAAAATTTTTTAAGACATCATAAATCATAGAAAGAACTTTCCTAGATGATTAGGGAAGTTTTTTTGTTTTTATAATTATTTCGATATCGAAACAGTTGACAGATGTAACGAACAGTGATACAATGACTATGATATTTCGATATAGAAATAAAAAGGAGACAAAAATGGATAAGATGACAGGAGGCTACCAAGCTTTACAGATACGCTTGTTGAACGGGCGTATCTTTCAAAAACTCTTGAGCAAGGAACCAGATGCTCAATACAGAAGTGAACAAGGGAAAATTTTAACAGTCTTATGGCAAAAAGAGCAAGGAAGGGTAACTGCAACTGATATTGCTCTAGCGACGGGACTAGCTAATAACACATTGACTAGCATGATAAAGAAGTTGGTCGAGCAAGGCTTGGTTAAGATTGAACAGAGTGACCAGGACAAGCGCAAGAAGTTTGTAGTCTTGACGGAATTAGGTTGGGCGCAAAAAGAAATTGGAGATTGCGTCAGTCAGGAACTGGGAGAGATATTCTACCAAGGCTTTTCGGATAACGAAATCCAAGAATTTGAGGCCTATCAAGAGCGTATTATAAATAATTTAAAGAAAAAAGAAAACGTGGAATAAGTCATGTCTATTCAAGCACAAAATGCACAAAATCTATACCTTCAAGCCATTCAAGATGGCAGTGTAGCAGAAGCTCAGGCTAGCTCTGTAGGGGATACCTATATCCAACACTCCACAGGGGTTCCAGATGGGAAAGAAGGTTTTGCGGCTTTCTTTGCAGATTTTTTTAAACGTCATCCAGAACGTGATATTAAGATTGTTCGTACCATTGAAGATGGAAATCTTGTTTTTGTTCATGTTCACCAATATCTGAACGGTGGAGAAGCCCAATGGGTAACGACGGATACATTCCGTGCAGATGAAAATGGTCGTATCGTTGAGCATTGGGACGTTATTGACTACTATCGCAAACCTGAAAATGGACAACTAGATCAGATCTTTGGAGATTTTGAAATCAAGGATTTGGGTAAGACAGCAGAAAATAAAAAATTGGTCCGTCGTTTCTTGACAGAAATTTTCCAAAACAAGGAACTCGATCAATGGGAAGACTTTGTGGCAGAGGAACTGATCCAGCATAACCATGAGATTGGGGAAGGAAGCCAAGCTTATAAGAACTACGTACGCGAGCACGATGTGACCTATGACTTTGTTTTCCAACTCTTGGCGCAAGGGAATTATGCAGTTAGTTATGGTCAGGTCTTGATGGATGGAGTGCCTTTTGCTCAATACGATATCTTCCGTTTAGAAAATGGAAAAATTGTTGAGCATTGGGATAATAAGGAAGTCATGCCTAAGGTCGAAGACTTGACCAATAGAGGGAAGTTTTAAGAAGGAGTGCCTTATGAAAGCAGTTGTTGTGAGCAGTCCAGGTGGACCAGAGGTATTAGAAGTTGTCGAACGACAAAAACCAATTTTGAAGGCCGGTTGGACCTTGGTGAAAATTCAAGGATTTGGTATCAATCACAGTGAAATTTTTACCCGTCAGGGTTTATCGCCGTCAGTTCAATTTCCTCGTGTGTTAGGAATTGAGTGTGTCGGTCTTGTGGAAGAAACGACACGACCGGATTTGAATATTGGACAGCAAATCATTTCCATTATGGGGGAGATGGGGCGAGCTTTTGATGGAGGTTATGCAGAGTATACACTTCTCCCAAATGAGCAAATTTATCCAATCAAGACAGAACTTGATTTGGAAAGCTTGATTGCCCTTCCTGAAACCTATTACACAACTTATGGCTCTTTTCTTAATCTCAAGATTGAGGAGAAAGATTGCGTGTTAGTTCGCGGAGCAACCAGTGGTGTAGGAATTGCTTTTGCTAAACTACTTAAAGGAAAATTTCCTGAGATTCACTTGGTAGGAACTAGCCGAAATTTAGTCAAGGAAGACCAATTGAAGGCGGTTGGATTTGATCAGGTGATTTTGGAGAAGGATGGCGTTTTGCAAAGTGAGGAGTCTTTCACAAAAATTCTAGATCTAGTGGGACCTCGTCATATCAAAGATAGTATCCATCACTTAAGTGAAGGAGGAATTATCTGCTCTTGTGGTCAATTAGGTGGCCAGTGGACCTTGGCTGATTTTGATCCAATTGTTGAATTGGCGAAGAATGTTTATTTAACGACCTTTTATTCGGGGAATGTTTCAAATGAAAAGCTCCAAGAGTTGATCGATTTTGTGGAATTGTATCAAGTGGATGTCCGGCCTGAGAAGGTTTATAGACTAGAAGAGATACAAGAAGCGCACACCTATCTTGAAAGTAGCCAGTCCTTCGGGAAAGTAATTGTGAAAATTGAGGAAGAATATGATTGAATATAAAAATGTAGTCCTGCGCTACACGGATACAGACATTTTAAAAGATGTCAATCTCCGTATTGAAGATGGTGAATTTATGGTCCTCGTAGGCCCTTCAGGATCTGGAAAGACCACCATGATCAAGATGATTAACCGTCTTTTGGAGCCAACTGATGGCAATATCTATATGGACGGAAAACGCATCAAGGACTATGATGAACGAGAGTTACGTCTTTCTACTGGTTATGTTTTGCAGGCCATTGCTCTCTTTCCAAATCTAACTGTCGCTGAGAACATTGCTTTAATTCCAGAGATGAAAGGGTGGACTAAAAGCCAAATAGCCTCTAAAACTGAAGAACTCTTGGACAAGGTAGGTCTGCCTGCTGCAGAGTATGCAAATCGCAAGCCAAGCGAGTTATCGGGTGGGGAGCAACAACGGATTGGGATTGTGCGTGCCATCATTGGGGAACCAAAGATTCTATTAATGGACGAGCCCTTTTCAGCCTTGGATGCTATTTCTCGCAAACAGCTACAGGCTCTCACCAAAGACTTGCACAAAGAATTTGGTATGACGACTATTTTCGTGACCCATGACACAGACGAAGCCTTAAAATTAGGCGATCGGATTGCGGTGCTACAGGAAGGAGAGATTGTGCAGGTGGCGGATTCTGAGACCATTCTAGCCCAACCTGCCAACGACTTTGTGGCAGATTTGTTTGGAGGTGCTCACCATGTCTAAACTACTTACAACCTTTCAAGAACGCTTTGGGGACTGGCTCACTGCACTGGGGCAACATTTGCAACTGTCATTACTGACCCTTCTCCTTGCGATTTTTCTGGCGGTCCCTCTGGCTATTTATTTAAGTACACGCAAGAGAGCCAGCAACTGGGTTTTACAGGTAGCTGGGATCTTCCAGACCATTCCTTCCATGGCCCTTTTGGGGCTCTTCATTCCCATCATGGGGATCGGAACACTTCCGGCCTTGACAGCTCTCGTCATCTATGCCATTTTCCCCATCCTTCAAAATACCATCACCGGTTTGCAGGGGATTGACCCAAGTCTAGAAGAAGCAGGGGTTGCCTTTGGGATGACTAAGTGGGAGCGCTTGAAGAAGTTCGAGATTCCCTTGGCCATGCCCGTCATTATGTCTGGGATTCGGACAGCAGCTGTGATGATTATCGGGACGGCTACTCTAGCTGCTTTGATTGGAGCTGGGGGACTAGGTTCCTTTATCCTTCTGGGGATTGACCGCAATAATGCCAGTCTGATTTTGATCGGTGCCCTGTCTTCAGCCTTCTTAGCCATCGCCTTTAACCTTCTTCTCAAATGGATGGAAAAGGCCAAATTGCGGACCATCTTTGTGGCTTTTGCGGTAATGGTTATCGGATTGGGAGTATCTTATACACCAAGTTTTCTTCCCAAACCTGAAAAAGAAAATCTGGTCATCGCTGGGAAGTTAGGTCCTGAACCGGAAATTCTAGCCAATATGTACAAGATTTTGATCGAAGAAAACACGGACATGACAGTGACTGTTAAACCAAATTTTGGCAAGACCACCTTCCTCTATGAAGCTCTGAAAAAAGGGGATATTGATATCTATCCAGAGTTTACAGGAACCGTGACCGAAAGTCTTCTCAAGCCGGCGCCGCAAGTCGACCATGATCCAGAAGCAGTCTATCAAGCGGCTCGAGATGGGATCAAGCGACAAGACAACCTGGCCTTGCTCAAACCCATGGCTTATCAGAATACCTATGCTGTCGCGGTGCCTAAGAAAATTGCCCAAGAGTATGGCCTCAAGACCATTTCAGATTTGAAAAAGGTGGAAGGACAACTCAAGGCAGGATTTACCTTGGAGTTTAATGACCGAGAGGATGGGAACAAGGGCCTGCAGAAAGTCTATGGTCTTAATCTACAAGTCTCCACTATGGAGCCAGCCCTTCGCTACCAGGCTATCCAGTCTGGTGAAATCCAGATAACAGATGCCTATTCAACGGATGCCGAGCTTGCTCGCTATGACCTTGTGGCCCTAGAGGATGACAAACAACTCTTCCCACCTTATCAAGGAGCACCCCTCATGAAAGAAGCTCTTCTTAAGAAACATTCAGAATTGGAAGGCATTCTAAACAAGTTAGCTGGTAAAATCACAGCAGAGCAAATGAGCCAGATGAACTACCAAGTGGGAGTAGCAGGTAAACCGGCTGCCCAAGTCGCACATGATTTCTTGGTAAAAGAAGGTGTTATTAAGAAATAATGGAAAATTTGCACAAAAAGTAACTTTTTAAATAACTATTTTAGTTACTATTTGTCTGTTTTCTATCCTATTTTCAGATATAATAAAGATAACAAATTAAGGAGCCCTTCATGCCAATTAGTCAATATACGATTTCACAATTTATCGTTGATGCTTTTACAGATACCGTTTTTAAAGGGAACCCAGCTGCTGTTTGTCTTCTGGACGAATGGTTGTCGGATAATACCTTACAGAATATTGCCAAAGAAAACAATCTCTCTGAGACAGCTTTTACGGTTAAAAGGAACGGCTATTACGATTTACGTTGGTTTACTCCCGGTGGAGAAATCGATTTGTGTGGTCATGCTACTTTAGCGACTGCCTTCGTTCTCTATCAATTTATAGAAGTGGATGTTGATAGTCTAACCTTTACAACTGAACTGCACCCCAAAAGTTAGACAGAAAAA
>NZ_KV809567.1:0-19885 GCF_001812625.1 Streptococcus sp. HMSC064H09
TGGTTGATAGAGGTCATGAGTTTAGCCATAAGCTAGTCCTCATGAGGTTGGTTATAGTTTAATGCACGTTCACTGTCTGCCACACCCTTAGTTGTTGGGTCAGTTACGATACCCAAGATTACCAAAATCACAACGAATGTATTAACACCCTCTTGGATATTGTGCGGGATTTCAAGCCCGAACTGTTGCAACATCAAGAAAACTGCTGAGATAAGAGCTACTAGAGTAGCTTTGTTTTGCAAACGTAGTTTAAAATTAATCATTGTCATTCTTCTCCTTTTCTTCTGAGTTAAGAAAAAACTTCTCTTTGTCGATATTTTTCTTAATGTATTTGTCGATATAAGGGATTTCCACCCCTAGTGCTGATAGACTAGCCAAAATACTAGATCCGTAAGCCGCAATCATGGCAAAGATAAATGTATCTAGGACACCACCTAAATTCATGAATACTGCGAACGGATAGAAGATGGCTACAAACGTAATCATGGCTGTATGACTGACTAGCCCTTTACGAAATTTAGAGCTTGAAAACTCATGAGCGGCCCAAGCCCTGGACACACCAATAACGATATCGCTGAAAATGATAATCATGAGCAGGAACACCCATAAATGCTCATCGATACCGTGCGCATAGAAGTCTCTAACCACATCGAAGACACCAAAAATGCCGTCTGGTTTCTGTACCATTAACCCTCCTTCGGTTTGAATAGCCATGCAGTGGCAATCCCATTGTTTTCGAGCTTGCCACCCTTTGCAAAATCAGCGAATGGTTGATTTTCGTAAGTAAAAGACCCGTTAACTTGGATAAGTACCAGCTTGCCTTCTCCGTCCACTTCCTCATGACTAGGGTCTTCGATAGCGAAGATATCCCCAGCGTTGAACGCATCGCCTGCTTTAGCAACTGGCAACAATTCCAAATATTGCTTGTAGATTGTGCCATATTGGATATTCTGACTCATTACCGCATTGAGGATGGACACGTTAGCAATCTTACGAGTCAATTCGCTTTGTTCAGCTACTTTCTCAGCCAAATTCAAGCGACTGTCAAGGTCTTTGATAGATTCCTCTGACTTAGCTTGATAGCGTGCTAGCGCTCCAGCTGGGTCCAACTCAGTCGCTAAGATGTCCAAGATAAGCTGGATTTTAGCTTCTTCCGCCTTGCTTGTGTGGTCTCCTGGAACGTCTCGTGTCAACCACGTCGAGCCATCTTTGGACTGGATGGCAATCCGTGTTGTTGTCGGGTTGGTCAGATAACTCGATGTAACACTGAAATTAGACTTATTCATTAGCCGCTCCTTTCTGCGCTGCCTCATTAAAGAGGTCGTTAAGGTCTGAATCAGACGCTAGTACATTTTGATAATGCTCAAGTTCGCTAACAGTTGCCTGCAAACGAGCTTTAAACTCGGCCTTCTCAATAGTCAAATTAGCGTTCTGACTTGCGATATCTCGAATCATTGAAGTGTAGATTTGTTCGTTCATAAATTCTCCTTTTACCAATGGGCGATTTTGCCGAAAGTGGCTTGCTCATTTTTTAAAGCGTTAATAAATGCTGGGTCTCTCCCGTTTCCGCCTACATTTAGAAAATGCTGCCAAACCCTTGCGAGAGCTGCGGCAGCAAATCCTAGATTGGTGACATTTATCCAGCGCCCCTTTGGAAGCGAAGCCGGGTGGAAAGAGTACCCACGATCAAAATAAAAGTCGTCTTTTAGCAAGATTCTGTCACCATACAGTTCAGCTTGGTCGAAAACTGCATTATGCTCCAACCCTCTTGCGGCGCGATACACTCGAAGCCCAGAGAAACGGCCGGATGACGCTGAATTGATTCCATCCCCAGACGATGTGACGCCTATGGCAGCGAACAACGAGCCGACACCTTCATCTTCATCTGGTGGAGTGTCGTTGAAATGCACGAACGCTGTGTGCGTCCCTTTACGTCGAACGATCGCATTGTCTTTGTTATGAAATTCAATCGTTGCATTGTCGTAGAAATGAATCTCAGATTGGTTTAAGTCAACTCTCATTGATCCGTTAAGCCCTTCCATTCTGCCTCCTCGATAGTTCAAACCGGTAAACGTACCGCTTGTGACGCTTGAAGCGTTTAGGTTAACGACATCAACGAGTGAAGCGTTTAAGCGTCCGCTAGTGATTTTGCTTGCTGAAAGTTCACCGATTTTTGCTGAGCTAATAACACCATCTTCGATGTAGGTAGAGCCAGTGATTTGAACCAGTTTCCCGTCGATTTTAACTGAGCCGTCTTTATTGAGATTAATTTGGTTAAGCACATCACCGGACCTTGTCAGATTCTTAACTGCCCAAGACCCTGCAATCTGGGACATTTCGGACTTGGTGGCTTCGAGACCAGTGCCCAGCTTGTCTAGTTGCTTGTTAGTGACACCGAGATTAAACGCCCACTTATCCTCTAGGTTCTCCACCTTCCAAACCGTACCTTTGGCATCTTGGATAATCTGAGAAATAGACTGCCCATGTTCGCCAATGGTACGGCTGAAACTGTCAACGGTTGACTTGATTTCGTTGAACTTGACTGTCACCTCTTGACTTGCATCTTTTGGCGATGGTTGCCAAGCGCGGTCCATAGTTCCCTCGTAACAATCAAGCTCGGTGAAGAATAGCAATGACTGACTGCCGTTGGTAGTACCAGTATTATCGATACGGATAAAGCCTTCATCGCAGTCGCCGGAGTTGAAAGTGAAGTGAAATTTCTTAACACCGCTTGTGGATGGCGAACCATCGAAATGCTTGATGTTAACTACTTTGCTAAATGTTTTAGTTTCGTTTGACTTGCGCCCAAGAAAATAGATATCCATCCCCTTTAGGTTACCGCCTGCCAAAATCGAAACATTAAGGGAATAAGTGGTATTTCGTTTCACTGGAAATCTCATCGTAGCGCTAGGCGTTGTTGTTGTTGTTGTTGAAAGCAAAAACAACGGCTTAGAACCGTTGTAATAGAATGAATGACTTGACACAGATAAATTCGAGTTAGGCTGCGATGCTTCCCAATAGCCCCAGCCGTCCAGGCTGTCCGGAAAAGCTGAGTTACGGATCAAGTTCTCACCACCAACAGAAAGCGTGTCAATTGACGGAATCTGCTTCTTGACCTCGCTAATAAGCTGCGTTGTCCCTTGCTCAGACTGTTGGATAAGGTTTGTTACAGCCGTAGCCGTCGCAAAACCTTTGTTATCAACAAGTCTATTGACGTCAGACTCTTTCAAAAAGCCTTTGCTATCAATAGCACTGTCTAGGTCAACCCTAGAGATTTTAGTCTCAATCTTGCCAGCTAGCGTGCTGATTTGTGTTTCAGCGTTAGTGACTTTATTTCCAAGGTTGTCAAAGTCAACCCTTGAAACCTTTTGAGCGATAGAATCGGCTGTAACACGTAATTCTGCGTTAGTTTGGTTGATTTTACGCTCTAGCTCTTGACCTTTAGACACTGCACTGTCAGCCGTAGCCTTGGCAGCTTGGACTTCTGTTCTGTCCGCTTTCAAACTGATTTTATTATCAGTCTGAGTGATTGCGGTGCTATTAGCCGCTACACTCTTAGAGAGTTTGTCAAAATCAGTCTTAGACACTTTTGATGATACTTCATCGACCAAGTGATTGACCGTAGTTTCAGCGTTAGTCATGCGGCTATCTGTTTCAGATTGTTTCTGAGATAGCTGACTGACACCCTGCTCGGTCTGTGTAATCGTCGTTTTAACCGTGCTGATTTCAGCTTCGGTGTCCTCTGGTGCTACTGTATGCTGCAAGGGGATGAGTGTTCCTCTGACCAACATAGGCGGTTTGATTTTCAAATAACCGTTTCTAATAACTGTAATATAGAATGGCCATTCACCGAGGGTGATGTCCTTGCCGGCAGTGAAAATCAGCTTAACGTCAAACCACTCATTTTTGAGGTCTGTTGGGATATTGTAAGCAACTAGATTGTCATTGTTTTTGTGATTTTTGATGATAATCATAGCGCCACGATCAATGTCTACCCCGCTGTCGATGTAAACCGGAACTAACACCGAGAATGTTTCACCGGCTTTTATCTCTGGAATAGCCATGTTCCATGAGATACCACCATAAACATCATTTGAATAGCTGTGAGACTTGATTAGGAATGCTTGCCCGTCAGTAGTAGTAGTAGTATTCCCACTCCCTCCGGGCTGTCGGTGTAGATTCTCAAAATCTGCTGATTTCAAAATCAAGTTACGACTTCCGAAATCGGTTGGAATCTTGCTGTCCACTCTACTAATCTCAGTAGTAATTTTATTTCCTAGCTGAGTAATTGAGCTCTCAGCCGTCGCAAGTCTCTTGGTAGCATTGTTAAAATCACTTGTCTTCACTCGTTGGCTAATCTCGTTAGCTTGTTGAGTAATGCGACTTTCAGCGTTCAACACTCGATTATTGACGTTGTCAAGTTCTTGTTTGTTAGCTTTAGACGCAATCATGTCCGCTTGCTGAGTGATTGATGTTTCAGCACGATTCACACGGCCCGTGAGCGTGTCTACGTCCTGCTTGTTGGCTTTCTGGCTGATTTGCCCAGCCTGCACCGTCAACGAGCTCTCAGCCTTGTTTAGACGACCAGAAACAGCGTTGACATCCTCTTTGCTAGCCTTGGCTGAAATCTGCCCTGCTTGCTGTGTCAAAACCGTCTCAGCATTAGACACGCGCTGACTGACCTTGTCAACATCTTGCTTGCTAGCTACTGAAATGAGGGCGTTATTTATCTTGGCAAACTGTACTGACGTGTCATTTGACAATGTACCAATAGAACCTTTTAGAGCTTCAACTCTCTTTTCAGTCTCTGATAAGTCCGTGTTTAGCGTACTTTTAGCATTATCGACCAGTTTGACAGCTTCTGATAGTGCGTCTTTTTTAGATGCAGCAATCTTCTTCTCTGTCTCTGCACGCTCGACTGTGTCCAAGTAACGAGCTTCTGCGATAGCTTCGCTCTTAACATCATTCAGACGGTTAAAAGCGTCCTCTGCGGTTGATTTAGCTGAACTGGCTAATGTTTCCGCATTAGTGGCCTTGGCTGTGATTTCAGCAACCACTCTGTCGTGTTCTGATTGCTGTTTAGCCATGTCGGCTGCGACTTTCTCGAATTCTTTCTTGATTTTGTCTTGAAGCCCCGTGCCGTCCCATGTTCTCAGTACCTCTTGCCACATTTCCCCAGTCCAGCGATACATGATAGTGTGTCCCTCATGTTCTGGGTCTGGTTTGTACCAAGAATCATTGATTAGGACTTGTCCAGGGTGAGATTCTGTTGGATCAGTGCTTGTGTACCAATTATGGTTAAAACCATTAGCTGACGGGATAAACTCTGGCAACTTTTTGACAAACTCAGTGAACTCACCAGCTTTAAACTCGTCAAGAGCCTTGTCGACGGTACTCTGTACCTTTGCGTCATTGCTCTCGCTAACTCGGTCCCCTAGCTTGATGTCGCTAGATTCGTTGTTTAAGCGGTTGAATGTGATTTCAAAGATACGTGTATCATAATCAAGGTGTCTGTCATGTCGGACCACTCGGATAGTGTCACCAATTTGGACGCCCTTGAGATAAACCGTTGACGTTTTAAGTGTCAGTTTAGGTCTTGAAGACTCAATCAAAGCATCGTAAGTCTGCTTGATAAGTTCGTTCTTGTCTTCTTCCTCGCTAAATTCGACAAAGCCAATCTTTGGGCGCATCTTGCCATCTGGTTGTTTAATGCCGTATTTAGCGGTCATTTCTGGAATTTCAAGGTATTTCTGACCAAGGGGCTTGTCTAGTGGGTCCCCTTTGGCTTTTGACCAGACAACTTCCTCGAAGTTGATTTTGCGTCCGTAACCGTCAGCATCTTTGCCGGTGTCTTCCGCCGAGCTGACTTGTTCCCCTTTACCACGACCAACCAAGGCGGTGTATAGGTTTGTCTTTTCAACTTCTTGCAGAATTTTAAGGGCGTTATGACCGTAGACAACACGCTTACCGACTGCTTCACCTATTTTGCGCTTGAAATCAATGTATCTAGCGCCAATCTGAGCGCCGTTCATTTCAACAAAGAACTGCATTTCTAAGCCCCACACTTTGCACACTTTTTTCAGTGCATCAAATGTGGAAATGTAATAGAAATTAGTGCTCTTTGGGTTTGTTTCAGCAACGAAGCGAGGGGACCAGTTTGTGCCAGTTAAAAGCCATTCGATGACTGGTCTAGCACGTTGGTCTGTTGGGCGTTTGTCGTAAACGACTGTCTTGCGTAATTCCTCAATGCCAGACTGAACACCAATAAGCGTTGTGATATCCCCTTTGGTATTGCCTTGGGCAATGTAGAAGTAATGGAATTTATGCGTATCGTCGATTGACTGAATAGCCATGTATTCCAGTTTTGCCAGTTCATCATCCTTCAAAGCTTTCATTTCGACAGTCAAGCGGTCTGAAATGTAGTTTTCAGTGGTAAGACTGAATTTCTGCAAAGCCTTCTTAATTGCAGGTTTGCGAATAATCTTGATAAGTTTTTCGTCCTTATCGAATAAATAGATCATAGACTTTCATCCCTCCACTGTACCTCACGGATAGTTACATTCTTGCCTGTCAATCTGTCGCCGTCCTTCACATAAAACTGCTCAAGCGGGCTAAATCGTTGTAATTCACTTAGGATATTACGTCCGTCGTAAGTAGCTGTCACTTCTTCTGTACCGAATTTAATGACGATTTCCTTATTAGCTGCGTAGCTACCCTTAAACGATAGCTTGGTTTGACCGTTGATAATTTCAAATTCCGTTGCCGCTGTAGATGTCACGGCTACAATCTTCTCAGGTATTACCTGCTTAGCGTAAGTTAGATAAACAACGTCGTTAGAACGCTCTGGAACCCGTTTTTTATAGCCGTCTGGCACTAGCAAAACGAAACTGCTAATGACTGAAAGCCTATCTTCCTCGACTTCGTCCGCTTCCTTGAATATTGCGTAGTAAGTGAAATCCGGCTCATCATCAAAAGTTACTTCAAGATAACCGCTAGGCCCTACCTCTCTCAAAATGCGGTTAAGCTCTCGGAAAGAGGTCCTCATGACTTGGCTAGTAACCGTAGTTAACTGATACTTAACTTCAATCTCACGCTCTGAATCGTTGACACTGTCCACCCAAACACCACGGCGCCCAGGAACTCGAGTGGTTGAAATTTCACGGTTAAGCAACGAACGCCCCTTAACTGTAAGTTGTCGATACCCTTGGATGATATCTTCAATTGGTGTTCCGTTGATACGCATGTTATCAACTGGCGCTCTTTGCAGCACCGTTGATTCCGTGCGCTTCAATGAAGCATAATCATGCATTAGCTAAAACCTCTTTTCTCTCTTAATAGTTATCAAGCATTAATTCCATTGATTGAGCGTTAGTGATGTCCTCAGTAAATGCTCTGTAAGTTGTATCACCCATTTTAAGCACGATGTCCGCTGCTTGTTGAGTAACTGACATCTTGCCGCCGTTGAATGAAACAGATGGATCATACCCTGCTAATCGACCTAACTGGCCGTCCATGCTACCAAGCTCATCAGTGATAGCTCCGTTGATATCTTGACCAGTGAATGCGTCGATAGCACCTTGGGCCATATAGCGCATTGAACGGGCTACTTGATCCGCTTTACTGTCGATACCGATGATGAAACCTTTATCCGTGTAGATACCGAATTGACGGAACACACGGGATGGTGATTTGATACCAAGCAAGGCTTTAGCTCCATTAATCGCATTACTTACCGCGCCTTTAACTGCCGAAATCAGCTTGCCGGCTGCGGATGTAACCCCGCTAACGAAACCGCTAATCAATTGAGAACCGACGCTTGCAGCTTGTCCAACGAATCCACGGGCTGCACTAAGTGCACCGCTGAACGCTGAGCGGACCGCTGAAATGATACGCTGACCGGCACTTGTTACCGCTGATACCACGGCACTAAATCCGCTAGTGATAGCTGACTGAATTGAGCTCATGGCGCTGCTTACCGCTGATCTAACAGCACTCCAAGCTGAGCTGATAATGCTCTGAACGGAACTCATAGCACTTGAAACGATTGACTGGATAGATGCCCATGTACTTGATACAGTGCTAGCAATCGCACTTAGTACACTGCTGATAAGCGACAGGATGGCGTTCCAAATCGCACTGATAGTGGCTTGAATAGCTGACATGATTGACGAAATAGCCGCTTGAACTTGCGAGAAGTTACCAGTAACCAATCCGACGATAGCAGCTAATACACCAGCTAAAACAGCTTGAATACCCGTCCAGATAGCGGTCCAAATCGCTTGAATAGCTGACAAGGTACTTGAAATGATGCTTGAGATACCAGCCATGATAGGTGACAGAATGGACATGATTGTATTCCAAACCGTTGAGAAAACAGTCTGGATAACCGTCCACGCCGCTGACCAAATAGACTGAATCACAGCAATACCAGCGCTAATAACGCCACTAATAGCAGCCATAGCCCCACCAGCGATAGATTGAAGCAATGCCCAAAGTGCTTGGAATGGAACAGCTAACAATGCCCATGCTGCGTTCCAGATTGCGAGAATGAACTGAATCCCCGCTTGGATAATCGGACCAATAGCATTGATACCGATTGAAACAAGGGATTTGATACCTTCCCAAACAGTGGACAAGATAGTTTTAAGCGTTTCCCACGCTCCGGACCAGTCACCTTGTAGAATCTGCATCCCTAGTTTGATGATATTTAAGATAACCTCGATGACTGTTGAAATAACTGTGGTGATCATTTGCCAACTTGTCGAGAACAGTGTAATCAGCAAATTCAATCCAGTTTGAACAACCGGAAGAATAGCGTTCATAACGTTCTCAATCATGCCCTTGAACATATTCCAGTAAGTTGTCGCTGTCTGCATAATCAAGGCGTGGTTTTCGTTCCAGAATGAAGTCAACTGACCCCAAATTGACATGACAAACGACACAATGGCTTGAACGGCGTTAGTGATTGCGCTCTTGATAGTTTCCCAAATTGCAATGACTTGCGAACGGAAACTTTCGCTATTGTTCCATAGATCAATAAGTGCAGCTACTACCATCCCGACTGCTAACGCAATCCCAGCGAACGCAGCAAGTGAGGCAGCAGAGACACCCTCTACAGTAGAAGCGAATGAAACCATAACAGACTCACCGCCTTCGAAAGCCATTGAGGATCCTTCTACCGCTTCCGTAGCTGTCGAAAAGATTCCTAAGAACTCTCCGATAGTGCTAATTGCAGAAACGACTTTCCCAACCCACGCTATCAGTGAACCGAGGGCAAATATTACCGGCCCTACAGTACCGATGATTAAGGCTGCCCATTTTACCCAGCCATCCACTGGCAGATTGTCCCAGATAGTCCCTAGAACACGCACCACATTGTCTTTAAATGTGATGATAGTCTGCTTCATGTTTTCCATGAGTTGCTTGATATTAGCTTCGTTGTTCCCAAGACCGGCCACCAAGTTCTCAGCGGCTGCTTTCATGGAATTAAACGAACCCGAAACAGTTGTACTTGCTTCTTTCGCAGTCGTTCCGGTTACTCCAAGTCTATCTTGAGTAATACCGATGGCATCAATCAAGGTATGGAATGGGATATCACGGATATTGTCAGCCGTAGCTTCAAATTCACCATTTAAGACACCAGATTCATTGACCAAACGAGCCATTTCGGACATGGTACCGCCGTAACCAAGTTTCAAGTTATCCAGCATTGAATAGTTGTCTTTGGCGAAGCCTTGATAAGCGTTTTGAATGTCCGTCATGTTAGTACCGAACTTGTTCGCATTATCTGACATTTGGACAAGGGCTTTATCCCCGTATTTCGCAGCTTTGGCAGTATCACCGCCTAGACCTTGTAACAAGGTAGCTGAGAACGACGTTACCTGCTCCATGTATCGGTTAGCAGACACACCAGCCGTCCTATAGGCTCGGTTGGCGTTCTCGATAACGTTGGTTCCCTCACGGTCCATTGTGTTATAGAGCGCTTGGGCTTGTTGTCTGGTCATGCCGTAGTCTCTGGCTAGGGTGTTGACGCTTGAACCATTCTGTTTGAACAACGTAGAAACACCACCTAACGATTGCTCAAGGTCTGCATAACCTTTGATTACGGCAGTTAACCCACCGACCATCGGCAGTGTGAAAGCTGTGGTCATTCCAGCTCCGACTGACTGCATGGCACTACCGACTGACTTTAAACTGCTACCAACTTGAGCAAGCATGCCCCCAGACTGATTTCTCAAATCAGCAAGGGCAGACTTGGCAGCATTGACGCCATTGGTGAAGTCGCTTGAGTTGGCACGTAATATGGCCGTAACGTCAAAAGATGCTCCCATTAACTACCCCCTTTCTTTGTTTGATTGATGATCCTATTCTTATCAGCTAACGAGAGCGCTCGACTTCTAGGCGCAGTGTCCTCTGGTTTAAATATCTTACTGAACTCTTTTTCATGGTCATAAAACTCATTAAAGGTTCTGTAAGCTGAGCGAACACTCTTGCCCTTGCCTTTGGTAGCTTGCACGGTCTGGTTATACCATGCTTGGATTGCTGCGTTAAAGCGGATATCCTCTTGTTTAATTGCGTAGGCGGTATTGTACACCTCAAATTCAACAAGCGTTGTCCTGGCAGCTTCTACGTAGCTCATGCCGTGCCTTGCAATCAAGAGGGCCATTGCGTCGTCATAGCTGAAATCATAATCTGGTTGACTTTGCCCTACTCTTGAACGTTCATTGCGAGTTTGAGTAGGGATGACGCTTTTAACTCGTCAATAATAGAGTCGATTGTCTCCTTGTATTTACCTTTGTCAATCAAATCAGCAAGATAGGCTTCAATGTCTGCATCACTTGGTTTTTGTGGTGCTGTAATCGTGCCAGCTTTGATGATGTCCACGAATGCAAGAGGGTCGTTGATAGCGACACCGGCTGAAATCAATGTCATAGCACCATAACCAGTCTTCATGCCCTCAAGCTCTGCTGAGTGCAATTTGTTGATCTCACGTAAGAACGCAAGTCCAAAAATCAAATTAAAGTCTCGTCCGTTGATAGATAGAATCATGTTTTATTTCTCCTTTATACAAAAAAAGCAAGGGCACAAAGCCCCTGCAATTAGACTAGATAGATGAAACTAGGCTGTCTTCTTTAGCAAGAGTGTGGTAGTCGTATTGAGCGCTTGCGACTGCTTTCTTCTGAGCTTCTGTCAAGCTGTCGGTTGAAATAATACCGTTACCATCAATAGCCATCTCGTAAGAAAGCTCCACTTTGTCGTCAGCGGGTGCTGAAATTTCAAAGTTCTTAAGATAGCCTTGGTAATATTCAACGTCATAGACATCTTTTCCACCAGACGCACGTTTAGAAGCAAGGTCAACTTGCCAGCACTCTACTTTGTCGCCTGCGATGAACCATTTACGCATTTCACGCCACATCTCAGTAGTAGTACCGTCTTCACGATATGCAAGTGATACGAATTCCCCAGAAACTTCACCGTCTGAAATTGAGTTAACCACACCGTCTTTAGTTTTGGTTGTTTCAACCTCTTTCTCAGCATTGATAGTGTGTTCTGTTTGGAAACGTACTTTAGCAGCGTCTTGTGTTTTTTGGTCTTTAACACGACGGAAGAAGACCATGAGGTCTTTCCCAAGAATAAGTTCTGCCATTTATTCCTCCTTTTTGGTATATGTAAATGAAAAATCCAGCACAATGTGGATCAATGGCTGGGCGTCTGTATTATCCGGTAAGACTTGCTTGTCTGTACCAGTTTTTAATAAGTTGTATTCAAACCCTTTAATTCGTTCGCTAGCTTGTTCCAACGCTTGGCAGTGGGCGTCTAGCTCTGCACGCTGCACTCTAGTCCCGTAGATATGGACGGTTTGTCTTATCGTTCCAAAATTGTCGTTATTGAGTGTAGGTGCTGAGCTATTCTCACCAATGAAAGCGAAAGGATAGCTAGCGGATGAATCGGGTAAGTAGTCGTAAGTTGCTAGCGTCTCACTAGCAATAGCAAATAGATTTCTGAATAAGTCGTGGTTAGGTGTCATTTAAAGGCTCCTTCCATTACTTTTCGGATTTGTTCCGTGAAATAAGGCTCGATTTGTTGCATCATTGGACGCATAAACGGCTTACCGGGCTGATAGCGTGTTCCAAACTCTTGAAATCCGCTATAAGAGGCGGCTGAATGGATGTGCGATTCTTCGCCCATGTGCCTAGTGGTGATATTGGCTCTCAAGAAACCAGTATCGACTGGCGCAAGCCCTTTTGAAATGCTCTTGCCTTTCTCAGCTGAGTTTTTAAGAGCTGTTTGAGCTTGTGTCCTAACCCCTTGACTTGCCTTATTCAAAGCAGCAGCGAGGACTGTGTCCCCTCTCCACTCGATTGTGAAATTAGCCATTTAGCTCACCTCTTTTCAACCTGATTGCGCCCTTAATCGGTGCGTCAATCTGTTCGATAGGGTAATACTTCTTACCCCCATAAAGAGCGTAGTCAAACGGCTTCTGCTCTTTACTGAATCGGCATATCATGACCACGTCGGACCTACTCCCATAGGCTTCAAATGCACGCTGTTGGTCAATGAAGTTAACCAAACAAGGCACAATCTTGCTAGACTGTGCCTTTTCTTCGTGTTTATCAGTTATCGGGTTGTAAGTCGAAGCGCCCTGCTTCACTAGCCTAATGCGGTGCGGTGTTTTCATAGAAACTTCACCTTACCTTTTCGAGCTAACGAGCCGTCCAGGCCAAAATCTTTATCCAAAATCTTTCTGTAAGGCTTGAACATGTCGTCCCAATCTTCGTAAGTGACTGAATAGCCGTCTACGTTTTCGGTTTTGACACCCTCTGAGCCTTTACGACCATAGAGCTTGTAAACAACATTTTCAATGATGAAATGATACTTCTTGTCAATCTCGGTTGTTCCGACTAACGCCTTGAAATAGCTCTCAGCGTCGTTTACTAAGTCTTCAATCAATTCATCCTCAAGATCGTCTTCAACGTCGATACCCAACCGACGCTTAATCTTCTCAAGTTGGATATCGTTCATTTTAGACCCCCTCCGCAGCCTTTAGAAGTTCTTCTAAATCTGCTTTCTTTGCTTTGGTATCATACTCGATACCAGCTTCATCAAGTTTTGCTTTGAGCTCTTTGACTGTAAGCTCTTTTGACGGCTCGACTTGTTCGATACCGCCTTTTTCAAGAACTTCTGCCACACGCTCTTTAGATGGCTCATAGCCTTCTCGTGGGTAAACTTCCCCGGCTTGATAGATATACTCGTTATCTTGCAAGTCACGGAATGTAATCTTAGTTTTATAGGTCATTTAAACCTCCTGACTAGACTCCTACTGGTTGGATAGCTGCAAATGCTTCGTCGTTTGGAATCGCTACGGCAATTTCAAAGATAGCACGGAGTGCTTGCATGTCTTGTTCAAACAAATGAACATCACCAGAATCAAGTGTGCCATCGTTTTGAACTTTAGACAAAGTAGCTTGATCAGCGATTTTAAGACGCAAGTTAGTACCGTTTGGAATACCGTAAACCAAACCATTGAAGTTACCAGTAATCAATGTACCTGCTGGGTAAGTTTGCCCGTCTTGCAATTGAAGTTGTGAATATGGAAGACCGTCAAGCTCACCGATAGCGTTAGGGTTAGCTGGTTTAGTGAAGATGTGTTGACCACCGTTTACGTTGTCCACAATTCCACGGAGTGTACGGTTGATTGTGCGGTGTCCCACGAATGCGTTAGGTTCTTTTTCTGATTTATCTTCAACGTCATAGATGTTATTGAGGTTGATGTCACCAGATACGATGTTTTGAGCGCGTTTAGCAGACGCCAAAACGTTAGCACCGAATGGGTTGTTATACAAACCAAGGAACGCAGCCCCGTCGATTTTTTTGTTGAACAAATCAACAATCTTGTCCTTGATTGATTCGAAGAAGTCAGTCCAAGTGTAGTTGAGGACTTCTTCTGTAACTGGCAAGATAACCGCCAATTTACGAGATTCAAGAACGTAAGATTTAGTTTGTACTTTTGCAGTGCCGATTTTTTGACCTTCACCAACAAAGTAAGCGTCTGTCAATTGACCAACTTCTACGCCCTTGCGGACCATTTTACCTTCCATTTCAACTTTTTGACCAAGCTGAATGACTTTTGAAGTTTTAACAAGTTCGTCAGTGAATAGATCAGTGATGTATTCTGATGTAATCTCTTTTCCAAGAGAATCAGACAAGAGGACTGTGTCCGGATTGAATTTTTGTTGAGCCATGCGCTCTCCTTTCTTTGATTAGAAATTAGTGATTTTGGCTTTATCAAACTTGTCTTTTCCACGATGTGAACGCCCTTCCTCTCCACCGCTTGTGCGAGGTGGTAGAGCTTTAGCTTCTTCACGTTTCTGCAAATTTAGAATGTTAGCCATGTTTGAAACAGCTAGCTTGGTAGCTTCTTCGTCGCCTTTGACGACAAACGCAAGCGTTGACTCATTGACAGGAACGCCTTGAGCTTCGAGCTCTTTAATGGCGATATCCTGCATTTGACGTTGAGCGATTTGGGCTTGAAGTGCTGCAATTGTGCTCTGGGCTTCTTCGAATTCTTTATCCCGCTGTTTCTGTTGCAGTTCTTGAAGTTCTTCCTCACTCATTTTAGCTTTAGCAACGGCTTCCTCGATTTGAGATTGAATACCGGTTTGCATATCAGCAATTTCAAGAGTGTGTTTTTCTTCCATCTGCTTGAGTCTACGCTGCATCTCAGCAACTGACACCATTTTTTCCTCTTTTTCCGGCTGGCTAGCTTCAACCTCTTGAGGATTCTCAACTGTTTCAAGTTCTTTTTCTGCCATGATAGGCTCCTTTCTTTACGCTTTTACGTCCAACCTCGACGAACTCATGCAGCTTTTAACGTCCTCAGCACGGTCTGGACAAGGGGTTATTCACCCCACACACCGTTAACAGCTTGTTCATCAAGAGTGCTGCCACCGGCTTTATATTCCATTTTGATGTGTCCATACGCTGAACAGCGACAGTTAGGGTGCATTGGGTACATGTTAACCCCCTTTTCTGCCTTGTTAATCGGTATGGCTTTTCTATCCAAAGGCTTACAGATATCGCAAGCCCCAGTTTCAGCGACATAGATTAAATGCGTGAAGTCATTCTCCTTCAACATCATCAACTCTGTATCAGCATTAATGCGAGCTATTTCGGTCTTGAGTAATCGTTGGGCGTTGGCTTGGCTTGTGTTGTATTTCTTAGCTAACCGCTGCCGTTCCTGCTTAAAACCGTCCATGTCGGTGAAGATACGTGCTAGCGAGCTAAACACATCCTTCTGCATACTTGCATGAAGTCCGTTCCTGCCCCAAACCCTACGGCTAAAATTCTGTCCGTAGAAATCAGCGTCTAAGATGGCTCTCATGCGGCTTACTGCATTGACGGCAGAATTGCCCAAAATACCCGCTTGGCGCTTAAATTCGGCTAAATATTCACTCTCACGCGCTTCGTCGAAGACTTCGTTAACGTCTGATATAAGGCTAGCTATTTCAAGCCTTAATTCTGCTTTGAGTAGCTCCAAACGGCTGACTTTCATTTTGAGGTTAAACAGTCTTAGCCATTGGTTAGTGCCGTGTGAGAAATCTTTCTCGACTACTGCCTTTCTAGCTCGGTCTCTGTACTCAGTGACATCGAACTCACTAGCCCGCTTCATAGCTTCGGCACGGCTTAACCCCTCTTTGTCAGCATATCGCATGTAAAACCCGTTTATTTGGCTTTGCATACGGTTATACGACGCTTGATAGAGCTCTTTTAATACCTTGTCACGTTCTATGTCACGCTTGATTAGGTCTGATTGTGCTTTTCGTTCAGCATTGTAGCGTTCATTATTCGTCATCATCCTCAACACCTACAATCTGACTAACTTCTAGATCAGTAGCCCCGCCCTCTTTGAGCAAACGGCTCTTTTCTTTGCGTGCGTCTGTGAAGCTAGCTGATTCCATAAGTGTTTCTTGTGAGATTTCCATGCCGGAATTGATAGCTGATTGAATCTCAGCCCATACGTCTGTTGGTAAGTTCTCATGGAATGTGAATGTCAGCATGTCAGCGTCCACTGGTTCGATACCTTTGAGGTTGTTAGATAGCAACTCAAGCAGTTTATAGCGTCGTCTAAGCGCTTTAACAAAGAACCCCCGTTTGACTGCTGTAACTTGCTGCAAGTCAACTAGCTTGTAGCGGATAGCAATCCCAGACGTAGCTGAGAAAGTCGAATCATCCTGCAAGTTTGGCAATCCGACAATGCGGAAAAAGTCTTTAATCAAGCGTGACTTGTACGCTTCAACACCGCTGACATCATATTGCTTGTAGATATAGCCAGCATCTAACGACGTTTGCTGCCCGTTGTGTCCGACACCACTCTCAAGCACTAGCATGTTAGCGTGTTTCATTTTCATGATGTCAGACGCATTCATACCCGTACTTTCAACGTCGCCCTTGATAACAAGCATTGCGTCATTAAGGTCTGACATATAGTTAGCCGTGTCCGACTCTGCTGCGTCGTAAGCGTCAATGATTGGAATGCCTTTCTCCCAATCTCCCGAACGCTCTCGGTTGTTCTGCCACTCAACCACTGGAACCATGCCAAACGGGTTTTCTTTGCGTTCGATTTCCTGCCAGTTTGGATCATAACTAACAATCTTGTTGTCAGTGTAGACCGTGACAAACATTTCACCGTTGTAAACTGGGCAATGCACGGCCGCAATGATATCCTTTCGGACGTCTGCACTGCGGATTGTGAACATCTCTCTTGCGTCAATCAAGACCACTGCAGGATTGCCAAACTCGTCATAATAATGCAACTCAAACGCTCGCCCAAAGCGTGAAGCGTCATAGACTAATTCACGGTTAAGGGCTTCAATGTCGTTGTAAGCGTTGAAATCGTCAATAGCCGTCAAGTCGCTATTAGTGTCAGTAGCACCGATTGAAATAGGTTGACCTACCGTGTAACCAGTAAAGAAGCGGCTAGCTTGTCCGCCCAGGTCGTGCCTAATACGGTAGTCAGCTTTCTCTGGTTCTAGTCGTTTACGACCATTTAGAATCGTGTAGTTATTCCCGTTTGAGTAGCTCTCTAGGATATTCAAGCGGTCTATCTGTTCGTCTTGGAACTGAGCTACCATCTTCTCTAACTTCTCACGCCCTTGGAACGTGTCCACTAGGTCGTCCGCTGACTGAGCCATGAAGTGCGTATTAGCTTCTTTTGGAAAATGAAGGAAGTCTTCGCGTTTCTGCAAGCTAGTCGGTTCCATGTCTCGCTCGAATTGGTATGATCTAGGAATGTACTGCCCTTCATGTAAAATGTCGTCAGTACTATGTGTTGTGTTCGTCATTCTATCTCCTTATCAGTTTGTTAACACGCCTAATCTTAGCGTCTACGTCCTGCCTATCCTTGACGAAAATAAGGTTTTGCAGTGCGTACCTAATCGCATCGATACAGTGGTTATAACTATCGCACGGCTTGTTGATGTACTCGTTTGTATGCTTGTCCTTCTGCCATGTATAGTTTTCTAATTCCTCAATCGTCTTGACGCATCGTTCATCGACAATGATGTCGAATTGCTGCAAGAACTGAATCCCTTGTAGAACTGAGCCCTTCCCCTTGTCTACCGGAATAGCTCGACGCAAGCCTAGTGTTTGCAATTCTGCAATAGATTTCTGCTCTGCTGAATCAGCCATAATCACCTCTTTTGAATAGCCCAAGCTAGTTATAGCTTCTGCTATTTGGTTGTTAAGCAAGCCCTTCTTGACATATTCCTCAAGGATATATAGCCGCTTATTCTCTCGGTCTATTTTGACGTGCATAAACGCCGTCGGGTCGTTAGTAAACCCGAAGTCAAGACCAAAAAAGGACGGTAGCTGTTTAAGCTCGTCCTTGTTGAGTAATCTCTTTTCATATTTTGGAAATACTAGCTTGTCAAGAGTGGCAAACTCACCTAGAGCATAGATTTTGTAGTAGGCTTCGTTTCTGTTTGCTAGCTCTTCAATATTCTCCTTGGTCAACTCATCCAGAAAGCGATTATCCTTGTACGTCGTTTGATAGACCACTGTATTTTTAGGGTTCTTCACAAAAAACGCATTATATACCCAGTTAGCCTTAGACACTGGGTTAAACATCAAATAGATTTGTTTCTGTTTGTGGGCCTTATCCCTCAAGCGAAGTGTTAGCTGCGTGTAATCATCAAGCGTAAACTCTGACGCTTCTTCCATGACTACGTCTGAAATGCCTTTGATTGACTTGATTTTCTCTGGGTTATCCATCCCTTTGAAAATCAAGTCAGCGCCGTTTGGTAACTCAATGCGGAATGCGCTCATGTTAACCTTGCATAGATTAAGCACACCAAAGTAAGACAAGGCTGCTTGCACGTCCGCAAACACCGAGTCACGAACCGTAGAGCCTACCTTACGCAATATCAATATCTTACGGGGTTTATCCCACTTTTTAAGAGCTTTGAGAACAATCTTCTGGAAGACCCCGTGACTCTTACCGCTAGACGCTCCGCCGTAATGTACCTCAGTAAACGTGTCATAATCAAACAAATGTTCATAGATGTGTCGATTAAACACCCTGCTTGGATTGATTTCAAGATTAATCGTCATTCCATTCACCGACATTAATATTGATATCTTGCGTTACATCGGCTTCGACCTTGTCTGTCCACATTCTGTAACGCTTACCGATATCAACCGCCGCAGCTCTACGAGTGGCAACATTCGGCTTAGCTTGAGCTATGCGCTGCACCCCCTCGCCATCTAGGACAAGTAAGGGTTCTTCAACCTCACCACGCATTACGGCAGTGAGAAATTCCATGACCTCTTGTTGATCCGCAACACGTTCCGACTTTAACTGTTCCAGTCGTTCGTCTATATAAGCCTTGACCTCAGTATTTCTTAGTAGCTTACTACCATTGACTTCCGCCGTTCTTATCTTCTTAATACTAGGATAAGCCTTCTTATACGCTTGTGTAGCGTTTAGGCTGATGATGTACTCATCGGCAAACTTTATTTGTTTTTCGGTCATCCCATTTTCCATCAACTCCTTTCTGATACTGAAAAAGACAACCCACAAAGTGAGCTGTCTCTGATTTTCTTCGATAATATAATAATACCACTTTAAACAGTTGTAAGATACCGTGATTTATCCGTCAAAATACCGTCATTTCAAAATTCTACAACTAATTTGCCATCTCTATACAATTCAGCGAATGCTAGGATAGCATTATTAAGTAGCTCTTGAAAAGCTGTCCTCTCGAAACCAATTGCTTGGGCGATTTGCCAGTTTGGTTTCGGAGGGTATGCCAGATATTTTTCTATCAGTATTCTGCGATAGTCTGGACGATATAGCCCGCTAACTGCTTGCTCTATGGCTTCTAACTCGTTCATAGCATCGACACGCCTAACTGCGATATTTTCCACTGGTCTACTTACACCACTGCCACCTCTTGGCATGAAAGTAAACTCTTGTGTAATCTTCTGTTCAGCGCTATCGTGTGCTATCTCTCGCCATCTTGGATATTCTCGAAGTTTACGCTTGCAACCTCTGATAGTTGCTTTCTCATCAATTTCCGGCAATAGCATTGTTCTATCCTCTTTGGTATAATGGTAGTGTTGACTTTCAAAGAGTGCTGGCCATTGTGTCGGTCTTTTTTATTTTAGCCCTAGAAACATTAAGAGATTTATGAAAAGATTGATGTATTTGTTCTTGGGCCTTTTATCACCTCCTTTCTAGCCATCGACACCAGCAAGATCTTTGGCTTTGTTTTTGTAACGCAATGATATCAATAAGAAAGAGGTGTTTTTCACATCCTTTTTTCTTAAATTTGCTGGGTTTTGTTTGGACAAGGTCTGTCAGCTTGTCCGGTGTTAAAAAAGTGTC
>NZ_KV809568.1:0-26748 GCF_001812625.1 Streptococcus sp. HMSC064H09
GCGAGTTCGATTCTCGTCACCCGCTTTATTTGGATATTATAGCCAAGCATTTGCTTGGGCGCGTAGCTCAGATGGTTAGAGCGCACGCCTGATAAGCGTGAGGTCGGTGGTTCGATTCCACTCGTGCCCATATTGGAGAATTACTCAAGAGGCTGAAGAGGACGGTTTGCTAAATCGTTAGGTCGGGTAACTGGCGCGGGGGTTCGAATCCCCCATTCTCCGTAGTATTATGACGAATTATCTTTTAGATAATTCGTTTTCTTTTTTTTGAGGTGACAAAATGAAAAATAGTTTTTATCGATTTCTTCTTTATGGGTTTATTATTATTCTATTTTTTGTAATGCTTTTTTCTTTTGTCTTTACTAATAAAAAATTAACGAAGGATATCTCTTTTAATGTATCTGGTTTAGTTACAAAAGTAGACTCTGTGGTTTCTGTTCCATTTACTGCACTATCAAAATCTCACAATGTTCTTTCTGATCTTTTATCAACTTATTCTGAGAATCGTGATTTAAAAAAATCTTTATCAAATTTAGAGAATCAATCGGCTATTATTTCTAACTTGCAAGAAGAGAATGATTCTTTAAGAGCATCGCTTAATCTTTCGGACAAGCTAAGTCGTGATAATGTTCTCACTGCTGAAGTTTCTATGAGACCTTCTGTGACTTGGTTAAAAGAGTTAACTATTAATGTGGGTAAGTCTAAGAATGTTAGTAAATCTATGCTAGCAACTTCTAATGGTGGAGTTATTGGCTTTGTAACTAAAGTTTATGATGATACAACAACTATTTCTTTACTTTCTAGTAGTTCTAGTGATAGTTACCTTGCATCTAGTGTTAAATCAGAGGACGATAATCAGATTTTCGGGATTATATCACGTTATGATAATAAAAAGAAGCTATTAGAGATGACACAACTCAATTCATCTTCTAACGTTAAGGTCGGCACTGAAGTAGTCACAAGTGGTCTTGATGATGTATCAGTAAAGGATGTTCCAATTGGTACTGTAGACTCTGTTATTGATTATGAAGGAAATCGTACGATTTTGGTAAAACCTTATGCTGATTTTGATAAAATTTCTTATGTTACTTTAGTTGGAGATGGTAAATAATATGAAATTATCCAAGTATTCTATTATTCCTTTCTTACTGAGTATTGTCCCTTTTCTATGGGATGGTCATATTTCTATGATACTTAATCATTATTTATCCCCTGAATTTTTTCTATCATCTCATCTTTTTATTATTTATATTTTCATCTTAACTCTTGATTTTCCAAATAAGTATGCATTTCTTTACCTTATTTGTTTTGGATTTCTTTATGATACCTATTATTTCAAAACAGTTGGTATAGTGATTCTAACTCTGCCACTGTTATGCTATCTGTTAACTCAGCTAGGACGAATTGTTAAGAGAAATACCTATGTTGATTTTTTGTTAATGTTTTTATTCTTATTTCTCTTTGATACCATAAATTTTGGCTTTGCCTTATTCTATGGTTTCTCCAATGAGTCTGTGACTGATTTTATTATTTATCAACTAAGTCCTAGTATAGTGTTTAATCTTTTGATCTTTATCTTTATTAAACCTATTCTTGAAAAATTATTTTTGTATCTGTCAGTTGATAGATTTAAATAGAACTGTAATATTGGCGTAACAAAGTTTGCGCCATTTTTTGATACAATAAAAAGGTCTTATCGAAAAGGAGTAGTATTTTATATTATGAAAAAACGTATTCTTTCAGCAGTGTTGGTAAGTGGTGTAACCTTATCAGCAGCTGCATCAGTACATGCAGAGGATTATGATTCGCAAATCGCTGCTGCAGATAACGCAATTAGTAACCTTGCTTCTCAACAAGAGACTGCACAAGCGCAAGTTGCTACAATCCAATCTCAAGTATCTACACTTAGAACACAAAAATCAGAGTTGGAAACTAAAAATGCTGAACTTGAAAAAGTGTCAGCAGATTTGGAATCTGAAATTCAAGAATTATCAAGTAAAATTGTAGCTCGTCAAGATTCTTTGGCGAAACAAGCTCGTAGTGCTCAACAAAATAATACTGCGACTAGCTATATCAACTCTATCTTGAACTCTAAGTCAATCTCTGAAGCTATTACTCGTATCACAGCTATTTCAAAAGTTGTTACAGCTAATAATGACATGTTGACAAAACAAGAGTCTGATCAAAAAGAGCTTGCTGCAAAGCAAGAACAAAACCAAGCTGCTATTAATGAAATTGCAACTAATAAAGCTGAGCTTGAAACAACAGAAGCTGGTTTGACAACTCAACAAGCTGAACTAGAAGCAGCACAAGTTACTTTGGCTGCAGAATTGGCTACAGCACAAGATGAAAAAACATCACTTGTTTCTGCTAAATCAACTGCAGAAGCTGTGGCAGCTTCAACTGCAGCATCAGTTGCTCAGTCTCAAGCAATTGCAGAATCAGAGGCAGCAGCACAAGCAGTAGCATCTTCAGAAGCGGCAGCATTTGTAGCTCAATCAGAGGCGGCAGCAACTTCAGAAGCTGTAGCTCAACCTTCTGAAGCTACTGTTTCAGAAACAGCGACAGCCTCAGAAGTAGCACAAGAACCGGTTTCATCAGAAACTTCAGAAACTACTCAAGAGCCAACTGTTGCAACTTCAGAAGCAACACAAGAGCCTGCTGCTCCAGCAACATCTGAAGCACAGCCAGAATCAGCTGCGTCAGAGGCACAACAAGAGCCTGCTGCCCCAGTAACATCTGAAGCACAACCAGAATCAGCTGCTCCAGCAGCTTCAGAAGCTCCTGCTAGCGAAGCACCTGCAGCAACATCTGAAGCACCAGCAAGTCAAGCACCTGCAGCTTCAGAAGCACCAGCTCCTGCTGCTGAAACACCTAAAGTATCAGCAGCATCAACTCCTAATACATATCCAGTTGGTCAATGTACTTGGGGTGCTAAATCATTAGCTTCATGGGTTGGTAATTACTGGGGTAATGCTAAAAACTGGATTGCTAGCGCACAAGCAGCTGGTCACTCAGTTGGTACGACTCCTGTAGCCGGTGCAATTGCGGTTTGGCCAAATGATGGTGGTGGTTATGGTCACGTAGCTTACGTCACATCAGCATCAGGTGCAAATTCAATTCAAGTTATGGAATCAAACTATGCTGGTAACATGTCAATCGGTAACTACCGTGGTACATTTGATCCAACATCTTCAGCTCACGGTGGTTCTGTATATTATATTTACCCATAATGAACACAAAAAAAGCGATTCGAATTTTCTCGAATCCTTTTTATTTTACGGGAAAATCTCTTTACTTTGTGGAACTGATTTTAGCTGGGAAAATGTCGTAGCTAAGGATAAATCTTTTTAGTCTTGTTAAGTTACTGTGACACCATTTATTTTGCATTGAAAATCAATCTAAAAAAAGGTAGAATGGTTTAGTAGATATTTTGGAGGAAATCATGTCTTATACGAATTTGAAGTTGTTTGCTTTATCGTCTAACCAGGAATTAGCAGCAAAAGTTGCTGATAAAATGGGTATTGAACTCGGAAAATCAAGTGTTCGTGAATTTTCAGATGGTGAGATTCAAGTTAATATTGAAGAATCTATCCGTGGTCATCACGTTTTTATTCTTCAATCTACAAGCTCTCCTGTAAATGATAACTTGATGGAAATCTTGATTATGGTTGATGCGCTAAAACGTGCAAGTGCAGAAACAATCAGTGTTGTTATGCCTTATTATGGTTATGCACGTCAAGACCGTAAGGCACGTTCACGTGAACCAATCACATCTAAGTTGGTTGCTAATATGCTTGAGGTTGCAGGTGTTGATCGACTTTTGACAGTTGACCTCCATGCTTCTCAAATTCAAGGATTCTTTGATATTCCTGTAGACCATTTGATGGGTGCGCCACTTATCGCAGATTATTTTGATCGTGCTGGTCTTACTGGAGATGATGTTGTTGTTGTTTCTCCAGACCATGGTGGTGTGACTCGTGCGCGAAAACTTGCTCAATGTTTGAAAACACCAATCGCAATCATTGATAAACGTCGTAGTGTTGATAAAATGAACACTTCTGAGGTTATGAATATTATTGGTAACGTTGAAGGTAAAACATGTATCTTGATTGATGATATGATTGATACTGCGGGTACAATCTGTCATGCGGCGGATGCGCTTGCTGAAGCTGGTGCAACTCATGTTTATGCCTCATGTACTCACCCTGTATTGTCAGGTCCAGCACTTGATAATATTCAAAAATCTGCTATTGAGAAGCTTGTCGTATTGGACACGATTTATCTTCCAGAAGAACGTTTGATTGATAAAATTGAACAAATTTCAATTGCTGATTTGATTTCAGAGGCAATTATTCGTATTCATGAAAAACGTCCATTGTCACCTTTGTTTGAATTGGGCCATAAATAGACTAAAGCTAGCCTAGGCTAGCTTTTTTGGTGTTTAAATGCGTTTGAGTTTTTGATATAATGTTAGGCATAATTGCAAAGAGGTGACTGTGATGGATTTAACACAACGTTTTAATAAAAATTTAGATAAGATTGAAGTTTCAATGATTCGTCAGTTTGACCAATCAATTTCAGATGTACCAGGGATCAAAAAGTTGACACTTGGTGAACCTGATTTTACAACTCCAGATCATGTAAAAGAGGCTGCTAAAGCTGCTATCGATGCTAACCAGTCGCACTATACAGGTATGGCAGGGCTTCCTGCCTTACGTCAGGCAGCTGCGGAGTTTGTTAAGGAAAAATACAATCTTACTTATAACCCAGAAAATGAAATATTGGTGACTATTGGAGCTACAGAAGCCCTTTCTGCAACTTTGACAGCGATTTTGGAGCCAGGTGATACGATTCTTTTACCTGCACCAGCCTATCCAGGATATGAGCCGATTGCAAATCTAGTTGGTGCTGAAATTGTCGAAATTGATACAACAGCTAATGATTTTGTTTTGACTCCGGAGATGTTAGAAAAGGCAATTTTGGAGCAGGGAGATAAGCTCAAAGCCGTTTTGCTTAACTACCCAACCAACCCAACTGGTGTGACCTACTCACGTCAACAGATTAAAGATCTGGCTGAAGTTCTGAAAAAATACGATATTTTTGTTGTTAGTGATGAAGTTTACTCTGAGCTAACTTATGTGGATCACCATGTATCTATTGCTGAGTATTTGCCGGAACAAACGATTTTGATTAATGGTTTGTCTAAATCTCATGCGATGACAGGGTGGCGTATTGGTTTGATTTTCGCACCTGCAGTCTTGACGGCTCAGTTGATTAAGAGTCACCAATATTTGGTAACAGCTGCAGCAACAATGGCACAATTTGCAGCTATTGAAGCCTTATCTGCTGGTAAGGATGATGCCCAACCAATGAAAGTTGAGTACTTGAAGCGTCGTGATTATATTCTTGAAAAAATGACTGAACTTGGTTTCAGAATTATTAAACCTGATGGTGCTTTCTACATCTTTGCTAAGATTCCAGAAGGGTATACTCAAGACTCCTTTAAGTTCTGCCAAGACTTTGCTCGTGAAAAAGCTATTGCGATTATCCCAGGGGTCGCTTTTGGGAAGTATGGCGAAGGCTATGTTCGCTTGTCGTATGCAGCTAGCATGGATACTATTGAAACAGCTATGGCTCGTTTGAAAGAGTTTATGGAAGAACATGCAGAAGCTTGAGAGTAGAGGGCTTGTCCTCTTCAATAGTAATTATCGTGAGAACGATAAGCTAGTTAAGATTTTTACCGAGCAAGCTGGGAAACGGATGTTTTTTGTTAGAGGTGGTGGATCAGGTAAATTAAGTGCTGTCATTCAACCTTTAACCATCGCTGAATTCATGATGACTGTAAATGATGAGGGCTTATCTTTCATAGAAGATTATAGTCAGGCAGAGTCCTTCAAGGAAATTACAAGCGATATTTTCAAGCTGTCTTATGCGACTTATTTGGCTGCATTGACAGATGCTACTATTGCTGATGGTGTGACAGATGCGCAATTATTTGTATTCTTGGAGAAGACGCTTGAATTAATGGAAGAAGGCTTGGATTATGAAATTTTGACTAATATCTTTGAGATTCAGGTTTTAGACCGTTTCGGCGTACGCTTGAATTTTCACGAGTGTGTCTTTTGTCATCGTGTAGGCCTTCCTTTTGATTTCTCGTTTAAGTTCTCGGGACTACTTTGTCCAAATCACTATGCAGAGGATGAAAGGCGTAGTCACTTGGACCCTAATGTGCCTTATCTTTTAGATCGTTTTCAGGGGCTTTCCTTTGAAGAATTGAGAAGCATATCTGTTAAGGATGACATGAAACGAAAGCTACGATATTTTATCGATGACCTCTATGATAATTATGTTGGAATACATCTTAAAAGTAAGAAATTTATTGATAATCTAAATTCTTGGGGCCATATTATGAATAAAGAAGATAGTGCTGACTAGACATTATCTTCTTTTTGTTTCACGTGAAACAGGAAAGTAATGGTTTTCAGTCTCAGGGGTTAAAATGCAGGTCAGTTCGTGCTATAATAATAAGATAATAAGCTGAAAGACTCTGCTAGAAACAGTGAACTAGTCTATTTTAGTTACCTAATATTTTATTGAAAGAAATCTGAGTTTGTTTTTTATGGCAGAGGACGAGAGGGAGAATGCTATGCATGTAATTGCAGTAGATGCTATGGGTGGCGATAATGCGCCACAAGCAATTGTAGAGGGAGTCAACCAAGCTATAGCAGATTTCAAAGATATTGAAATCCAGCTTTATGGTGATGAAGCTAAAATCAAGACTTATTTGACAGCGAATGAACGTGTGAGCATTGTGCATACTGATGAAAAGATAAATTCGGATGATGAGCCAGCTAAAGCTATTCGCAAGAAGAAAAAAGCTTCAATGGTCTTAGGTGCACAAGCTGTTAAGGAGAAAAAAGCAGGTGCCGTGATTTCTGCGGGAAATACAGGTGCCCTTCTTGCCGCAGGTCTCTTCGTGGTCGGACGTATTAAGGGAGTTGAGCGTCCAGGTCTTATGTCAACAATGCCAAGTTTTACTGGTCAACCCTTTGATATGCTTGATTTAGGTGCAAATGCGGAAAATACAGCTAGTCATTTGCATCAATATGCTATTTTAGGCTCTTTCTATGCTAAAAATGTGCGTGGTATTGCCAACCCTCGTGTAGGTCTCCTTAATAATGGGACTGAGGAAACAAAGGGGGATAGTCTTCGTAAGGAGGCTTTTGAACTCCTATCTAAGGAGCCAAGTATTAACTTTGTTGGTAATGTTGAGGCGCGTGAAATTATGTCAGGAGCTGCTGATGTAGTAGTCGCTGATGGTTTCACAGGAAATGCAGTTCTTAAGGCAATTGAAGGAACGGGACTTGGTGCCATGAAGACTCTTAAGTCAGCTATCATGAATGGTGGTCTTAAAGCTAAGTTAGGTGCCTTCCTATTGAAGGATAGTCTAAAAGGTATGAAAGAGACTATGGATTACTCTAGCGCCGGAGGTGCGGTTCTCTTTGGTCTTAAAGCTCCCGTAGTAAAATGTCATGGATCTAGTGATGCTAAGGCAGTTTACTACACCATTAAGCAGGTTCGTACGATGCTTGATACGAAGGTTGTTGAGCAGCTAGTTGAAGCCTTTAGTCCGAAAGAGGAGGCTAACTGATGAGTAGAGTAGAAATTCTTCAGAAAATGCAGCTCGTGATTAAAGAGCAGATGGGTAAAGAGGATATTGTTTTAACCGAAGAAACCAAATTAGATGACTTGGGTGTAGATTCAATAGAGCTTATGGAATTCATTATTAATTTGGAGGATGAGTTTGCTCTTGAGATTTCCGATGATACTATTGACCATATGGTTAAGGTAGCTGATTTGTTGGACTATTTGTCTGAGAAATTGAATAAAGAATAAGAAAGCTAGAGTTAGATAAGAGTATAATAGTTGTGTATTATATGATTGTTATTTTGTGGGAGTGAGGCAAGAAACTAAATGTTATATGGATTTAGTTCTGTCACACTCCTTTTTTCTATACATTTTTTATTAGGGAACTCTAAAAAAGAATCAAAAGACGAACGTTGTTTTTTTACTAAAGTAATAAAGTTTGCTATATATTGGTTTTTGGATTCTGGTGTGGTATAATTAGGAAGAATAAACTTGAAAGGCGAACAATACCATGTCAAACCAACTAATTTATACTGGTAAAGCTAAAGATATTTATAGTACAGAAGACGAAAATGTGATTAAGTCGGTCTATAAGGACCAAGCAACTATGCTTAATGGTGCTCGTAAGGAGACTATTAAGGGAAAGGGTGTGCTAAATAATCAGATTTCGTCTCTTATTTTTGAAAAATTGAATGCTGCGGGTGTAGCCACTCACTTTATCGAACGTATTTCTGATACCGAACAACTTAACAAGAAAGTTACTATTATTCCTTTGGAGGTTGTTCTTCGTAACGTGACTGCGGGTTCTTTTTCTAAACGTTTTGGCGTGGAAGAAGGTTTGGACTTGAAAACTCCTATCGTTGAATTTTACTATAAGAACGATGATTTGGATGATCCATTCATCAATGATGAGCATGTGAAGTTCTTGGATATTGCCAATGATGAACAAATTGCTTATATCAAGGAAGAAACGCGTCGTATCAATGAATTGCTGAAAGATTGGTTTGTACAAATTGGTCTTCGTTTGATTGACTTCAAATTGGAATTCGGTTTTGATAAGGATGGCAAAATTATCTTGGCAGATGAATTTTCACCAGATAACTGCCGACTTTGGGATGCAGAAGGGCACCATATGGACAAGGATGTTTTCCGCCGTGATCTTGGTAGCTTGACAGATGTTTATGAAGTTGTATTGGAAAAATTGCAAGGATTGAAGTAGCCTTTTACAAATAGAATACTTGGTCTTCACTACAATCTTTAAGTAGAAATAGATAAAGGAAATAAAATGGATAAACGTATTTTCGTTGAGAAAAAAGCTGATTTTCGTGTGAAATCTCACTCTTTAGTAAAAGAATTAAAGCATAATCTTCAGTTGAAAACTTTGAATGATCTTCGTATTGTTCAAGTTTACGATGTCTTTAATTTGGCAGAGGATTTGTTTGCGCGTGCGGAAAAACACATCTTCTCTGAGCAAGTGACCGATACTGTTTTGGATGAAGCTACGGTTAAGGCTGATCTTGAGAAGTATGCTTTCTTTGCTATCGAAAGTTTGCCTGGTCAATTTGACCAACGTGCGGCATCTTCACAGGAAGCTTTGCTTTTGCTTGGTAGTTCAAATGATGTAACAGTGAACACAGCGCAACTTTACTTGGTTAACAAGGATATTGATACGAATGAGTTGGAAGCTGTCAAAAACTACCTCTTGAACCCAGTGGATTCTCGTTTCAAAGACATCACTGTTGGCATTGCTAAACAGGATTTCTCTGAGTCTGACAAGACCATTCCAAGTTTGGATTTCTTTGAAACTTATACGGCAGAAGATTTTGCTAAGTATAAGGCAGAGCAAGGATTGGCAATGGAAGTGGATGACCTTCTATTCATTCAAGATTACTTCAAGTCTATTGGTCGTGTGCCAACTGAGACTGAGCTTAAGGTGTTGGATACTTACTGGTCTGACCACTGTCGTCACACAACTTTCGAGACTGAGTTGAAAAACATCGACTTCTCTGCTTCTAAATTTGAAAAACAATTGCAAGCGACTTATGACAAGTATATTGCCATGCGTGATGAGTTGGGACGTACCGAAAAACCTCAAACCTTGATGGATATGGCGACTATTTTTGGTCGTTATGAGCGTGCCAATGGTCGTTTGGACGACATGGAAGTGTCTGATGAAATCAATGCCTGCTCTGTTGAAATTGAAGTGGATGTCAATGGTGTGAAAGAGCCATGGCTTCTCATGTTCAAGAACGAAACCCACAACCACCCAACGGAGATCGAACCATTTGGTGGGGCTGCTACTTGTATCGGTGGTGCCATTCGTGACCCATTGTCAGGTCGTTCATACGTTTACCAAGCCATGCGTATCTCAGGTGCTGGTGATATTACAACACCAATTGCTGAAACTCGTGCTGGTAAATTGCCACAACAAGTGATTTCTAAAACAGCGGCTCACGGTTATTCTTCATACGGTAACCAAATTGGTCTTGCAACAACCTATGTTCGTGAATACTTCCACCCAGGTTTCGTTGCTAAGCGTATGGAGCTAGGTGCCGTTGTCGGTGCGGCTCCTAAGGAAAATGTTGTCCGTGAAAAACCTGAAGCAGGTGATGTGATTATCTTGCTCGGTGGGAAGACTGGACGTGACGGTGTCGGTGGTGCGACAGGCTCATCTAAAGTTCAAACAGTTGAATCTGTTGAAACAGCTGGTGCTGAGGTTCAAAAAGGTAATGCCATCGAAGAACGTAAGATTCAACGTCTTTTCCGTAATGGGGAAGTGACACGTCTTATCAAGAAATCAAATGACTTTGGTGCTGGTGGTGTCTGTGTGGCTATCGGTGAATTGGCAGATGGTCTTGAAATTGATCTAGACAAAGTGCCATTGAAATATCAAGGCTTGAACGGTACAGAAATTGCCATTTCTGAATCTCAGGAACGTATGGCTGTAGTGGTTCGTCCAGATGATGTAGACGCCTTCGTTGCTGAATGTAATAAAGAAAATATTGATGCTGTTGTCGTTGCGACAGTGACTGAAAAACCAAATCTTGTTATGCACTGGAATGGCGAAACCATCGTTGATTTGGAACGTCGTTTCCTTGATACAAACGGTGTACGTGTAGTTGTGGATGCTAAGGTAGTTGACAAGGATGTCAAGCTTCCAGAAGAACGCCAAACATCTGCCGAAACCCTTGAAGCTGATACTCTTGAAGTCTTGGCTGATCTTAACCATGCCAGTCAAAAAGGGTTGCAAACTATCTTTGATAGCTCAGTTGGTCGTTCAACAGTCAATCACCCACTTGGTGGTCGCTACCAAATTACACCAACTGAAGCTTCTGTACAGAAATTGCCAGTCCAACATGGTGTGACAACAACTGCTTCTGTTATGGCGCAAGGGTTCAACCCTTATGTAGCAGAATGGTCTCCATATCATGGTGCGGCTTATGCGGTCATCGAAGCAACCGCTCGCTTGGTTGCTGCTGGTGCAAACTGGTCTAAGGCTCGCTTCTCTTATCAGGAATACTTCGAGCGTATGGATAAACAAGCAGAGCGTTTTGGTCAACCAGTATCAGCTCTCCTTGGATCAATCGAAGCTCAGATTCAACTTGGTTTGCCATCTATTGGTGGTAAAGATTCTATGTCTGGTACCTTTGAAGAATTGACAGTACCACCAACCTTGGTTGCTTTTGGGGTAACAACTGCAGATAGCCGTAAGGTCCTTTCTCCAGAATTCAAAGCTGCTGGTGAAAACATCTATTACATCCCAGGTCAAGCTTTGGCACAAGAAATTGACTTCGATCTTATCAAGGCTAACTTTGCTAAGTTTGAAGCCATCCAAGCTGACCACAAAGTGACAGCAGCATCAGCTGTCAAATATGGTGGTGTCCTTGAAGCCCTTGCCCTTGCAACATTTGGTAACCATATTGGTGCCACTGTAACCCTTGAAAATCTTGAGACTGCCTTGACAGCTCAATTGGGTGGATTCGTCTTCACATCTCCGGAAGATATTGCAGGAGTTGCCAAGATTGGACAAACAGCAGCTGACTTTACACTTACTGTCAATGGTGTAACGCTTGATGGACACAAACTTGACAGTGCCTTCCAAGGTAAATTGGAAGAAGTTTACCCAACGGAATTTGCACAAGCAACTGAGTTGGAAGAAGTACCTGCTGTGGCATCAGATGCTGTTATCAAAGCTAAAGAAACAGTTGAGACACCAGTGGTTTACATTCCAGTGTTCCCAGGTACGAACTCTGAGTACGATTCAGCTAAGGCCTTTGAAAAAGAAGGTGCAAAAGTCAACTTAGTACCATTTGTAACACTTAATGAAGAGGCTATTGTCAAGTCTGTTGACACCATGGTTGACAATATCGAAAAAGCTAACATTATCTTCTTTGCAGGAGGCTTCTCAGCAGCCGATGAACCAGATGGATCAGCTAAATTTATCGTTAACATCTTGCTCAATGAAAAAGTACGTGCAGCCATTGATAGCTTCATCGAACGTGGTGGTTTGATTATCGGTATCTGTAACGGGTTCCAAGCTCTTGTCAAATCAGGTCTTCTTCCATATGGTAACTTTGAAGATGCAAGCAGTACTAGTCCAACCCTCTTCTACAATGATGCCAATCAACACGTGGCTAAGATGGTTGAAACACGTATTGCCAACACGAACTCACCATGGCTTGCTGGAGTAGAAGTTGGTGACATCCATGCCATCCCAGTATCACATGGTGAAGGTAAATTTGTCGTGACAGCTGAGGAATTTGCAGAGCTTCGTGACAATGGTCAAATCTTTACCCAATATGTTGACTTCGAAGGTAAACCAAGCATGGATTCTAAATACAATCCTAACGGATCTGTGAATGCTATCGAAGGTATCACAAGCAAAAATGGTCAAATTATTGGGAAGATGGGTCACTCAGAACGTTTCGAAGACGGTCTCTTCCAAAATATTCCAGGAAATAAAGATCAACATCTCTTTGCATCAGCGGTTAAATACTTTACTGGAAAATAATAGAGTGACAAGTGCACTCAGTAATGATATTTTTCAATGTAGCAGTAGTTCTAAAGAGCTTGAAAACTTGAGTTCCAATTAGTGAAATGAGAGGCTAGAAACAGTTTTTCGTTCGCCTTGCATAAGGAAAATATCAAAAATAAAAGGTATAAAAAATGACATACGAAGTTAAATCTCTTAATGAAGAATGTGGTGTTTTTGGTATCTGGGGTCACCCAGATGCTGCCAAATTAACTTATTTCGGACTTCACAGTCTCCAACACCGTGGTCAAGAGGGAGCAGGAATTCTCTCAAATGATGCGGGTCAATTGAAGCGTCATCGTGATATGGGGCTTCTCTCAGAAGTTTTCCGTGATCCAGCCAACTTGGACAAGCTAACTGGAACGGCTGCTATCGGTCATGTTCGTTATGCGACTGCTGGTGAAGCTTCTGTAGACAATATTCAACCTTTCTTGTTTAAGTTTTATGACAATCAGTTTGGACTTGCCCACAACGGGAACTTGACTAATGCAGAGTCACTTAGACGTGAGTTGGAAAAAAATGGTGCAATCTTTAACTCGACTTCTGACTCAGAAATTTTGGCCCACTTGATTCGTCGTAGCCATAACCCATCCTTCATGGGTAAGGTGAAAGAAGCCTTGAACACTGTTAAAGGTGGATTTGCTTACCTCCTCATGCTTGAGGACAAGCTCATTGCAGCCTTGGATCCAAATGGTTTCCGTCCCCTTTCTATTGGTAAGATGGCCAATGGAGCTATTGTGGTTTCATCTGAAACCTGTGCCTTTGAAGTGGTTGGAGCAGAGTGGATTCGCGATGTGAATCCAGGTGAGGTTGTTATCATCGATGATAATGGCATTACTTACGATAACTATACAACGGACACCCAATTGGCTGTTTGCTCAATGGAGTATATTTACTTTGCTCGTCCTGATTCAAATATCCAAGGGGTCAATGTCCATACAGCTCGTAAACGTATGGGTGCTCAATTGGCACGTGAATTCAAACATGAAGCAGATATTGTAGTTGGTGTGCCTAATTCATCACTTAGCGCAGCCATGGGATTTGCCGAAGAATCAGGCTTGCCAAATGAAATGGGCTTGATTAAAAACCAATACACTCAACGTACCTTTATCCAACCAACACAAGAATTACGTGAGCAAGGGGTTCGTATGAAGCTCTCTGCCGTATCAGGTGTTGTTAAAGGCAAACGTGTGGTTATGATTGACGATTCTATTGTACGTGGGACGACCTCACGTCGTATCGTTAATTTGCTAAAAGAAGCAGGAGCAACAGAGGTTCACGTAGCAATCGGTAGTCCAGCCCTTGCCTATCCATGTTTCTACGGTATCGATATTCAAACACGTAAGGAATTGATTGCGGCCAATCATACAGTTGAGGAAACACGCGAAATCATTGGCGCGGATAGCTTGACTTACTTATCAATTGATGGCTTGATTGATTCTATTGGAATTGATACAGATGCACCAAACGGTGGCCTTTGTGTGGCTTACTTTGATGGTAAATATCCAACACCATTGTATGACTACGAAGAACGCTATTTGGAAAGTTTGAAAGAACACACTTCTTTCTATTAAGAGCAGTGCAGAAGAAAAAAGAGGAAAAAATTATGTCTAAGAATGCTTACGCACCACGTCTCACTACTGACTAAAAGCTAAAGCATTTGTCAGTAGACGCTTTGCCCTATGGGGCCAAAGCTGGAGACCTGACTAGTATTTTTAGATAAAAAGATGGTTTATCTAAAAATACGTCGCAATTTTTCTCGAAAAAAGAAAAGGAATAAACAAATGACAAATAAAAATGCGTATGCCCAATCGGGTGTGGACGTTGAAGCAGGTTATGAAGTTGTTGAACGTATCAAAAAACACGTTGCCCGTACAGAGCGTGCAGGTGTCATGGGAGCTCTCGGTGGCTTCGGTGGTATGTTTGACCTTTCAAAAACAGGTGTCAAAGAGCCCGTTTTGATTTCAGGTACAGATGGTGTCGGTACTAAACTCATGCTTGCTATCAAGTACGATAAACACGATACTATCGGTCAAGACTGTGTAGCTATGTGTGTTAACGATATCATCGCTGCAGGTGCTGAGCCCCTTTACTTCCTTGACTACGTAGCAACTGGTAAAAATGAACCAGCTAAATTGGAACAAGTCGTTGCTGGTGTTGCTGAAGGTTGTGTGCAAGCTGGTGCTGCCCTCATTGGTGGTGAAACTGCTGAAATGCCTGGTATGTATGGTGAAGACGACTATGATTTAGCAGGTTTCGCGGTAGGTATCGCAGAAAAATCTCAAATCATCGACGGATCAAAAGTGGCTGAAGGTGACGTGCTTCTTGGACTTGCTTCAAGTGGTATCCACTCAAACGGTTACTCACTCGTGCGTCGTGTCTTTGCTGATTACACAGGTGAAGAAGTTCTCCCAGAACTTGAAGGCAAAAAACTTAAAGACGTTCTTCTTGAACCAACTCGTATCTACGTCAAAGCGGCTTTGCCACTCATCAAAGAAGAATTGGTGAATGGAATTGCCCACATCACAGGTGGTGGTTTCATCGAAAATGTGCCACGTATGTTCTCAGATGACTTGGCTGCTGAAATTGACGAAAGCAAAGTGCCAGTCCTTCCAATTTTCAAAGCTCTTGAAAAATATGGTGAAATCAAACACGAAGAAATGTTTGAAATCTTCAACATGGGTATTGGTCTCATGCTTGCGGTTAAAGCAGAAAATGTGGAACGTGTCAAAGAACTTCTTGACGAACCTGTTTATGAAATCGGTCGTATTGTGAAGAAAGATGGCGCAAGTGTGGTGATTAAATAATGGCTAAAAAGATTGCTGTTTTTGCCTCTGGCAACGGCTCAAACTTTCAGGTGATTGCGGAACAATTTCCAGTAGAATTTGTTTTTTCAGATCACCGTAATGCCTATGTCTTGGAACGTGCCAATAATCTTAATGTGGTTAGCCATGCTTTTGAACTCAAGGAATTTGACAATAAAGCGGCTTATGAAGAGGCTATTGTCAAACTCTTGGATGATCACCAGATTGATTTGGTTTGTTTGGCCGGTTATATGAAAATCGTCGGCCCAACCTTGCTAGCAGCTTATGAAGGCCGTATTATCAATATTCACCCGGCTTATCTCCCTGAATTTCCAGGGGCTCATGGTATTGAAGATGCTTGGAATGCTGGCGTGGACCAGTCTGGTGTGACCATTCACTGGGTGGATTCTGGTGTGGACACTGGCAAGGTCATCAAACAAGTCCGTGTGCCACGCCTTGAAGGTGATACCCTTGATACTTTCGAAACTCGCATCCATGAAACAGAGTACAAGCTCTATCCAGAAGTCTTGGATAGTTTGGGTGTTGCACGAAAATAAGGAAGTGCTAGAGCTGAAAGAAAATTTTCGACTGTAGCAGATAAAGAACTTTTTTAAAAAAGGAAAAGAAAGAAAATGACTAAACGAGCACTTATTTCAGTCTCAGACAAAGCGGGCATCGTTGAATTTGCCCAAGAACTCAAAAAACTCGGTTGGGACATCATCTCAACAGGTGGTACCAAAGTTGCCCTTGACAATGCTGGGGTAGACACTATCGCCATTGACGATGTGACTGGTTTCCCAGAAATGATGGACGGACGTGTTAAGACCCTTCACCCAAATATCCACGGTGGTCTCCTCGCTCGTCGTGACCTCGATAGCCACCTTCAAGCGGCTAAGGACAATAATATCGAATTGATTGACCTTGTTGTGGTAAACCTTTATCCATTCAAGGAAACCATTCTCAAACCAGACGTGACTTACGCTGACGCAGTTGAAAACATCGATATCGGTGGTCCATCAATGCTTCGTTCAGCAGCTAAAAACCACGCTAGCGTAACAGTTGTGGTAGACCCTGCTGACTATGCGGTTGTACTTGACGAATTGTCAGCAAACGGCGAAACAAGCTACGAAACTCGCCAATGTTTGGCAGCGAAAGTATACCGTCACACAGCTTCATACGACGCTTTGATTGCAGAATACTTCACAGCTCAAGTGGGTGAAACAAAACCTGAAAAACTCACTTTAACTTATGACCTTAAGCAACCAATGCGTTACGGTGAAAACCCTCAACAAGACGCAGACTTCTACCAAAAAGGTTTGCCAACGGCTTACTCAATTGCTTCAGCTAAACAGCTTAACGGTAAAGAATTGTCATTCAATAATATCCGTGATGCTGATGCCGCTATCCGTATCATCCGTGATTTCAAAGACCGTCCAACAGTTGTGGCTCTCAAACACATGAACCCATGTGGTATCGGTCAAGCTGACGACATCGAAACAGCTTGGGATTACGCTTATGAAGCTGACCCAGTGTCAATCTTCGGTGGTATCGTAGTCCTCAACCGTGAAGTGGACGCTGCGACAGCTAAGAAAATGCACGGTGTCTTCCTTGAAATCATCATTGCACCAAGCTATACAGATGAAGCACTTGAAATCTTGACTACCAAGAAGAAAAACTTGCGTATCCTTGAGTTGCCATTTGACGCTCAAGATGCTAGCGAAGTGGAAGCAGAATACACTGGTGTTGTTGGTGGTCTCCTCGTTCAAAACCAAGACGTTATTAAAGAAAGTCCAGCTGACTGGCAAGTGGTTACTAAACGCCAACCAACTGAGACAGAAGCGACAGCTCTTGAATTTGCTTGGAAGGCTATCAAGTACGTCAAATCTAACGGTATCATCGTGACCAACGACCACATGACACTAGGTGTTGGCCCTGGTCAAACTAACCGTGTGGCTTCAGTTCGTATTGCTATTGACCAAGCTAAAGACCGTCTTGATGGCGCTGTCCTTGCTTCAGATGCTTTCTTCCCATTTGCAGATAACGTGGAAGAAATTGCTAAAGCAGGTATTAAAGCTATCATCCAACCAGGTGGATCAGTACGTGACCAAGAGTCAATCGAAGCGGCTGATAAACATGGTTTGACAATGATCTTTACAGGCGTTCGTCACTTCCGTCATTAAGAATTTGCAAAACATCCAAGAAATTGGATGTTTTTTTGATGCCTTAAGTTTCCTTTAAGCTACCCAAGCTATACTAATACCATCCTAAAAAACTTTTCTTTTTCATAAATCTCCTAAGAGCTCAGCATCCGCTGGGCTTTTTTATTTCAGCGCATCAAAAAAACAACCGTTCTCACGATTGTTCAATAGATTTAAACCTTTTCAAGGACAGACTGAGTTACCCAAGTCTTGCGATTGCCGATTTGGACGAGGATACCATCGCTTGGTGGGTCAATGGCAATCACTTTGAAGTTACCTGGAATGGTAAAAGTTTCACCAGGATTGAGGTACTGGTCTGAAGTTGGATTGCCTTGTCCATCAACTTCAAGAACCGGTCCAGGATCAACGATATTGTGTTTGGTTGGTGTGCCTCCAGCTAAATCTTGACTGGTGATGGTATTTCCTGACACAGACGTGACACGGAAGGTTCCTGTGAAGCGGACTGTATCACCAACTTTGATAGAAGAGTTAGTAGGATTTCCATTTTGAGCTCCTGGTTCGAGGTCTTTAAAATGGATATAGCCAGACACTTGACTCTTATGGAAACTGCGTTTATGGTATTTCTCAGGCCCTTGTCCCGCATCGTAGTTGTACTCTTCAATGGTCACCTGATCACCATGAACTTCCGCAACCCAAGCGACATGCCCCATGTGACCAGCTCCATTGACACCAGCTGAGAACCAGGCAATACTCCCTACAGCAGGATTCATGTCAACACGGTGACCATTGGCACGTGCGATACTGCCCCAAGTGATGGCATTTCCATAACCTACAGGCAGAGTGAAACCGTTGGTGTTACTGAGGCGATAGGCCGCAAAGGATGTGCACTGACGCCAGTACATGGTCCATGGATCGACACCGAAGCCACCGTATTTCCAAGAGGAAGGATAGTCATCTCCGAGGACAGCCGCCTGAGCAGAGCTGCCACACGAAACCGAAACAGTCGCTAGACAAGCTAGCGGTAAGAGACAATTTAGTAATTTTTTCTTCATTTTAACCTCCACCTACCTATTCGCAGTTTTTCAGGAAAATGAAGATATTTTTGCGTTTAAGCCTCCCTTAAGCTGCTCAGGATATACTATCATTAATCCTAAATAACTTTTTTCATTTTCATAATCTCCCAAGAGGTGGTCCAAGTGGCCGCCTTTTTTGTGTCCAAATTTAGATACACACCCATATCTCCGAACAAATATGTTATAATGGTTATGTATAATTCGTGAAAATTGCTAATTTTTCCGAATGATTGTCGTTAACGGGCATTTGCCCCTAGTCTTATTTGATATTGAGGTATCTTTCAAATGAAACTTTTGGTTGTTGGTTCTGGTGGTCGTGAACATGCGATTGCCAAGAAATTATTGGAGTCTAAAGACGTTGAGCAAGTTTTCGTAGCTCCTGGTAATGACGGGATGACATTGGACGGTCTTGATTTGATCAATATCGGAATTTCCGAACATTCTAAGCTGATTGACTTCGCAAAGGCGAACGATATTGCTTGGACCTTTATCGGTCCAGATGATGCCCTTGCGGCTGGTATCGTGGATGATTTCAATGCGGCAGGGCTCAAAGCCTTTGGTCCGACTAAGGCTGCGGCTGAGCTGGAGTGGTCTAAGGATTTTGCTAAGGAAATCATGGTCAAATACGACGTTCCGACAGCAGCCTATGGCACATTTTCAGATTTCGAGGAAGCCAAGGCCTACATCGAGGAAAAAGGCGCTCCAATCGTCGTCAAGGCAGACGGCTTGGCTCTAGGTAAAGGTGTCGTCGTTGCGGAGACAGTTGAGCAAGCAGTCGAAGCTGCTCACGAGATGCTTTTGGACAATAAATTCGGTGATTCAGGTGCGCGTGTGGTCATCGAGGAATTCCTTGATGGGGAAGAGTTCTCTCTCTTTGCCTTTGTCAATGGGGACAAGTTCTACATCATGCCAACGGCTCAGGACCACAAACGTGCTTATGATGGCGACAAGGGTCCTAACACTGGTGGGATGGGTGCCTATGCGCCGGTTCCTCACTTGCCACAGAGCGTGGTTGACACAGCGGTTGACACTATTGTCAAGCCAGTCCTTGAAGGTATGATTAAAGAAGGTCGTCCTTACACTGGTGTCCTTTACGCTGGTCTTATTTTGACAGCTGACGGCCCTAAAGTCATCGAGTTCAACTCACGTTTTGGCGATCCTGAAACGCAAATCATCTTGCCTCGTTTGACTTCTGATTTTGCGCAAAATATCACTGACATTTTGGATGGCAAAGAGCCAACTATCACTTGGACGGATAAGGGTGTGACACTTGGTGTGGTTGTAGCCTCAAACGGCTACCCATTGGATTATGAAAAAGGTGTTAAGTTGCCGGCCAAGACAGAGGGTGACATCATCACTTACTATGCCGGTGCCAAATTCGCTGAAAATGGGAAAGACCTTCTTTCAAACGGCGGACGTGTTTACATGTTGGTCACAACAGCAGACACCGTCAAAGACGGCCAAAACATCATCTACAATGAACTCAACAAACAAAACACAGAAGGCCTCTTCTACCGTACGGATATCGGTAGCAAGGCTAACAAATAATCAGCGACCGTAGGTCGTAAAAGGCGAGCGAAAGCGAGCCAAACTAAGATAATGGTCGCCGTGGTGAAAAGACCAGAACAGCATCTGTTCTGGTCGGGGGAAACTTTGAGGCTTTAGGCTCAAAGTTTAGGAATGAAACCGAAGGTTTGCTTCCGTCCCCACCACCTAAGACCATTATCAAAAAGAAGAAAAAGGAAAAATTATGACTAAACCAATTATTTCCATTATCATGGGCTCAAAATCCGACTGGGCAACCATGCAAAAAACCGCTGAGGTCCTCGACAACTTCGGCGTCGCTTACGAAAAGAAAGTTGTTTCCGCACACCGTACACCAGACCTCATGTTCAAACATGCCGAAGAAGCACGTAGCCGTGGCATCAAGGTCATCATCGCTGGTGCTGGTGGCGCTGCTCACTTGCCAGGTATGGTTGCTGCTAAAACAACCCTTCCAGTCATCGGTGTGCCAGTCAAATCACGAGCTCTTAGTGGCGTGGATTCGCTCTATTCTATCGTTCAGATGCCGGGTGGTGTACCTGTCGCAACCATGGCTATCGGTGAAGCTGGTGCGACAAACGCTGCCCTCTTTGCCCTCCGTCTCCTCTCAGTAGAGGACAAGGCCATTGCAGATGCGCTTGCTAACTTTGCTGAAGAACAAGGAAAAATCGCAGAGGAGTCTACAAATGAGCTCAACTAAAACCATTGGTATCATCGGTGGTGGCCAGCTCGGTCAGATGATGGCTATTTCAGCTATCTACATGGGCCACAAGGTTATCACCCTTGATCCTGCAGCAGATTGTCCATCTTCTCGTGTGTCTGAGGTCATTGTGGCACCCTACGATGACGTAGATGCCCTTCGCCAGTTGGCAGACCGCTGTGATGTTCTCACTTATGAGTTTGAAAATGTCGACGCTGACGGCCTTGACGCTGTTATCAAAGACGGTCAGCTCCCACAAGGAACAGACCTGCTTCGCATTTCACAAAACCGTATTTTTGAGAAGGACTTCCTCTCAAACAAGGCTAAAGTGACAGTTGCTCCTTACAAGGTTGTGACATCAAGTCTTGATTTGGAAGATATTGACCTTTCTAAAAAATACGTCCTCAAGACAGCGACAGGTGGTTACGATGGCCACGGTCAAAAAATCATCACGTCAGCCGACGATTTGGAAGAGGCAAATGCCCTTGCTAACTCAGCCGAGTGTGTCTTGGAAGAGTTCGTTAACTTCGACCTTGAAATTTCAGTCATCGTGTCTGGTAACGGCAAGGATGTGACGGTTTTCCCAGTTCAGGAAAATATCCACCGCAACAACATCCTCTCTAAAACCATCGTGCCTGCTCGTATTTCTGATAGTCTAGCTGAGAAAGCTAAAGCTATGGCCGTGAGGATTGCTGAGCAACTTAACCTCTCTGGTACGCTTTGTGTGGAAATGTTTGCAACAGCTGATGACATCATCGTCAACGAAATCGCCCCACGCCCGCACAATTCAGGGCACTACTCAATCGAATCTTGCGACTTTTCACAGTTTGACACGCATATCTTGGGCGTTCTCGGAGCTCCACTTCCAGCAATCCACCTCCATGCGTCTGCTGTCATGCTCAACGTCCTCGGTCAACACGTCGAAGTAGCTGAGCGTTATGTCACAGAAAATCCAAACGCCCACCTCCACATGTATGGTAAACTAGAAGCAAAGCACAACCGCAAAATGGGGCATGTGACTTTGTTTAGTGATGTACCGGATAGTGTGGAAGAGTTTAGGGAAGGAAAGAATGAGTAATAAAGTTGATTTCAATGATTTGAAGAATATTGACTATGGGTTTAATAAATTATCTAAACTAAATCAAAAACCAGTTTTATTTGTTGGTTCAGGTTTATCTCAGAGATATTTAAAATCTCCTACTTGGTGGGGGTTACTAGAAAAAATATCTGAAGAACTGGAAATAGATGAAAGTTTATTGGAGAGATGGACCAGTGATAATTATGAAGAAATTGCGGAAAGACTAGAAGCAATTTGTTTTACAACGTTAAAAAAAGAATCATTATTAGAAAGCGATGATATAAGAAGGCCTTTCAGAGAGCTAATTGCTCAAATCTTAAACGAATATACAGTTGACAATTCTGAATATGAGAAAGAAATTTCAATACTTGGTGGTATTGATTACCAAAAATTAATCACAACAAACTATGATTCCTTGCTGGAGAAAAGTGTTTTCAACATTGAAAATGAAGAGATTTATATTCACAATGATAATTTGTTCTCCTCCGAGACAAAAAATAAAAAACTTTATAAGATTCATGGATCTATAGACAAACCGTCATCTATGATTATTACAAAGTCTGATTATGACCAATTTTTTGAAAAAAGTAAGTATATATATTCCAAGTTGTTAACGATGTTTGTAGAATCTCCTATAATATTTTTAGGCTATAGTTTGAGTGATAGAAATATTAAGGATATACTTACGACTTTGACTGCAACGTTAAGTCAAAAAGACCTAAAACAGTTTCAAGAACGAGTATATATTGTTTCTTATTCTTCTGATGATAAGCCAGAGTATTTTTTGGAAAAAGAAGATTTACCTCTGTTAAATGGTTCTTCTCTTAAAGTTAATATTTTTTATTTAAGAAATAGTTATTTAGATCTATATAAGGTTTTGAGACAAATTTCTATAAAATCTTCTAATTTGGAATTTTCTGTATCTAAGGATGATGTTATAAATCATTTTATTGTTCCGCTATATAAAGGAATGAAAGAACAAGAAGTAGCAATGAGAGAGTTACTTCAAAATTCTATGGATGCTTGTAAAATTGCTAAGAATAAGTATGATATAAAAATTTCTTTAAAAAAAGACAAGAGTGGAAAAATATTATTATCTGTTAAGGATAATGGTGTAGGTATGTCTCTTGATGATATAAAGAATTACTATTTAACGATAGGGAAGTCAGGAAAAAAAAGTGAGAGTAATATTGAAAACTTAGTAGGTAAATTTGGAATAGGTGCATTATCAATGTTCCTAGTTTCAGATTTTATTTATGTACAGACTAAGAAGAGTGGAGATACTCCGATATCTTTTAGAATGTATACCAACAATACTAGTTCGAATAAAGAGGTTAAGCTTGAAAGTAATATGTACCCTTTTAATGAAGATTCATACACATATATTGAATTGGAATTGAAAGAAAAGTTGAAATCTGAAATTGAGAAACTAGATAAAATAGATGAATATTTGAGATATTTCAATCTATGTGATGTCATTCGAGGTGGCTCTATAGAATTTGAAGTTGATTTCAAAGGTATTAATCATTCTTTTAGGCAATTAAATATGGCTGATTTTAGATGTATTTCTGAAGAACCTTATAAGATTTATATGTATTCTAAAAGCGATAGTGACACTAAAAAAAATAGTGTATTTCACAAGTTGGCGAATCATATTCTCTTTGGAGATATGCTTGTTGAATATTCTTATTCCCCAGCCGACCAACTTATGAAAATTACTGATGTACCACTAATTATTTTGGAGAAGACTCACTATATTGGTGTACCTTTAAACAGAGAAAATATCGAGTTGTCAGAAAGTATTCAAACATTGGTAGTAAATGAATATTACAAGTTAAAATTACCTCAATTCTTTGAGCGTTTAGACTTGATTTGTGAAGAGGGTAAGCTACCGAAGGCTGATAGTTACTCTGAATATTGGGTGAATTATGATGATATGCAACTGAGGTGGTATGTAAAAAATAATAAAGTATATATACCGAGATTAGATACTAATATTCTACAAATATTATCAAATAAAGTAGATTATATAGTAAAAAATGCTTTTTCAAATGAAAAAATAATTACTAGTAGATACACAGTTCCTACGAATTTCAACATATCTTTATCGATTACAGATAGGAATATTCTTGCTTTATCGAGGAATTATATTGATGAAAATTTGATTAACATTAAAAATTATAGAAATGGTTTTTGGGGAAGTGCAATAAAAGAGATTTTAAATCATTTTGGTTTTTCAAATCAAAAATTTGATAAATTAAGTAGTGCGTCTCAGATAAAAGACTATATAATGAAACACAAAACTGAAATTGTAGAATTTTTCGAAAAACATTATAGTAATAATATTCTTTGGTTTGATAAGAAGTACAGAGAATATGATTTGAAAATTGATAGAGATGATTATCTGTACATATCAAGATTAACTCTTAGGGGAAATGGAAGTAGGAGTATTTTAACAGATATCATTAATGAGAAAAAATATAATAATATTATTTTAGATTAGGGAGAAACAACATGATCGAACGTTACTCTCGCCCAGAAATGGCGAACATTTGGAGTGAAGAAAATAAATACCGTGCTTGGCTTGAGGTGGAAATCTTGGCTGACGAAGCATGGGCTGAGTTGGGAGAAATTCCTAAGGAAGATGTGGCTTTGATTCGTGAAAAAGCGGACTTTGACATCGACCGTATTCTTGAAATCGAGCAGCAAACGCGTCACGATGTAGTTGCCTTCACACGTGCGGTTTCTGAGACTCTTGGTGAAGAGCGTAAGTGGGTTCACTATGGGTTGACATCTACTGACGTGGTAGATACTGCCTATGGTTACCTCTACAAACAAGCCAACGACATCATCCGCAAGGACCTTGAAAACTTCCTTAACATCATCGCTGACAAAGCGAAAGAACACAAGTTCACTATCATGATGGGTCGTACCCACGGGGTGCACGCTGAGCCGACAACTTTTGGTCTTAAATTGGCGACTTGGTACAGCGAAATGAAACGTAACATCGAGCGTTTCGAGCATGCGGCTGCTGGTGTGGAAGCTGGTAAGATTTCTGGTGCGGTTGGTAACTTTGCCAACATCCCACCATTCGTTGAAAAATACGTCTGCGACAAACTTGGTATCCGTGCTCAAGAAATCTCAACACAGGTACTTCCTCGTGACCTTCACGCTGAGTACTTTGCAGTTCTTGCTAGCATCGCAACTTCTATCGAGCGTATGGCGACTGAGATCCGTGGTCTTCAAAAATCAGAACAACGTGAAGTGGAAGAGTTCTTTGCCAAAGGTCAAAAAGGGTCTTCAGCAATGCCTCACAAACGTAACCCTATCGGGTCTGAAAATATGACAGGTCTTGCACGTGTTATCCGTGGTCACATGGTAACAGCTTATGAAAACGTAGCCCTTTGGCACGAACGTGACATCTCTCATTCATCAGCTGAGCGTATCATCGCACCAGACACAACCATCTTGATTGACTACATGCTCAACCGTTTCGGAAACATCGTTAAGAACTTGACAGTCTTCCCAGAAAACATGATCCGCAACATGAACTCTACATTTGGTCTTATCTTCAGCCAACGTGCCATGCTTACTTTGATTGAAAAAGGCATGACTCGTGAGCAAGCTTACGACCTTGTTCAACCAAAGACTGCCCAATCATGGGATAACCAAGTAGACTTCAAACCACTTCTTGAAGCAGATCCAGAAGTAACATCACGCCTCACTCAAGAAGAAATCGACGAAATCTTCAACCCAGTTTACTACACTAAACGTGTTGATGAAATCTTCGAACGCATCGGTTTGGGTGACTAATTTAAACAAAATAACAGAAAGCAGGTTTGCCCTGCTTTTTTTGATGGTGACATTTATGTCACTAGTTTTGTTTTCTTTTCAGCCTTATAATAGGGTCATCGCAAGAAAACTATCAGAAAGGAGAAGTTAGTAATCTTAAAAGGACGACTTAACTATTTACCGGAACTTAGCCTCTTAATAGTAAGTATTGCTTATAATATCATCCGCATCATGAATGATCTTGGAAGTATCAAAGCCCCCTCTTGGTTTTTAGAGATGGATATTCCTAGTGGTTCCTTACTATTACATATTTTGCTTATTATTTTAAAAAGTGAAGCAAGAGAATAAAACTTTAAGCAAGTTTTAAGTTTATTAGTTTATATTATAACCATCCTAATAAAACAACTAGCTTTGGTGAGCTAGTAGTAAACAAAACTTTTTCATAACTAATCTCCCCGAAGAAAGTCTAGAAATCTAGGCTTTTTTCTTCTTTTTTGAGCTTTTATTAGGGGATTTTAAGAAAATACTTGAAAACCCTTCCAAAACAAGGTAATATAGTTGTATAAAGATTCTATTGGACAAGCGGTCACCTTGGAGGATTAGGAAGAAGAGGTTGGGAAGCCTGTACAATTGTATCTTTTCAGCGGTCTTTGGACTGTTGTGAAAATCCCTTAGGGGATTTTTTTCTGCGATTTAAGGTTTCTTTAAGGAAGGCGGGTTATACTTTAAGTCTCCTAAATAACTTTTACTGAACGTTGTTCAGTAAGTATCGTTGGCTTACACTTTTTGTAGAACAACGAACTTTTCTTTTTCATAATCTCCAAAAGAGCTCAACACACTGTGTTGGGTTCTTTTTTTGGCAATTAAAAAAACGCCCTTAGGCGTTTGAACTGCACCCCAAAAGTTAGACAGAAAAAA
>NZ_KV809569.1:0-60258 GCF_001812625.1 Streptococcus sp. HMSC064H09
AATTAAATGTCTAACTTTTTGGGGTCAGTACACTAACAGGGGGGTACAAATCGACAGGAAACAGTCAAAAAAACATTAGAAAATCCTTTGGTTACAAGGGATTTACAAAATTTCAGCGTATGTCAAATGGGCTTTAAAAGTTGACATACGCCTTTTTGATTGGAGGGATTTTTACTGAATGAACAAACTTGGTTACAGCATTTAAAAGAAAAACGCTTGGCTTATGGACTATCTCAAAACCGTTTAGCTGTTGCGACTGGTATTACAAGGCAGTATCTAAGCGATATTGAAACAGGAAAAGTCAAGCCATCAGAGGATTTACAGCAGTCCCTTTGGGAAGCTCTGGAACGCTTCAATCCCGACGCTCCCCTTGAAATGCTGTTTGATTATGTAAGAATTCGCTTTCCGACAACAGACGTACAGCAGGTGGTCGAAAACATCTTACAACTGAAACTGTCCTATTTTCTTCATGAGGACTATGGTTTCTATTCTTATTCAGAGCATTATGCTTTAGGCGACATATTCGTCCTTTGCTCCCATGAACTGGACAAAGGAGTTCTGGTGGAATTGAAAGGTCGTGGGTGCAGACAATTTGAAAGCTATCTTCTGGCACAACAAAGAAGCTGGTATGAGTTCTTTATGGACGTTTTGGTGGCTGGCGGTGTGATGAAACGCCTTGACCTTGCCATTAACGATAAGACAGGGATTTTAAATATCCCTGTACTCACTGAAAAGTGCCAACAGGAAGAATGTATCTCCGTCTTCCGCAGTTTTAAAAGCTATCGCAGTGGCGAACTGGTACGCAAAGAGGAAAAGGAATGTATGGGAAACACCCTCTATATCGGTTCATTACAAAGTGAAGTTTATTTCTGTATCTATGAAAAGGACTACGAGCAGTACAAGAAAAATGATATTCCCATTGAAGACGCAGAAGTAAAAAACCGTTTTGAGATTCGATTGAAAAATGAGCGTGCCTATTATGCAGTCCGTGATTTACTCGTCTATGACAATCCAGAGCATACCGCCTTTAAAATTATCAATCGGTATATCCGTTTTGTAGATAAAGACGATTCCAAACCTCGTTCTGATTGGAAACTGAATGAAGAATGGGCTTGGTTTATTGGGAACAATCGTGAACGATTAAAACTAAGCACAAAACCAGAGCCTTACTCCTTCCAAAGGACGCTGAACTGGCTATCTCATCAAGTTGCCCCGACCTTAAAGGTTGCGATTAAACTTGATGAAATCAACCAGACGCAGGTTGTAAAAGACATTCTCGACCATGCGAAACTGACAGACCGACACAAGCAGATTTTGAAGCAACAGTCAGTAAAAGAACAGGACGTGATAACAACAAAAAAATAACTCAAATACAAATTCATTGAATATAGAGAGGAGAACATTTTTATGAATTTTGGACAAAACCTTTATAACTGGTTTCTATCAAACGCTCAATCACTGGTGCTTTTAGCAATCGTTGTGATTGGCTTGTATCTTGGCTTCAAGCGTGAGTTTAGCAAACTGATTGGCTTTTTAATTATTGCGATTATTGCGGTTGGCTTAGTCTTCAACGCTGCTGGAGTAAAAGACATTTTACTAGAGCTATTCAATCGCATTATTGGTGCTTAAATAAAACCGTTCTTTTGTGGAATATAAGTGGTTTTCTTATGTTCCGCAAAGGAATGGTACACCAAACGAAGTGCGGTAGGGATTTTTGAATCTCTACAAAGAAAGGACGTGAATATATGGACGATATGCAAGTCTATATTGCGAATTTAGGCAAATACAATGAGGGCGAATTGGTCGGTGCGTGGTTTACCTTTCCCATTGACTTTGAGGAAGTCAAAGAGAAAATCGGCTTGAATGATGAATATGAGGAATACGCCATTCATGACTACGAGTTACCCTTTACGGTTGACGAATACACTTCCATTGGCGAACTCAATCGACTATGGGAAATGGTATCGGAATTACCCGAAGAATTACAATCGGAGCTATCTGCTCTGCTCACTCATTTTTCAAGCATTGAAGAACTAAGCGAACATCAAGAGGATATTATCATTCATTCCGATTGTGATGATATGTATGACGTGGCACGCTACTACATTGAAGAAACGGGTGCTTTAGGCGAAGTACCAGCTAGTCTTCAAAACTATATTGATTATCAAGCCTATGGTCGGGATTTAGACCTTTCAGGAACGTTTATCTCAACCAATCATGGGATTTTTGAAATCGTCTATTAAATCTGTCGGTACATTACTACTGGCAGATTTTCTATTTTACGGGGTGGCTCAATCAGCTACCCCTATTTTTTATGAAAGGATTGATTACATGAAGAAAATACGAAGCTATACCAGTATCTGGTCTGTGGAAAAGGTACTGTATTCTATCAATGATTTTAGACTTCCGTTTCCCATAACCTTTACGCAAATGACATGGTTTGTCGTGTCACTCTTTGCAGTGATGATACTTGGCAACTTGCCCCCTCTTTCCATGATAGAGGGAGCATTTCTCAAATACTTTGGGATTCCTGTGGCTTTCACATGGTTTATGTCTACAAAAACTTTTGATGGTAAAAAGCCTTATGGATTTTTGAAGTCTGTCATTGCTTATGCACTGCGACCAAAGCTGACCTATGCAGGAAAAAAAGTAACGCTTGGCAGAAACCAGCCACAAGAAGCCATTACAGCAGTTAGGAGTGAATTTTATGGCATATCCAATTAAATACATTGAAAACAATCTCGTCTGGAATAAAGACGGGGAATGTTATGCTTACTATGAGCTTGTTCCTTACAATTACTCATTTCTAAGTCCAGAACAGAAAATACAAGTGCATGATTCTTTCAGACAGCTTATCGCACAAAATCGTGATGGCAAAATTCATGCTTTACAAATCAGTACAGAATCCAGCATACGTTCTGCACAAGAGCGTTCCAAAAATGAAGTCACTGGCAAGCTCAAAGCGGTTGCCTATGACAAAATCGACCAACAGACAGACGCTTTAATATCCATGATTGGCGAAAATCAAGTGAACTACCGTTTCTTTATCGGCTTTAAGTTGCTTCTCAACGATCAGGAGTTTTCTATGAAAAGTCTTACCGTTGAAGCAAAAAATGCTTTGTCTGATTTTGTCTATGATGTGAACCATAAGCTGATGGGCGATTTTGTTAGTATGAGTAATGATGAAATCCTGCGTTTTCAGAAGATGGAAAAGCTCTTAGAAAATAAAATCTCTCGTCGTTTCAAAATCCGCAGGTTAGATAAGGACGACTTCGGCTATCTGATTGAACACCTTTACGGACAGACAGGCACTGCCTATGAAGAGTATGAGTACCATCTATCAAAGAAAAAGCTGGATAATGAAACGCTGATTAAATACTATGACTTGATTAAGCCTACTCGCTGTTTGGTGGAAGAAAAACAGCGATATTTGAAAATCCAGCAGGAAGATGAAACCGTCTATGTAGCTTACTTTACCATTAACAGCATTGTCGGAGAACTGGACTTCCCGTCCTCTGAAATCTTCTACTACCAGCAACAGCAATTTACATTCCCGATTGATACGTCAATGAATGTGGAAATTGTAGCGAATCGTAAAGCCCTATCTACTGTCCGCAATAAAAAGAAAGAACTGAAAGACTTGGATAACCACGCTTGGCAAAGTGATAATGAAACCAGCTCCAATGTGGCGGAAGCTCTGGAAAGTGTGAATGAGCTGGAAACCAATTTAGACCAAAGCAAGGAATCTATGTACAAGCTGTCTTATGTGGTAAGGGTATCAGCAAATGATCTTGACGAACTCAAACGTCGTTGTAATGAAGTGAAAGATTTTTATGACGATTTAAGCGTAAAACTGGTACGACCATTTGGGGATATGCTCGGCTTACATGAAGAATTTTTACCTGCCAGCAAGCGTTATATGAATGATTATATTCAATACGTGACCTCTGATTTCCTCGCTGGTTTAGGTTTTGGTGCTACTCAAATGCTGGGGGAAAATGAGGGGATTTATGTTGGCTACAGCTTAGATACTGGACGCAATGTCTATCTGAAACCTGCTCTTGCCAGTCAAGGGGTTAAGGGTTCAGTAACCAATGCGTTAGCGTCGGCTTTTGTTGGTTCGCTGGGTGGTGGTAAATCCTTTGCGAATAACCTTATCGTCTATTATGCGGTGCTTTATGGGGCACAAGCAGTGATTGTAGACCCAAAAGCAGAACGTGGCAGATGGAAAGAAACCTTGCCAGAGATTTCCCATGAAATCAATATCGTCACTCTGACTTCTGATGAGAAAAACAAAGGCTTACTTGACCCTTATGTGATTATGAAAAATCCCAAAGATTCTGAATCACTGGCTATTGATATTCTGACATTCCTTACGGGGATTTCCTCTCGTGATGGGGAACGCTTCCCAATCCTTAGAAAAGCCATTCGTGCAGTAACCAATAGTGAAGTACGAGGGTTGATGAAAGTGATTGAGGAATTACGGGTTGAGAATACGCCACTAAGTACCAGTATAGCCGACCATATCGAAAGTTTTACAGACTATGACTTTGCACATTTATTATTCAGTAATGGTTATGTGGAGCAGTCTATCAGCTTAGAAAAACAACTGAACATTATACAGGTTGCGGACTTGGTACTTCCCGACAAGGAAACTTCCTTTGAGGAATATACCACTATGGAGCTTTTATCCGTTGCTATGCTGATTGTCATTAGTACCTTTGCTTTAGACTTTATCCATACAGACCGAAGCATTTTCAAGATTGTAGATTTAGACGAAGCATGGAGCTTTTTACAGGTAGCACAAGGAAAAACACTATCTATGAAGCTGGTTCGGGCTGGTCGTGCTATGAACGCTGGGGTATATTTCGTGACCCAAAATACAGACGACCTCTTAGATGAAAAACTGAAAAATAACCTCGGCTTAAAATTTGCATTTCGTTCCACTGACCTTAACGAGATTAAAAAGACCTTAGCCTTTTTTGGTGTAGACCCAGAGGACGAAAACAATCAGAAGCGATTGCGTGATTTGGAAAACGGGCAATGCCTTATCAGTGATTTATATGGTCGTGTCGGTGTGATACAGTTCCACCCTGTATTTGAAGAACTGCTCCATGCCTTTGATACCAGACCACCTGTGCGAAAAGAGGTGTAAATGTGAAACCATCAATAGTAAACAGAATAAAATCAAACTGGACGCTGAAACGTCTAGGTAAAGTGGCAATGACAGTGGCTTTCACACTTGTGATTGCCATTTTTCTTTTAGCCATGCTGGGAACGGTGGTTCAAGCTGCGGGCTTGGTAGATGATACGGTCAATGTGGCAAATGAATACAGCCGATACCCACTTGAAAACTATCAACTGGATTTTTATGTGGATAATAGCTGGGGCTGGCTTCCGTGGAACTGGTCGGACGGGATTGGAAAACAGGTCATGTATGGACTATATGCCATTACCAATTTTATTTGGACAATCAGTTTGTATGTTTCCAATGCGACAGGTTACTTAGTACAGGAAGCCTATTCCTTAGACTTCATTTCCACTACAGCAGATTCCATTGGTAAGAATATGCAGACCTTAGCTGGTGTGAGTGCAAACGGATTTTCAACAGAGGGTTTCTATGTTGGATTCCTCTTACTCTTGATTTTGGTTCTTGGGGTTTATGTTGCCTATACGGGACTGATAAAGAGAGAAACCACAAAGGCAATTCATGCCATTATGAATTTTGTGCTGGTGTTTATCCTATCGGCTTCCTTTATTGCCTACGCTCCCGACTACATTAAAAAAATCAATGACTTTTCATCAGACATCAGTAATGCCAGTTTATCACTTGGCACGAAGATTGTCATGCCCCATTCCGATAGTCAAGGCAAGGACAGCGTGGACTTAATCAGAGATAGCCTGTTTTCCATACAGGTTCAGCAACCGTGGCTACTGCTTCAATACAACAGTTCAGACATTGAAAGTATCGGTATTGACCGTGTGGAAAGCCTGCTCTCCACCAGCCCAGATTCCAACAATGGCGAAGACAGAGAAAAAATTGTTGCGGAAGAAATTGAAGACAGAAGCAATACCAATCTAACCATTACAAAGACCATTAACCGTTTAGGTACAGTCTTCTTCCTATTTGTCTTCAATATTGGGATTTCCATATTTGTATTCCTATTAACAGGAATCATGATTTTCTCGCAGGTACTTTTTATCATCTATGCTATGTTTCTGCCTGTGAGCTTTATTTTAAGCATGATTCCATCATTTGATGGTATGTCAAAACGAGCCATAACAAAGCTCTTTAATACCATTTTGACACGAGCTGGAATCACATTGATTATTACGACAGCATTTAGTATTTCAACCATGCTCTATACCTTATCGGCTGGTTATCCGTTCTTTTTGATTGCTTTTCTACAGATTGTGACCTTTGCAGGAATCTACTTCAAGCTGGGCGATTTAATGAGTATGTTTTCTCTACAGAGTAACGATTCTCAAAGTGTGGGAAGTCGTGTGATGAGAAAACCTCGTATGCTTATGCACGCTCACATGCACCGTCTACAGCGGAAACTTGGACGTTCCATGACTACTCTAGGGGCTGGGTCTGCCATTGTTACAGGTAAAAAAGGACAGTCGGGTTCGGGGAGTTCTGCAAGGACACAAGCAGATCACTCCCGACCAGACGGAAAGGAAAAATCAACACTTGGAAAACGTATCGGTCAAACCATCGGTACAGTAGCTGATACCAAAGACAGAATGGTAGACACTGCTAGTGGTTTGAAAGAACAGGTTAAAGATTTGCCGACCAATGCAAGATATGCAGTATATCAAGGAAAATCCAAAGTAAAAGAGAATGTCCGTGATTTAACCAGTAGTATTTCTCAAACCAAAGCGGACAGAGCCAGTGGACGCAAGGAACAGCAGGAACAAAGGCGAAAAACCATTGCGAAGCGTCGCTCTGAAATGGAACAGGTCAAACAGAAAAAACAGCCTGCTTCTTCTGTTCATGAAAGACCGACTACAAGACAAGAACAATATCATGATGAACAGACCTCAAAACAGTCTAATATTCAGACTTCATATAAGGAATCTCAACAAGCCAAACAAGAGCGTCCAGCAGTTAAGTCCGATTTTTCAAGTCCAAAAGTGGAACGCCAAGGCAATACCGTTCAAGAAAAAACCGTTCAAAAGCCAGCAACTTCAACCACTACAGCAGATAGAACTTCACAACGTCCAATCACAAAAGAACGTCCGTCTACTGTTCAAAGAGTACCACTACAAAATACAAGAAGTAGACCACCAATCAAAACCGCCACCATTAAGAAAGTCGGTAAGAAACCATGAAGTTGAAAACTTTAGTGATTGGTGGTTCTGGATTATTCTTGATGGTCTTCTCACTGCTTCTGTTTGTTGCCATTTTATTTTCAGATGAACAGGACAGCGGAATTTCCAATATTCATTATGGAGGTGTGAATGTTTCCGCAGAAGTGCTGGCTCATAAGCCTATGGTAGAAAAATATGCCAAAGAATATGGCGTTGAAGAATATGTCAACATACTTCTTGCGATTATACAGGTGGAATCGGGCGGTACTGCGGAAGATGTTATGCAGTCCTCGGAATCCCTCGGTCTTCCACCTAATTCATTGAGTACAGAAGAATCCATTAAGCAAGGTGTGAAGTATTTCAGTGAATTATTAGCCAGTAGCGAAAGGCTCAGTGTAGATTTAGAATCGGTTATCCAGTCCTACAATTATGGTGGTGGTTTCTTAGGGTATGTGGCTAATCGTGGAAATAAATATACCTTTGAACTGGCTCAAAGTTTCTCAAAAGAGTATTCAGGTGGCGAAAAAGTGTCTTACCCCAATCCCATAGCCATACCTATCAATGGGGGCTGGCGATACAACTATGGCAATATGTTTTATGTGCAACTGGTAACGCAGTATCTTGTCACAACAGAGTTTGATGATGATACGGTACAAGCCATCATGGACGAAGCACTGAAATATGAGGGCTGGCGATACGTTTACGGTGGAGCTTCCCCGACTACTTCTTTTGATTGTAGCGGACTGACACAATGGACGTATGGAAAAGCTGGAATTAACTTACCACGAACCGCACAACAGCAATATGATGTGACCCAGCATATCCCACTATCGGAAGCACAAGCTGGCGATTTGGTTTTCTTTCATTCTACCTATAACGCTGGCTCTTATATTACTCATGTTGGGATATACCTTGGCAATAACCGTATGTTTCATGCAGGCGACCCAATCGGTTATGCCGACTTAACAAGCCCCTACTGGCAACAGCATTTAGTGGGAGCAGGACGAATCAAACAATGAGAAAGGAAGATTTAATGATGAAATTTAGAAAAAATCAGAATAAAGAAAAACAGATACCAAAGGAAAAGAAACCTCGTGTCTATAAGGTCAATCCTCATAAAAAGGTTGTGATTGCCTTGTGGGTACTTTTAGGGCTTAGTTTCAGCTTTGCGATATTCAAGCACTTTACAGCTATAGATACTCATACTATTCACGAAACAACTATCATAGAAAAGGAATACGTTGATACTCATCATGTAGAAAATTTTGTAGAGAACTTTGCGAAAGTCTACTATTCATGGGAGCAATCCGATAAGTCCATTGATAATCGAATGGAAAGTCTAAAAGGCTATCTGACAGATGAACTTCAAGCTCTCAATGTTGATACAGTACGCAAAGATATTCCTGTATCGTCTTCTGTAAGAGGATTTCAGATATGGACGGTAGAGCCAACTGGCGACAATGAGTTTAATGTAACCTACAGTGTAGACCAGCTCATTACAGAGGGAGAAAATACAAAGACCGTCCACTCTGCTTATATAGTGAGTGTCTATGTAGATGGTTCTGGAAATATGGTACTGGTTAAGAATCCGACCATTACCAACATACCTAAGAAATCAAGTTATAAACCAAAAGCCATTGAAAGTGAGGGGACGGTTGATTCCATTACAACCAATGAAATCAATGAGTTTTTAACGACGTTCTTCAAGCTCTATCCTACAGCGACAGCCAGTGAACTTTCCTACTATGTGAATGACGGGATATTAAAACCAATCGGAAAAGAGTACATCTTTCAAGAACTGGTAAATCCTATTCACAATCGTAAGGATAATCAAGTCACGGTATCGCTGACAGTGGAGTATATCGACCAGCAGACCAAAGCAACGCAGGTATCTCAATTTGATTTGGTACTTGAAAAGAACGGGAGTAATTGGAAGATTGTAAAATAACAAATATTGGTACATGATTACAGATACTTTGTAATCATGTACTCTTTTTGATAAAAAATTGGAGATTCCTTTACAAATATGCTCTTACGTGCTATTATTTAAGTGACTATTTAAAAGGAGTTAATAAATATGCGGCAAGGTATTCTTAAATAAACTGTCAATTTGATAGCGGGAACAAATAATTAGATGTCCTTTTTTAGGAGGGCTTAGTTTTTTGTACCCAGTTTAAGAATACCTTTATCATGTGATTCTAAAGTATCCAGAGAATATCTGTATGCTTTGTATACCTATGGTTATGCATAAAAATCCCAGTGATAAAAGTATTTATCACTGGGATTTTTATGCCCTTTTGGGTTTTTGAATGGAGGAAAATCACATGAAAATTATTAATATTGGAGTTTTAGCTCATGTTGATGCAGGAAAAACTACCTTAACAGAAAGCTTATTATATAACAGTGGAGCGATTACAGAATTAGGAAGCGTGGACAAAGGTACAACGAGGACGGATAATACGCTTTTAGAACGTCAGAGAGGAATTACAATTCAGACAGGAATAACCTCTTTTCAGTGGGAAAATACGAAGGTGAACATCATAGACACGCCAGGACATATGGATTTCTTAGCAGAAGTATATCGTTCATTATCAGTTTTAGATGGGGCAATTCTACTGATTTCTGCAAAAGATGGCGTACAAGCACAAACTCGTATATTATTTCATGCACTTAGGAAAATGGGGATTCCCACAATCTTTTTTATCAATAAGATTGACCAAAATGGAATTGATTTATCAACGGTTTATCAGGATATTAAAGAGAAACTTTCTGCCGAAATTGTAATCAAACAGAAGGTAGAACTGTATCCTAATATGTGTGTGACGAACTTTACCGAATCTGAACAATGGGATACGGTAATAGAGGGAAACGATGACCTTTTAGAGAAATATATGTCCGGTAAATCATTAGAAGCATTGGAACTCGAACAAGAGGAAAGCATAAGATTTCAGAATTGTTCTCTGTTCCCTCTTTATCATGGAAGTGCAAAAAGTAATATAGGGATTGATAACCTTATAGAAGTTATTACTAATAAATTTTATTCATCAACACATCGAGGTCCGTCTGAACTTTGCGGAAATGTTTTCAAAATTGAATATACAAAAAAAAGACAACGTCTTGCATATATACGCCTTTATAGTGGAGTACTACATTTACGAGATTCGGTTAGAGTATCAGAAAAAGAAAAAATAAAAGTTACAGAAATGTATACTTCAATAAATGGTGAATTATGTAAGATTGATAGAGCTTATTCTGGAGAAATTGTTATTTTGCAAAATGAGTTTTTGAAGTTAAATAGTGTTCTTGGAGATACAAAACTATTGCCACAGAGAAAAAAGATTGAAAATCCGCACCCTCTACTACAAACAACTGTTGAACCGAGTAAACCTGAACAGAGAGAAATGTTGCTTGATGCCCTTTTGGAAATCTCAGATAGTGATCCGCTTCTACGATATTACGTGGATTCTACGACACATGAAATTATACTTTCTTTCTTAGGGAAAGTACAAATGGAAGTGATTAGTGCACTGTTGCAAGAAAAGTATCATGTGGAGATAGAACTAAAAGAGCCTACAGTCATTTATATGGAGAGACCGTTAAAAAATGCAGAATATACCATTCACATCGAAGTGCCGCCAAATCCTTTCTGGGCTTCCATTGGTTTATCTGTATCACCGCTTCCGTTGGGAAGTGGAATGCAGTATGAGAGCTCGGTTTCTCTTGGATACTTAAATCAATCATTTCAAAATGCAGTTATGGAAGGGATACGCTATGGTTGCGAACAAGGATTATATGGTTGGAATGTGACGGATTGTAAAATCTGTTTTAAGTACGGTTTATACTATAGCCCTGTTAGTACTCCAGCAGATTTTCGGATGCTTGCTCCTATTGTATTGGAACAAGTCTTAAAAAAAGCTGGAACAGAATTGTTAGAGCCATATCTTAGTTTTAAAATTTATGCGCCACAGGAATATCTTTCACGAGCATACAACGATGCTCCTAAATATTGTGCGAACATCGTAGACACTCAATTGAAAAATAATGAGGTCATTCTTAGTGGAGAAATCCCTGCTCGGTGTATTCAAGAATATCGTAGTGATTTAACTTTCTTTACAAATGGACGTAGTGTTTGTTTAACAGAGTTAAAAGGGTACCATGTTACTACCGGTGAACCTGTTTGCCAGCCCCGTCGTCCAAATAGTCGGATAGATAAAGTACGATATATGTTCAATAAAATAACTTAGTGTATTTTATGTTGTTATATAAATATGGTTTCTTGTTAAATAAGATGAAATATTTTTTAATAAAGATTTGAATTAAAGTGTAAAGGAGGAGATAGTTATTATAAACTACAAGTGGATATTGTGTCCTGTATGTGGAAATAAAACACGATTAAAGATAAGGGAAGATACTGAATTAAAAAAATTCCCCCTCTATTGTCCGAAATGCAGACAAGAAAATTTAATTGAAATAAAGCAGTTCAAAGTAACTGTGATTACAGAGCCAGACGCAAAGACGCAGAGCCGATAAAATGAGATTAATACAATCTCATTTTATCGGCTCTTTCCGTTATGTATGGATTCTTTTAATTAGTCTTCGATGTTTCTTGCTTCGTTGATACCGCTGGCTAAAGATTCCATTAAGGATAGTTCTTTGTCTGTAAAGCTATCCATGTATTTCTCTATCTGTAATCGTCGGGTGCTTTTTACCAAGTTATTAGCAGGTAGGGGTCCCGAGCGCCTACGAGGAATTTGTATCGATAAGAAATAGATTTAAAAATTTCGCTGTTATTTTGTACATTTAACTTGACGGTGACATCTCTCTATTGTGAGTTATTAGTGGTACAGTTTTCAACCGTTTTAATTATAAAAAAGTGGTGCATTTTTAAATTGGCACAAACAGGTAACGGTTATTGCAGGTGTATTTCTTATCTATGGGTTTAACATGGATTTTATCATTAAAATCATGAGTATTGTCCGAGAGTGATTGGTCTTGCGTATGGTTAACCCTAAAGTTATGGAAATAAGACTTAGAAGCAAACTTAAGAGTGTGTTGATAGTGCATTATCTTAAAATTTTGTATAATAGGAATTGAAGTTAAATTAGATGCTAAAAATTTGTAATTAAGAAGGAGGGATTCGTCATGTTGGTATTCCAAATGCGTAATGTAGATAAAACATCTACTGTTTTGAAACAGACTAAAAACAGTGATTACGCAGATAAATAAATACGTTAGATTAATTCCTACCAGTGACTAATCTTATGACTTTTTAAACAGATAACTAAAATTACAAACAAATCGTTTAACTTCTGTATTTGTTTATAGATGTAATCACTTCAGGAGAGATTACATGAACAAAAATATAAAATATTCTCAAAACTTTTTAACGAGTGAAAAAGTACTCAACCAAATAATAAAACAATTGAATTTAAAAGAAACCGATACCGTTTACGAAATTGGAACAGGTAAAGGGCATTTAACGACGAAACTGGCTAAAATAAGTAAACAGGTAACGTCTATTGAATTAGACAGTCATCTATTCAACTTATCGTCAGAAAAATTAAAACTGAATACTCGTGTCACTTTAATTCACCAAGATATTCTACAGTTTCAATTCCCTAACAAACAGAGGTATAAAATTGTTGGGAATATTCCTTACCATTTAAGCACACAAATTATTAAAAAAGTGGTTTTTGAAAGCCGTGCGTCTGACATCTATCTGATTGTTGAAGAAGGATTCTACAAGCGTACCTTGGATATTCACCGAACACTAGGGTTGCTCTTGCACACTCAAGTCTCGATTCAGCAATTGCTTAAGCTGCCAGCGGAATGCTTTCATCCTAAACCAAAAGTAAACAGTGTCTTAATAAAACTTACCCGCCATACCACAGATGTTCCAGATAAATATTGGAAGCTATATACGTACTTTGTTTCAAAATGGGTCAATCGAGAATATCGTCAACTGTTTACTAAAAATCAGTTTCATCAAGCAATGAAACACGCCAAAGTAAACAATTTAAGTACCGTTACTTATGAGCAAGTATTGTCTATTTTTAATAGTTATCTATTATTTAACGGGAGGAAATAATTCTATGAGTCGCTTTTGTAAATTTGGAAAGTTACACGTTACTAAAGGGAATGTAGATAAATTATTAGGTATACTACTGACAGCTTCCAAGGAGCTAAAGAGGTCCCTAGCGCCTACGGGGAATTTGTATCGATAAGGAATAGATTTAAAAATTTCGCTGTTATTTTGTACAATAAGGATAAATTTGAATGGTACCATAAACGACCGTTTATGGTACCTTTTCATTTTCCTGCTTTTTCTAAATGTTTTTTAAGTAAATCAAGTACCAAAATCCGTTCCTTTTTCATAGTTCCTATATAGTTATACTTAATGAGTTATGGTACATTTAAATTATAAAATTAAGGAGGTTTTTTTATGATTTTTGGCTATGCTCGAGTGAGTACGGATGATCAAAATCTTAGTTTACAAATTGATGCACTTACTCATTATGGAATTGATAAATTATTTCAAGAAAAAGTAACTGGTGCGAAAAAAGACCGACCGCAATTAGAAGAAATGATCAACCTACTACGTGAAGGAGATTCTGTTGTCATTTACAAGTTAGATCGAATTTCACGATCAACTAAACATTTGATTGAACTTTCTGAATTATTTGAAGAACTTAGTGTCAATTTTATATCTATTCAAGATAACGTAGATACTTCAACGTCTATGGGAAGATTCTTTTTCCGAGTTATGGCTAGTTTAGCAGAACTGGAACGGGATATTATTATTGAACGAACTAACTCTGGTCTTAAGGCAGCCAGAGTCCGAGGAAAAAAAGGGGGCCGTCCAAGTAAAGGTAAGCTATCAATTGATTTAGCTTTAAAAATGTATGACAGCAAAGAGTATTCTATTCGTCAAATTCTTGATGCCTCTAAATTAAGCAAAACAACCTTTTACCGTTACCTCAATAAAAGGAATGCTTAAGATATGGCTATGAAAAGAATTTTAACTACTTCACAGCGTGAACAACTTCTTTCTGTAGACCACTTATCAGAAGAGGATTTTAAAGCGTATTTTAGTTTTTCTGATTATGATCTGGAGGTTATTAATCAACACCGTGGAAAGGTCAATAAACTAGGATTTGCGATACAACTTTGTTTGGCCCGGTATCCTGGGTGTTCTTTAAGTAATTGGCCGATTAAATCAACCAGACTAACTTCTTATGTGAGTCGACAGCTCCATCTTGATGCAATTGATTTAAATTCATATGATCATAGAAATACACGTGCAAATCACTTCAACGAGATCTTAGAAGTATTCAACTATCATCGATTCGGTAGTGCTAATACACAAAAACAGTTAATAGAATATTTAATTGAACTAGCTTTAGAAAATGATGACTCTATCTATCTAATGAAAAAAACAATTGATTTCTTAACTCGAAAAAGAATTATTTTTCCATCTATAGCTACACTTGAAGACATTATAAGCCGCTGTCGAGATAAAGCAGAAAACAACTTATTTTCAATATTACTCTGTTCATTAACAGATATACAAATTGAAAAACTAGAGAGTTTGTTTCAAATTTATGAAGAGACGAAAATAACTAAACTCGCTTGGCTAAAAGACATTCCAGGTAAGGCAAATCCAGAAAGCTTTATGAGTATTTGTAAAAAAGTGGAAGTGATTGCTTCCATGGGACTCGGGACAATTAATGTCTCCCATATTAATCGGAACAGGTTTCTTCAGCTAGCTAGACTAGGGGAAAATTATGATGCATATGACTTCTCCCGTTTTGAGCTTGAAAAAAGATACTCTTTACTTATTGCTTTTTTAGTCAATCATCATCAATATCTGATCGATCAACTGATTGAGATTAATGACCGCATTTTAGCAAGTATTAAACGCAAAGGGACACGTGATTCACAAGAACAGTTAAAAGAAAAAGGAAAATTGGCTACTAAAAAATTGGAACATTATGCTTCTTTAATTGATGCTCTTCACTTTGCAAAAGATAATGATAGTAATCCTTTTGACGAAATTGAACGAATCATGCCTTGGGAAGATTTAGTACAAGATGGAGAAGAAGCTAAAAAAATTACAGGTAATAAAAATCATGGCTATTTAGAAATGGTTCGAAATAAAGCTAATTACCTCCGAAGATACACGCCAATGTTATTGAGGACCCTTTCGTTCAAAGCAACTCCGGCAGCAAATCCAGTCCTCATGGCCCTAACTCAACTAACTGATTTACACAATAGTGGTAAAAGAAAAATACCGGCAGATACTTCTACTGATTTTGTGAGTAAAAAATGGAAAAGCCTTGTTCGGCCAGAAGAGGGGAAAATAGATCGGTCTTACTATGAGTTAGTAGCTTTCACCGAGCTAAAGAACAATATTCGATCAGGAGATATTTCAGTTGAAGGAAGTATGATCCATCGAAATATTGATGATTACTTAGTTGATTTATCTGCTTGTATTGATTCAGAAACTATTCCAGACACGTTTGAGGACTATTTAAAGGATCGGGAAATAATTTTAGATTTACAGCTTCAATTTTATTCGACAGTTGATAAGAGAATTTCAAGAGCAAACCTTAAAAAGTTGGAAAAAGTTACACCTAGCGAAGCAGAAATATATAGAAAAAAACTTTATTCAATAATTCCTAAGATAAGGCTTAGTGATCTTTTAATTGAGGTGGACAGTTGGACCAACTTTTCACAAGAATTTAGTCATGATTCTACAGGGAAACCGCCGAGTGAACAAGAAAGAAAAATTATTTTTGCTGCTTTGCTGGGTTTAGGGATGAATATTGGTCTTGAAAAAATGGCCCAATCAACTCCTGGAATTTCTTATTCTCAGTTAGCCAATGCCAAACAATGGCGCTTTTATAAAGAAGCTCTGACTCGTGCTCAATCTGTTTTGGTTAATTATCAGTTAAAGCTTCCTGTTGCAGACTTTTGGGGTGAAGGAAAAACCACTGCTTCAGACGGAATGCGCGTCCCAGTGGGCGTCTCAGCTCTAAAATCCGATGTTAATCCACATTACAAAAGTATGGAAAAAGGAGCTACAATGATTCGATCAATAAATGATAGGCATACGACTCATCATATCGAGGTTGCTTCAACTAATACAAGGGAAGCTACTCATACCCTTGATGGCCTACTTTATCATGAAACAGATCTAGATATTGAGGAACATTTTACTGATACAAATGGGTATTCTGATCAGGTGTTTGGAATGACCGCATTACTAGGCTTTGATTTTGAACCTCGCATCAGAAATATAAAAAAATCACAATTATTTTCTATCAAATCACCTTCCTACTACCCTAACTTATCAGAAGATATAAGCGGAAAAATCAATGTAAAAATTATTGAAGAAAACTATGATGAAATTAAACGAATCGCCTATTCGATTCAAACAGGAAAAGTATCTAGTTCTTTACTATTAGGAAAGCTAGGCTCATACGCACGTAAGAATAGAGTAGCTCTTGCACTGAGAGAACTAGGTCGCATTGAAAAGAGCATTTTTATGATAGATTATATTACAGATAGTGAGCTACGGCGAAGGATCACTCATGGACTAAATAAGACAGAAGCGATTAATGCTTTAGCTAGAGAACTATTTTTTGGGCGACGCGGAAAATTTATGGAGCGCGATATTCGCCGACAACTTCAAAGTGCTAGTGCGCTTAATGTGTTAATAAATGCAATAAGTATATGGAACGCCGTCTACTTACAAGCAGCTTATAATTATCTCGTCAAAATAGATCCCGAAGTAACTAAGTATATGAAGCATGTATCTCCTATTAATTGGGAGCATATCACTTTTCTTGGAGAGTATAAATTTGACTTGTTATCTATTCCTAAACACTTAAGAGAATTGAATATAAAAAATAAATAGGCCTTGAAACATTGGTTTAGTGGGAATTTGTACCCCTTATCGATACAAATTCCCACTAAGCGCTCGGGACCCCAGGTAAGAAAAATTCATCAACGGAAACATGAAGTAACGATACAAGGTCATAAAGAACTTGTATGCTGGGGTGTTGCCCTTTATTTTCAATATTAGTTAAGTACCGTGGGTCAATTTCAATCAATGCTCCCACTTGTTCACGAGTTAAACCTCGTTTCAATCGAGCTTCTTTAATGGCTAAACCAAAGGCTCTAAAATCATATTTATCTTCTTTTTTACGCATAGTAGACCACCTCTATACATTTTATTGTTCCTACTGAATTAAAAACAGGTATAGAAAAACGTGTTATATGGTTTATAGGTTTATATTTAATAAAAAGCACTACTAAACGCCAATAAAAAAAACCGTTATATGGTAGTGCTATTTACGCTGTTAAAATATTGTATATTACTTCCAAATGGCGGTTTGTTGGAGGTCAACGTCGCCATGAAGTACATCATATACAATAAATTTCCTTACATTGGGTTCTTGTCAAAAAAAGTCGTCTATCTGCAATAGATAAGTACGTCCACCAATGTGGTTTTATAAATCATATAGATAGAATAACAGAAGCATGTAAACAGAGAAATAAATCTGTTTATATGCTTTTTTGGCTATTCAGAACTTTTTTACAAAGTTTATTTATCAGTAATGCAACAAATCCCCCTTTCACATTGGGACTAAGAGTGAAAGGAGATAAACGAGCAAGGCTCACTTCCTTTCCTAGACAGAAAGGGGGTGAGAAACATGAAACCATCTTCTTTTCAGACCACAATAGAAAATCAGTTTGACTATATCTGTAAACGTGCTATGGAAGACGAGCGAAAGAATTATATGCTTTATCTTTCAAGGATTGCAAAGCGTGAGGTGTCCTTTTCGGATGTTGGCGATTATCTTGTTAGCCAGTTTGCGACAACAGATAACTATTCAACTGACTTTCAGATTTTTACACTCAATGGGTTATCAGTAGGCGTTGAAAATGATTTGTTGAGTGAAGCATTACGTGAGTTGCCAGACAAGAAACGTGAAATTCTACTGCTGTTTTACTTTATGGACATGAGCGATTCAGAAATTGCAGACCTGTTGAAATTGAACCGTTCTACTGTCTATCGGCATAGAACCAGTGGACTAGCCTTAATTAAAAAGTTTATGGAGGAATTTGAAGAATGAAAACACAATATCCTATGATTCCCTTTCCTCTCATTGTAAAGGCAACAGATGGCGATACCGAAGCGATTAACCAGATTCTACATCATTACAGAGGGTACATAACGAAGCGTTCCCTACGACTTATGAAAGATGAATATGGCAATCAAAGTATGGTCGTTGATGAAGTCTTACGTGGAAGAATGGAAACCAGACTGATTACAAAGATTTTGTCATTTGAAATTAAGTAATATCCTCTCTCCTTTCGTGGAAGCGTGCTAAACCATTCCACGCTTCCCGAACAGGGAGGTTTGTTATTCCACCAAAGCATATTGAGCTTTCAATGTGTTTTGATAGGCTAACGAGCCATTGTTCTTTGAAAACTGAATAAAAGTAATCGAATACGTTTCGATAAGAAAAGAGCCAACGGAACTAACCGCCATGACCTATCTTATAAAGATAGCGAGCGATTCATGTTAGTGATCCGAGAAGCAATCTTTAGCAGGATTGCCTGCAACGACATTCTTATCGTGATAATGATACTCCCATACAGTCAATAGTCCGAGCGTGATAAAACCGTCGCAGGCAATGAGTATGGCTACATGAGAACCATGCAGGGGTGGAACTCCCGTGAGCTTTGCTAAAGCTGTTCGATTGCTGGTAAAACAACTTTTATGAAATCCAAATAAGTGATTTGGAAAGGAGGATTTTATGAAGCAGACTGACATTCCTATTTGGGAACGTTATACCCTAACCATTGAAGAAGCGTCAAAATATTTTCGTATTGGCGAAAACAAGCTACGACGCTTGGCAGAGGAAAATAAAAATGCAAATTGGCTGATTATGAATGGCAATCGTATTCAGATTAAACGAAAACAATTTGAAAAAATTATAGATACATTGGACGCAATCTAGCGTCGCCAAAGGGTCTTGTATATGATAAAATAGTATTAAGTCGTATCAAGGCTCTTTCCATAAAGGAAAGGAGCAAATGCCATGTCAGAAAAAAGACGTGACAATAAAGGTCGAATCTTAAAGACTGGAGAGAGCCAACGAAAAGACGGAAGATACTTATACAAATATATAGATTCATTTGGAGAACCGCAATTTGTTTACTCGTGGAAACTTGTGGCTACAGACCGAGTACCAGCAGGAAAGCGTGATTGTATCTCACTTAGAGAGAAAATCGCAGAGTTACAGAAAGACATTCATGATGGTATTGATGTTGTAGGAAAGAAAATGACACTCTGCCAGCTTTACGCAAAACAGAACGCTCAAAGACCAAAGGTTAGAAAAAACACTGAAACTGGACGCAAATATCTTATGGATATTTTGAAGAAAGACAAGTTAGGTGTAAGAAGTATTGACAGTATTAAGCCATCAGACGCTAAAGAATGGGCTATTAGAATGAGTGAAAATGGTTATGCTTATCAAACCATCAATAACTACAAACGTTCTTTAAAGGCTTCATTCTATATTGCTATACAAGATGATTGTGTTCGGAAGAATCCATTTGACTTTCAACTGAAAGCAGTTCTTGATGATGATACTGTCCCTAAGACCGTACTAACAGAAGAACAGGAAGAAAAACTGTTAGCCTTTGCAAAAGCTGATAAAACCTACAGCAAAAATTATGATGAAATTCTGATACTCTTAAAAACAGGTCTTCGTATTTCAGAGTTTGGTGGTTTGACACTTCCAGATTTAGATTTTGAGAATCGTCTTGTCAATATAGACCATCAGCTATTGAGAGATACTGAAATTGGGTACTACATTGAAACACCAAAGACCAAAAGTGGCGAACGTCAAGTTCCTATGGTTGAAGAAGCCTATCAAGCATTTAAGCGAGTGTTAGCGAATCGAAAGAATGATAAGCGTGTTGAGATTGATGGATATAGTGATTTCCTCTTTCTTAATAGAAAGAACTATCCAAAAGTGGCAAGTGATTACAACGGCATGATGAAAGGTCTTGTTAAGAAATACAATAAGTATAACGAGGATAAATTGCCACACATCACTCCACATAGTTTGCGACATACATTCTGTACCAACTATGCAAATGCAGGAATGAATCCAAAGGCATTACAGTACATTATGGGACATGCTAATATAGCCATGACGCTGAACTATTACGCACATGCAACATTCGATTCTGCAATGGCAGAAATGAAACGCTTGAATAAAGAGAAGCAACAGGAGCGTCTTGTTGCTTAGTAGTACAAATGAATTTACTACTTATTTACCACTTCTGACAGCTAAGACATGAGGAAATATGCAAAGAAACGTGAAGTATCTTCCTACAGTAAAAATACTCGAAAGCACATAGAATAAGGCTTTACGAGCATTTAAGAAAATATAAAAAGATAATTAGAAATTTATACTTTGTTTAGTAATAAAAAGCTAAGATTATTATAGTAATCAAGGCACCTAAGAACTTTTGAAAACATAAAACATTTTCAAGAAATCTTGATTTAACAGTCATTTCCCTTGTGTAAGCGTTTCAAAAGGTGTATACTATAAATGAAAAGATAGGAAAAGGAGATGACTAGTGGCTAGTATTACAATAGAAGCGAGCAAGGTAGCTAGAAAGAGTCCTATTCGCGTAGACAGTAGTCTTGTGGGGACAGTTTCTGGAGTGGAAGACGTGAGCGTTTCCCTACCATCGTCAAAAGCTCGTTTGAGTGTCGGAAAATTGGGTTACAAGTCTAACACTATTACGGTGGAGGATGGGCAAATTGTCCGTGTTACTAGCAATTTTCTAAATCGCTTTATAGCGATAGCGCCATTGTTACTTTATCTTGTTGGAGGTCGTTATCTCCCACTTGTTGCTGTCCTATCTACTATAATTTTGCTTTTTAGCTTACCTTTTCTCAAGATAGAAATCGTAGGCTGATTAGAATCGGGAGTGGCTTAGCCCTCTGTTTGATACCTTTAACTCACTTTTTCATAATAATGCTAGGCCACTCCCTTTTCATTGGGAACGGGTCGAGACGAAAGAGTGGGTTATCAAAAAGGGAACTCGATAGAGTTTCCCTTTTTTCTTTCTCCAGCTAAAGTGATTTCGAAAAGACCCCAGTTAGTAAAACGGAGGTCTTTCTTGTTTTAAATCATGAATTACTTACGGTACAATTTGTCGTATTGATAGTAAGGATCGAAGGTCACATTGATACCGAGCTTACGAAGAACATTTTTGTCTTCATCGGTAAGAATGATTGTTGAGTGAGCTTCAGAACCTTTGAGGTTACCAAGTTCCTCCATGGCACGCGCCGCATCCGCATTGTTGGCAGCTGTAATGGCCAAGGCGATAAGGATTTCGTTGGAGTGGAGACGAGGATTACGGCTACCCAGATGGTCAATTTTCAGACCTTGGATAGGTTTAACCACTTCAGGCTCGATAAGTTTAGTATCCTTATCAATACCTGCAGAAGTCTTGATAGCATTAATCAAAGCAGCTGCAGTTGGACCAAAGAGTTCTGAATTCTTACCAGTTACGATTTGACCATTTGGCAATTCGAGGGCAAGAGCAGAACCACCTGTTTCTTCAGCCTTAGCGCGTGCTGCAACAACCACTTGGCGATCTTCAGGAGTAATACCAAGATCATTCATGAGCAACTCAATCTTCTTGACAGCAGTCTCAGGAACACGTTCATTTTTAAAATCAAGAACGGTTTGATAGTAGCGACGGATGATCTCTTGTTTGGAAGCTTCTTTGGCTGCCTCATCATCCGTAATGGCAAAACCAACCATGTTAACACCCATATCTGTAGGTGAAGCGTAAGGTGACTCACCAAGGATGCGTTCAAGCATACGTTTAAGGACTGGGAAAATCTCGATGTCACGGTTGTAGTTTACCGTAGTTTTGCCATAAGTTTCCAAGTGGAATGGGTCAATCATATTGACATCATCAAGGTCGGCAGTGGCAGCTTCATAGGCCAAGTTGACTGGGTGATGAAGTGGCAAATTCCAAACTGGGAAAGTTTCAAATTTTGCATAACCTGATTTGATGCCATTGATTTGGTCGTGGTACATGTTAGACATACATGTTGCCAATTTACCAGAACCAGGACCAGGAGCAGTAACAACGATAAGGTTACGGCTAGTCTTGATATAGTCATTTTTTCCCATACCTTCAGGAGAAATGATATGGTTCATATCCGTTGGATAGCCCTTGATTGGGTAGTGGATGTAAGATGTGATGCCATTTTTTTCCAATTGGTTACGGAAAGCATCGGCTGCAGGTTGACCTGAATACTGCGTAATAACAACAGAACCCACATAGATATTGAGCTCGTTGAATTTATCAATCAGACGAAGGACCTCTTGGTCGTAGGAAATGCCAAGGTCACCACGAGCCTTAGAGTGCTCGATATTGCTAGCATTGATGGCGATAACCACTTCAACCTGATCTTTAAGCTCTTGAAGGAGCTTGATTTTATTGTCAGGTTCATAACCAGGGAGGACACGGGCAGCATGGAAATCTTCCAACATCTTACCACCAAACTCCAAGTAGAGTTTCCCGTCAAACTGGTTAATACGCTCCAAAATATGGTCGCGTTGTAGATTCAAATACTGTTCAGAACTAAAAGCTTGTTTCTTCATAAATAAAAATACCTCTGAGGAAAATTATATCAAATGCCGAAGGTAAATGCTATCAGTGAAAGTCGATTTGTTGGAGAAAAAGAGTTTAAAGTCAATCATGATTAGAATATTTAATTTCATAAAGGTTTCACATTTGTCGTCTATAATTAGGATAAGAAAATGAAAGCGTCCTCACCTATCTTTGGTGTGGCTGAGGGCTAATGTCTTAAATGGAGGTGGAAGATGGTTCTCTTACAACAGGCAGTTGCTTATATTTTCCGCAAAAAAACGCGGAATTTTATCCTTTTTCTCATTTTATTTTTGATATTGTCTTGCTTGTATTTTTGTTTCTCTCTTATGCAAGTTGGTGGAGGAATGGAGGCACAAATCAGGAAGTCAAGTGGGGCAAGTTTTGCTCTGGTAAGTAAAGAAAGAGGCAGTGCATTTTCCTGGAAAGAGGGGGCAAAGATTAGTCATCTATCTGATGTGACTTCAGCGATACCTCAATATATAAGTCCAGTGCGACTAATCGATAAGAAGGTCGTTACAGGAAAACAAACGGTGGAACGTGATGACCTTGATAATGAGGCTAATCAAGCCTTGGGAGCGACTTTCACTAAGGAAACAGGCCAAAGTGTTGATTTTCGGAGTGGTGCTTTTCAAGTCCGTAAGGGGAAGCATTTATCTGCTAAAGGGCAAATTATGATTCATGAATCGCTTGCTAGGAAAAATAAGCTAAGCGTCGGAGACAAGCTGACCTTATCAAATTTTCAGATGACTGAAGGTGGAACTAAGGAAATGACCTTTGATATTGTTGGTATTTTTTCTGGCAAGAAGGAGGAGACATTTACTGGAATGTCCTCAGATTTAAGTGAAAATCAAGTCTTCCTCCATTATGAGGACGCTAGCCAACTGCTTAATTTGACTGATAAGTTAGTGACAAAATTATCCTTTGGTATTAAGAATCCAGATAGAATCGACCAAGTCATTAAACAAGTGAAACAATTAGATATCGATTGGTATCGTCTACGTTTGGACGAGGACCGAAAAGCTTTTGACTCCTTGAAGGAATCGTCTCAAGCGCTACAAGGAATCGTCAGAACGATGATGATTAGTTTAATTGTTACAGGAGCAGGTATCCTCTCGTTTTTAATGGCACTATGGACACGTGAGAGAAATCATGAGATAGGTATTCTTTTAGCAATTGGGAAGAGCAAGGGACGCATTTTTGCTCAATTTCTTATGGAGATATTGTTGGTATCCCTTATGTCTTTGCTACCAGCCCTTGCTATTGGACGACTACTAAGTCGACTGTTTTTGCAAGAATTTATAGGACAGCAAGGACAGCAGCAGGCTCTTCAGTTATTAGATCAAATTCCTCAGGGACTACCTTTAGGGCTATCTTATCTCTGTCTTCTAGTCTTGGTAATATCATCGCTCGGTGTGACAACAGGTCTCATTTGGCGCAAAACACCAAAAGAAATCTTATCTAATATGAGTTAAGGAGAAAGGAACACTATGTTAGAACTCAAAGATGTTGCGTATAGTTATCAAAATAAAAGTGAAGCTATCCTCTCGAAGGTGAATTATCGTTTCGAGAAAGGTAAGTTTTATAGTATTATTGGGCAATCTGGAGCGGGAAAATCGACCTTACTTTCCCTTTTGGCAGGTCTTGATTATCCCAAGAAGGGGCAGGTCTTGTTTAACGGAGAAAATATCAAGAAAAAAGGCTCCAGTTATCACCGTAGACACCATGTTTCGCTTGTTTTTCAAAATTACAATCTCATTGATTATCTTACACCTTTAGAAAATGTACGACTTGTTAATAAAAATGCTGATAAGAAGATACTTTCTGAATTGGGATTAGATGAAAAACAAATTAATCGAAATGTCCTGCAACTTTCAGGTGGGCAACAACAACGCGTAGCTATTGCGCGGGCTTTGGTTTCAGAGGCCCCAATTATCTTAGCAGATGAACCGACAGGAAATCTAGACGAGGAAACTGCCAAGGATATTATTACTATCCTTAAAAGAATGGCTTTAGATCGCCAAAAATGTGTCATAGTTGTCACACACAGTAAGGAAGTTGCTCAGGCATCTGATGTTGTTTTAGAGTTGAAGAAGCAACAACTCATAGAAAAGAAAAAATAAAGAAAGGACTCTTATGTTTCGAAACGCTTTTGCATATATTACACGAAAATGGTCAAAGTCACTATTACTGTTAACTATTATTCTTTTGATGAGTACTCTTAGTTTGTTAGGACTTGCTATGCGAAGTGCAACCCAAGAAGCTGCATCCAAGAGTCTAGGGTCAATTACCAATAGTTTTTCAATGCAGATTAATCGTAACACGAATCCTGGAACTCCTCGAGGGGCTGGAAATCTTAAGGGAGAAGATATTAAAAAGATTAGTGAGACTAAAGGGATTGTTTCGACGATTAAACGGATCAATGGTATTGGTGATTTACTAGATTATGAGATTATCGAAACAGAGCAAACGCTGCAAAATCAGTCACCAGAACGTGCTAAAAATTTTAAGTCTACCTTGATGTTGACAGGAGTCAATGACTCATCAAAAGAAGATAAATTTGTTTCAGGTGCTTATAAACTAGTTAAAGGAGAACATCTAACCGATAAGGACCATAATCAAATCTTGATGCACGAAGGTTTAGCTAAAAAGAATGGGCTTAATGTAGGAGATAAAGTAAAGCTTAAATCTAATCTTTATGATGCAGATAACGAAAAAAGGGCTGATGAAACAGTGGAAGTGACTATCAAAGGTTTATTTTCTGGTCAAAATCAAGCAGCCGTTACCTATGCTCAGGAGTTGTATGAAAACACCCTCATCACTGATCTAGACACAGCAGCAAAACTCTATGGAAATACCGTAGAAACTGCCACTTATGAGGATGCCACTTTCTTTGCTAAAGGTGATCAAAATCTTGATTCCTTGATAGCAAAGATTCAAAAGTTAGACATTAACTGGACCCTCTACGATCTTGTTAAGAGTTCATCAAACTACCCTGCTTTACAGGAATCTATTCTTGGGATGTATCGTGTGGCAAATCGTATGTTTATTGGAAGTCTCATTTTTACAAGTTTATTGTTAACCCTTCTGTTGATTTTATGGTTAAATGCTCGTCGTAGAGAAGTTGGTATCTTTTTGGCCTTGGGACTTAAAAAGACACAGGTTGCGGGTCAATTTTTAATGGAATTACTGATGATTGCCTTACCAGCCTTTCTTTTATCATATGGTTTAGCGAGTTTCTTTGCCGAAAAAGTTGGTAAAACAGTCCTTTCCAATGTTACGGAAGGTATCAATAAGCAAATGACAAAAGAATCTCTAGCTGCAAATCTCGGTGGAGGGGCTGAGGCAGAGAGCTTCAGTAAGACTCTGACTCAGATTCATATGACAGTCCAACCTAAGCAACTTTTAGTAGTTATTCTAGTCGGTGGCTTTATCTTAAGCTTGGTATCCTTAATTTCTTCTCGCTGGCTTCTTCACAAGAAACCCAAAGACCTCTTAGTTGATGTTGAATGATAAGTTTGCTGCACCTATAAAAAACGGTATAATGAAAGAAAGCGACTATATATAGATGAAAAGGATAATGTATGAAGATACTAATCGTAGAAGATGAAGTCCTGATTCGAGAAGGGATGAGCGACTATCTCATGGAATGTGACTATGAGGTCTTTGAAGCAGGCGATGGACAGGAGGCCCTGGACCTCTTTCACAGAGAGGCGCCAGATCTGGTCTTGCTGGATATCCAGCTCCCTATCCTCAATGGCTTGGAAGTACTCAAGACCATCCGCAAGACTAGCTCAGTCCCTGTCCTCATGCTGACGGCCTTCCATGACGAGGACTATAAGTTGACAGCCTTTGGAGAGTTGGCAGATGGCTACCTGGAAAAACCCTTCTCCTTGTCCCTCTTGAAGGTCCGTATCGAAGCTATTTTTAAAAAGCTCCAGCCTTCCCGGGTCTTCACCTATGGAGAGGCACGGGTAGATTTTGAGAGCTACACAGCCAGCATAGCAGGCCAAGCAATTTCCATGAATGCCAAGGAGTTGGAAATCTTGGAATACTTGCTCCAGCATGAGGGCAAGGCCCGGACCCGCTCTCAGATCCTCGATGCCGTCTGGAAGGAGACGGAGGAGATTCCTTTCGACCGGGTGATCGATGTCTATATCAAGGAACTACGAAAAAAACTGGAGCTGGACTGTATCGTTACGGTACGCAATGTCGGCTATAAATTGGAGAGACCATGACCAAACGGAGTATCTTTGCAAAAATCTTTCTGATCACCTTTGCCCTTTTTAGTAGCTTAGTTATCCTTCTCCATGCTTCGGTTTACTTTATTTTTCCATCGAGCTATATCGAGTCCCACCGCCAGACGATTTTGAAGAAATCGCAAGCACTGGCCAAGAGTTTCCAGGGTCAGGAAGAAGGGACCATTGAGTCGGTCATCGACCTTTATTCCAAGACCAATGATATCAAGGTCTCGATCAAGGGCAAGGAAAAACAGAATGCCCTAGAGGTCAAGGATGACCTGCTCGTGAACCCTGACAGCCAGAATAATTCTCTGGTCATTGAAGAGCGAAAGATCCAGACAAAAGAGGGAAAGAACTTGACCTTGCAATTCTTAGCAACCGTCGATTCCCAAAAGGAAGCGCGGGACATCAGTCTGGGCTTTCTCCCCTATAGTCTCCTTGCTTCCTTTGTTCTATCGCTGATTGCCTCCTATCTCTATGCCCGCATGATTTCTGCTCCGATCCTTGAGATCAAGCAGATGACCAAGCGGATGAAGCGGCTGGATCGGACAGCCAGTCTTCCTATTCACTCGCAGGATGAGATCGGTGTCCTTAAGCAACAGATCAACGACCTCTATCATCATCTCCTAGAGGTGATCGACAATCTAGAGCAGCAGAAACAGGAAAATCTGAAGTTGGAGCAGATGAAGGTGGAATTCCTACGGGGGGCCTCGCATGAGCTCAAGACGCCTCTGGCCAGCTTGAAGATTATCCTAGAAAATATGCGAGATAAAATTGGTCGCTACAAGGATCGGGACCGCTACCTATTAGTTTCTCTTGACATCGTCGATGAGATGAACCAGATTGTCCTAGAGATCCTGTCTTTATCTTCTGTTCAAGAATTAGGTGGTGATAAGGAGTGGATTCAGTTAGATGATGTGGTAAATCGCATACTCACTCAAAATCAAGTGTTGGTTGAGAATCGCTCCCTATCAATTGACAATTATCTTCCGGCAACTAGTATTTTCATGAATTTACCTATTTTGAAATTGGTTCTCTCAAATATTATCAGTAATGCAGTCAAGCATTCTGATAAGGGTGGAGTGATTCGAATAGGTTTAGAAAATGAAGGAACTGATTTTGTCATTGAAAATACGAGTGTATCTAAAGAAAATATTTCAACTAAAGCTCAGTCTAAGAAAGAAGGAGGATTAGGCCTTTTTGTGGTCAAATACCTTTTAGAGCATGAGGAACTTAGCTATAGATTTGAAGAAAGTTCTACGGGGAGGCGCTTTGTTATGGTCTTGCCCAAAAAGTAAAAAGCGATGGTTAAGGTATTAACCATCGTTTTTTTTTTGTATTGTTAAAATAAGCAAAGGCTAACCTTACATTTCAACTCTATTATTTTTCAATATTACCAAAATTTTAAGGAGTCTGGAGTATAGGTCATTGAAATGTTTTAAACAAAAAAGAAAACGCTTGCATAACTTCTAGAAAAACGTAAAATAGAACTATCAGACTCACGATGATAATAAAAACGAGGAGTAGAATCATGCAAAAACATTGGTGGCATAAAGCTACGATTTATCAAATTTACCCTAAATCTTTTATGGACAAAAACGGTGATGGCATTGGTGATTTGAAGGGGATTACCAGTAAGTTAGACTACTTGCAAAAACTTGGAATAACAGCCCTATGGCTTTCGCCTGTCTATGACAGTCCAATGGATGACAATGGCTATGACATCGCTAACTATGAGGCTATTGCAGATATTTTTGGAGACATGAGTGACATGGATGAGCTTTTGGCGGAAGCCAAGAAGCGTGATATTCAAATTGTTATGGACTTGGTGGTTAACCATACGTCTGATGAGCATGCATGGTTCATCGAAGCGCGTGAAAATCCAGAAAGTCTTGAACGAGATTTCTACATCTGGCGAGACAAACCTAATGAGTTAGTATCTATCTTTAGTGGCTCTGCTTGGGAATATGATGAGACCTCAGGGCAATATTATCTGCATTTCTTTAGTAAGAAACAGCCAGACCTCAATTGGGAAAATCCACAGTTGCGCCAGAAAGTTTATGACATGATGAATTTCTGGATTGATAAGGGAATCGGTGGTTTCCGCATGGATGTGATTGATATGATTGGTAAGATCCCAGATCAACTGATTGATACAAACGGTCCAAAACTTCACGATTATATCAAGGAGATGAACCAGGCAAGCTTTGGAAAGCACGACCTTCTAACCGTTGGTGAAACCTGGGGAGCAACACCTGAAATTGCTAAACAGTATTCAAATCCTGATAATCAAGAACTTTCTATGGTTTTCCAGTTTGAACATATTGGACTTCAGCATAAGCCAGATAGCCCTAAATGGGAGTATGAGAAAGAGTTGGATGTTTCAGCACTTAAGACTATTTTTAATAAATGGCAAACCGAGTTAGAGTTGGGACAAGGATGGAACTCACTTTTTTGGAATAATCATGATCTGCCTCGTATTCTCTCAATGTGGGGAGATACTGGTGTCTATCGTGAGAAGTCAGCCAAGGCCTTGGCTATCCTCCTTCATCTGATGAGAGGAACACCTTACATTTATCAAGGTGAAGAAATCGGCATGACCAATTATCCTTTTAGAACTTTGGAAGAATTGAATGACATTGAATCTCTCAACTATGCCAAAGAAGCTCTCGAAAAAGGGGGATCGATAGAAGTTATCATGGACCAAATCCGTCAGGTGGGTCGTGACAATGCTCGAACACCAATGCAATGGGATACGTCTAAAAATGCTGGATTTAGCATATCGGATAAGACTTGGTTACCTATTAATCCAAACTATAAGGACATAAATGTTGAATCAGCCCTTGCCAATCCAGAATCAATTTTCTATACATATCAGAAGCTCGTAGAGCTTCGTAAGACTCAAGATTGGTTGGTGGATGCTGACTTTGAACTCTTGGAGACAACTGACAAAGTCTTTGCTTATATTCGGAAAACCAAAGATAGCAGTTATCTGGTTGTAGTCAACCTATCAGACCAAGAACAAGACTTCTATTATGATTTCGAAAGAGCAGAAGTTGTCATTGCAAATACCGAATTAGAGCCAATTACAGACCAAGGCAAACTCCAAGCCTGGGATGCTATTTGTGTGAAAGTGAAATAAAAAGAAAAGTGGTTGTCAACTAACTGTTGGCGACCACATTTTTCTATTAAATAGTTGTTATTTCGTACTTTCTCTCAGAGTCAGTTTAGTGCCTAACATAGTAAGTGTCGGGATTTCTCTTGGAGCCAAGACTTGTTTATTGAGGACATCCATGGCAGTTCGCCCCATTTCTTCGGTATAAACAGTAACACTAGAAAGTGGCGGATAAACTTGTTTGGCTAGACTGGTGTCATTAAAGGAGATAATCTGGATATCTTCTGGGACATTAATGCCATTTTCCTGAAGGGCTCTAAGAGCACCGATAGCCAGACTATCACTAGCTGCAAAGTAGGCATCTGGTAGGGGTGTACCACTTGCTATTTTAGAGGCTAAAAGGTCATAGCCAGATCGAACTGTAAAATTACCTGAAAGAATCAAAAGAGGGTCATAGATGCTCTTTTCAATACAGTAGTTACGATAAGAACGTAAACGAGGCTCCGGAACGATTTCAGTTGAATCCGTTGTTTTTTCTTGCCCTGTTAAAAGACCGATGCTCTTACACCCTTGCTCAGTGAGATAACTTAGTGCCGTTTGAACAGCATTTTCAAAGTCAGTTGTCACACAAGGATGTCCCTGAAGTAGAGTATCACTATCTACAAAGACCAGTGATTTACCCAATGATTCCAATTCAGTAATCTGTTCACGACTAAACTTTCCGATACAAAGTATACCTATGACTTCTTCAGCGAGACTAAAAGGAATGTCATTGAAATAACGAAGCATCTCGTAGTCTAGTTCATGGGCTCTTGTTTCAATTCCAAGCCGAATGTTGTAGTAGTAGAGATCGTCTAACTCATCTTCCTCACTTACCCATTGGATAATTGCCACTTGATGTTTTTCTTTTTTAAAGTTTCCGATTTTCTGATGTTTGGTATATCCGATTTCATCTGCCGCAGTTAAAATACGGTGCCTGGTTTCTTCAGTAACGGAGAGGTTTTCATCTTGGTTGAGAACACGTGAAACAGTTGCGATTGATACATCAGCCAATTTTGCGATATCTTTTAATGTAGCCATATTGTTCTCCTTTCATCCAAAGTATACCATAAATTCTAAAATTTTACCTATTTTTTACTAAAAAAGCAGTAAAAATATTGATTTTCCATGTGAAAGGGGTTACACTGTTAGTGTAAAAAAGAATAAGCGAGGTACATCCTATGAAGACATCACAGTTAAGAGAAAAGTTTAAAGAAGTTTTTGGTGTAGAAGCAGACCATACTTTCTTTTCTCCAGGTCGTATTAATTTGATTGGTGAGCATACGGACTACAACGGTGGTCATGTATTTCCAGCAGCCATTACCCTAGGTACTTACGGAGCGGCCCGCAAACGTGATGACAAAGTTTTGCGTTTCTTCTCAGGTAACTTTGAGGATAAAGGCATCATCGAAGTACCACTTGAAAATCTTCGTTTTGAAAAAGAACACAACTGGACAAACTATCCAAAAGGTGTTCTTCATTTCTTGCAAGAGGCTGGTCATACGATTGATTCAGGTATGGATATTTACATCTATGGTAACATTCCAAATGGATCAGGCTTGTCATCATCATCATCTTTGGAATTGTTGATTGGTGTTATTGCTGAAAAACTTTATGACCTTAAATTGGAACGCCTTGACTTGGTTAAAATCGGTAAGCAAACTGAAAATGACTTTATCGACGTTAACTCTGGTATCATGGACCAATTCGCTATTGGTATGGGAGCTGATCAACGTGCGATTTACTTGGATACAAATACTTTAGAGTATGACTTGGTACCACTTGACCTTAAAGACAATGTTGTTGTTATCATGAACACTAACAAACGTCGTGAATTGGCTGATTCTAAATACAATGAACGTCGTGCTGAATGTGAAACAGCAGTATCTGAACTCCAAGAAAAACTTGATATCCAAACACTTGGTGAATTGGACCTCTGGACATTTGATGCATACAGCTACTTGATTAAAGATGAAAATCGTATCAAACGTGCCCGTCATGCAGTTCTTGAAAATCAACGTACACTTCAAGCCCGTAAAGCTCTTGAATCAGGGGATTTGGAAGGCTTTGGACGCCTTATGAATGCTTCTCACGTGTCATTGGAACATGATTACGAAGTGACAGGTCTTGAACTTGATACTTTGGCACACACCGCATGGGAACAAGAAGGTGTTCTTGGAGCTCGTATGACAGGAGCGGGCTTTGGTGGATGTGCCATCGCGTTAGTAAACAAAGATAAAGTTGAAGATTTCAAAAAAGCAGTTGGTCAACGTTATGAAGAAGTCGTTGGTTATGCACCAAGCTTCTATATTGCTGAAGTAGCTGGCGGTTCACGAGTACTTGATTAATGAGAAAGAAGTAGAGATTATGGCTGAAAATTTAGTAAACACTTTTGTAACTCTGGTTATTGAAAATAGTGATTATGAGGAATTGGACCGTATCTATTTGACAAACAAAGTTTTTGCTTTGGTTGGAGAAGGAGTTGCTGATGTTGAAACAGATAGCTCTGAGTTGATTGACCTTAAAGACCAGTTGCTTCAAGCAGGTGTTAAAGCTGGTTCTGTAGGTGAACTTAATGAAGAACAAGATATCATCGGTGCTCAACTCATGGACTTGATTACACCAAGCCCTAGCCTTGTCAATCGTAACTTCTGGGATACTTATAAATCTGACCCAGAGCAAGCAATTGCTGACTTTTATGCACAAAGTAAACGAAATGATTATGTGAAAGTCAAAGCCATTGCACAAAATATTGCTTATAAAGCACCTACTAAATACGGTGACTTGGAAATTACGATTAACCTTTCGAAACCGGAAAAAGATCCAAAAGCCATCGCTGCTGCTAAAAATGCGGTAGCTTCTGATTATCCAAAATGCCAACTTTGTATGGAAAATGAAGGTTATCTTGGTCGCATCAATCACCCAGCACGTAGTAATCATCGTGTTATTCGTTTCCAAATGGAAGGAAATGACTGGGGCTTCCAATATTCACCATATGCTTACTTTAATGAACATTCTATCTTCTTTTATGGTAAGCACGAACCAATGCACATCAGTCCATTGACGTTTGGTCGTCTCCTATCAATTGTTGAAGCATTTCCTGGTTACTTCGCAGGTTCAAATGCCGATCTTCCAATTGTAGGTGGTTCAATTCTTACACATGAACACTATCAAGGTGGTCGCCATACCTTCCCAATGGAAGTAGCAGGCATTAAAGAAAAAGTTAGCTTTGATGGTTACTCTGATGTTGAGACTGGTATCGTTAATTGGCCTATGTCAGTTCTTCGTTTAAGAAGTGAAGATAAGGAAAGACTTATTGCTCTTGCAACCAAAATTTTAAATTGCTGGCGTGGTTATTCAGACGAAAAAGCTGGTGTCTTGGCTGAGTCTGATGGACAACCTCACCACACCATTACCCCAATTGCTCGTAGAAAAGACGGTAAATTTGAATTAGATTTGGTTCTTCGTGACAATCAAACTTCTGAAGAACATCCAGACGGTATCTACCACCCACATAAAGATGTTCAACACATTAAGAAAGAAAACATTGGTTTGATTGAAGTTATGGGATTGGCCATTCTTCCTCCTCGTTTGAAAACAGAACTTAAAGATGTTGAAGATTATCTATTAGGTCAAGGTAACCAAGTTGCTCCAATTCACCAAGAATGGGCAGATGAACTCAAAGCTCAAAATCCGAATGTTACGGCTGAGGAAGTGACAGAAGTTGTTCGACAATCTGTTGCAGATATCTTTGCTCGTGTACTAGAAGATGCAGGTGTTTATAAGACTAATAGTGAAGGCTTAGATCAGTTTAAAGCATTTGTAGATTTTGTAAATTTAGCTGATTAATTGTTTTTTCTGAAGAAAGGAGATAAGAAATGGCAATTTTAGTATTAGGTGGAGCTGGTTATATCGGTTCTCACATGGTTGATCGCTTAGTTGAAAAAGGTCAAGAAAAAGTAGTAGTAGTAGATAGTTTGGTAACCGGTCACCGTGCTGCCGTACATCCAGATGCTATTTTCTACCAAGGCGATCTCTCTGATCAAGATTTTATGAGAAAGGTCTTCAAAGAAAATCCTGATGTTGATGCCGTTATTCACTTTGCGGCCTATTCATTGGTTGGTGAATCAATGGAAAAACCACTCAAATATTTTGATAACAATACAGCTGGAATGGTTAAATTGCTTGAAGTTATGAACGAATGCGGTGTTAAATACATTGTCTTCTCATCAACAGCAGCAACTTACGGTATCCCAGAAGAAATTCCAATTCTTGAAACAACACCACAAAATCCTATCAACCCATATGGTGAAAGTAAGTTGATGATGGAAACTATCATGAAGTGGTCTGATAAAGCTTATGGTATTAAATATGTGCCACTTCGTTACTTCAACGTTGCTGGTGCAAAACCTGATGGATCTATCGGTGAAGACCATGGTCCAGAAACTCACCTTCTTCCAATTATCCTTCAAGTAGCTCAAGGTGTTCGTGAAAAAATCATGATTTTTGGTGATGACTACAACACTCCTGATGGTACAAATGTTCGTGACTATGTTCACCCATTTGACTTGGCAGATGCCCACCTTTTGGCAGTGGAATATCTCCGTAAGGGCAATGAGTCAACAGCCTTCAACTTAGGCTCTTCAACGGGATTCTCAAACCTTCAAATTCTTGAAGCCGCTCGTAAGGTAACTGGTAAAGAAATCCCAGCTGAGAAAGCTGATCGTCGTCCTGGTGATCCTGATACATTGATTGCTTCATCTGAAAAAGCACGTACAGTTCTTGGATGGAAACCACAATTTGATAACATCGAAAAAATCATCGCAAGTGCTTGGGCATGGCATTCTAGCCATCCAAAAGGGTACGATGATCGAGGATAATTAAAATAATAAACAAAGGGTCAAAGAGTATATATAATTATTGTACTCTTTGTTTTTTGAGGAAATAATATGAAAATAAACTGCGAAATTATTGGAAAAGTTGATTCAGGCGATGTCAGTAAAATTTCAATGGAAAATAATAATGGTGTTGTCATTTCCACACTCACAACAGGTGCTACACTTCAGGAGTTTTTGGTTCCAACGGAAACTGGTGCTCTTAAAAATATAGTACTTGGTTTCAGTGATTACGAGGATTATTATAAGAATAATTTATGTGCCTGCCAGTCCATTGGTAGGGTTGCTGGAAGAATCGGAAAAGCTTCGTATACTCATGATATGGTTCTTTATAGCCTTCCTAAGAATGAGGGAGAAAACTGTTTACATGGCGGTCCAAAAGGAATGCAGGTTCAAAATTGGAACTATGTCACAAACCTGAATGATGAATATGTTGAGACAAAATTTATTAGAAGACTTTATTCAAGTGTAGATGGCTTTCCTGGTGATGTTACAGTCTCTATTAGTTATAGACTTAACAATAATAACCGCTTAACAATACTCTTTGAAGCCTTCGATGTTACAGAGTCAACAGTCTTTAATCCGACAAACCATGTTTACTTTAATCTTAGCGACAAACAGGATTTATCAAGTCATGAGTTACAAATCTATTCAGACTATCGTTTAGAGTTGGATTCTGAGTTAATTCCAACAGGACAAAAAATTAATGTAGATGGAACGAATTATGATTTCAGAAAGACAACTGACTTGCTACCTCGGATTGAAGCAAATAATGGTTTTGATGATGCCTTTGTAGTTGGAGGGGAAACTTGTGATCATGTGAAAGAAGTAGCTATTTTGCATGACAAAGAAAGCGGAGATGGTATTGAAATCTTCTCTAACAGAAATGGTTTAGTTATTTATACTATGGATATTATAGAGGATAATATTTACTTTGCGAGAGATCGAGGAACAATTGCAAAAGGACGAGAAGCTATAGCTATGGAAGCTCAAACACTCCCAGATGCCGTTAATCATACAGATTTTGGAGATATCATCTTGGAGGAGGGTCATAGTGTAAGCTATGAAATCGGTTTCCAATATTTTAATTCATCAAAATAACCATGTTTTAGTAAAAGTTTAGTAAAAAATCACTAAAACTATTGACGGTTTAAACTAATACTTATATAATGTAAGCGTATTCAAAAAACAACTAACAGGAGGTTTTCGTAATGGGAAAATCTAAAGGTCAAATGAAGTCTCGTCTATCCTATTCAGCTGGTGCTTTTGGTAACGACGTCTTCTATGCAACGTTGTCAACATACTTTATCATGTTTGTGACAACTCACTTGTTTAACACAGGTGATCCAAAGCAAAATAGTCACTACGTACTATTAATTTCTAACATCATCGCTATTTTGCGTATCTTGGAAGTATTTATCGATCCATTGATCGGTAACATGATTGATAACACTCATACTAAGTATGGTAAATTCAAACCATGGGTAGTTGGTGGTGGTATCATCAGTTCTATCGCCTTGTTGCTTCTCTTCACCGATTTAGGTGGTTTGAATAAAACAAATCCTTTCTTGTACCTTGTACTTTTCGGAATTATCTACCTTGTAATGGATGTCTTCTACTCAATTAAAGATATCGGTTTCTGGTCAATGATTCCTGCCTTGTCTCTTGACAGTCATGAACGTGAAAAAATGGCAACTTTTGCCCGTATTGGTTCTACGATTGGTGCCAATATTGTAGGTGTTGCCATCATGCCAATCGTTTTGTTCTTCTCTATGACGAACAGTAGTGGCTCTGGAGATAAATCTGGATGGTTCTGGTTTGCATTTATCGTTGCTCTCATTGGTGTGATTACATCAATTGCTGTTGGTATTGGTACACGTGAAGTTGAGTCAAAACTTCGTGATAACAAAGAAAAAACTAGCCTTAAACAAGTCTTTAAAGTTCTTGGTAAAAACGACCAATTGATGTGGTTGTCTCTCGGATATTGGTTCTATGGTCTTGGTATTAATACACTTAATGCTCTTCAACTTTTTTACTTCACATTTATCCTTGGTGATCCAGGGAAATACTCAATCCTTTACGGATTGAATACAGTTGTTGGTTTGGTTTCAGTTTCACTCTTCCCTAGCCTAGCTGGTAAATTCAACCGTAAACGTTTGTTCTATGGATGTATTGCAGTAATGCTCGGTGGTATCGGAATCTTTAGTATTGCAGGAACATCACTTCCAATGATCTTGACTGCTGCTGAACTCTTCTTTATTCCACAACCTCTTGTGTTCCTTGTTATCCTCATGATTATCTCTGACTCAGTAGAATATGGTCAATGGAAATTGGGACACCGTGATGAATCACTTACTTTGTCAGTTCGTCCACTTGTTGATAAACTTGGTGGTGCGATGTCAAACTGGCTTGTTTCTACAATTGCCGTAGCTGCTGGTATGACAACAGGTGCCTCAGCATCAACAATTACAACACATCAACAGTCTATCTTTAAGCTTAGCATGTTTGGTTTCCCAGCAGCAGCAATGCTTATCGGAGCCTTCATTATTGCTCGTAAAATCACTTTGACTGAAGCACGTCACGCTGAAATTGTTGAAGAATTGGAACATCGCTTTAGCGTAGCAACTTCTGAAAATGAAGTTAAAGCTAACGTCGTATCTCTTGTAAACCCTACAACTGGCCATTTGGTTGACCTCTCAAGTGTTAATGATGAACACTTTGCTTCAGGTAGCATGGGTAAAGGTTTCGCCATTAAACCTACTGATGGAGCTGTCTTTGCACCAATTAGTGGTACCATTCGTCAAGTTCTTCCTACTCGCCATGCAGTTGGTATTGAAAGTGAAGATGGTGTCATTGTTCTTATCCACGTTGGTATCGGAACAGTTAAACTTAAAGGTGAAGGGTTCATTAGTTACGTAGAACAAGGTGATCGTGTTGAAGTTGGACAAAAACTTCTTGAGTTCTGGTCACCAATTATTGAGAAAAACGGTCTTGATGACACAGTACTTGTCACTGTAACCAATTCAGAAAAATTCAGTGCTTTCCATCTTGAACAAGAAGTTGGAGAAAAGGTAGAAGCTTTGTCTGAAGTTATTACCTTCAAAAAAGGAGAATAATCTATGAACACGACTGAAAAAATTCAAACTTACTTAAACGATCCAAAGATTGTTAGCGTTAATACTGTTGACGCTCACTCAGATCATAAGTATTTTGAATCTCTTGCAGAATTTTCTGAAGGGGAGATGAAGTTAAGACAATCTCTTAATGGAAAATGGAAAATTCACTATGCTCAGAATACAAATCAAGTTTTAAAAGACTTTTATAAAACAGAATTTGATGAAACTGATTTGAATTTCATCAATGTACCAGGTCATTTAGAGCTTCAAGGTTTTGGTTCTCCACAATATGTGAATACCCAATATCCTTGGGATGGTAAAGAATTCCTTCGTCCACCTCAAGTTCCTCAAGAATCAAATGCTGTTGCATCATACGTTAAACATTTTACCTTGAATGATGCATTAAAAGATAAAAAAGTATTTATCTCATTCCAAGGGGTTGCCACTTCCATCTTTGTATGGGTCAATGGTAACTTCGTAGGATACAGTGAAGACTCATTTACACCTAGTGAATTTGAAATTAGTGATTACCTTGTTGAAGGTGATAACAAGTTGGCGGTAGCTGTTTATCGTTACTCTACAGCAAGCTGGTTGGAAGACCAAGACTTCTGGAGACTTTACGGTATTTTCAGAGATGTTTACTTGTACGCTATTCCAAAAGTTCACGTTCAAGATCTCTTTGTTAAGGGAGATTATGATTACCAAACAAAAGCAGGTCAATTGGATATTGATTTGAAGACTGTTGGAGATTACGAAGATAAGAAAATTAAATATGTTCTTTCAGATCATGAAGGCATCGTTACAGAAGGTGATGCATCTGTTAATGGTGACGGTGAACTATCTGTAAGTCTTGAAAATCTGAAAATCAAACCTTGGAGTGCTGAAAGTCCTAAACTTTACAATTTGACCCTTCATGTTTTGGATGATGACCAAGTTGTTGAAGTCGTTCCAGTTAAAGTTGGATTTAGACACTTTGAAATTAAAGATACACTCATGCTTTTGAATGGTAAGAGAATTGTCTTTAAAGGGGTTAACAGACACGAATTTAACGCTAGAACAGGACGTTGTATCACTGAAGAAGATATGCTTTGGGATATCAAAGTGATGAAACAACATAACATCAATGCTGTTCGTACTTCTCACTATCCTAACCAAACACGTTGGTATGAATTGTGTGATGAATATGGACTTTATGTTATCGATGAAGCCAACCTTGAAACACACGGTACATGGCAAAAACTTGGTCTAAGCGAACCTTCATGGAATATCCCAGCTAGTGAACCAGAATGGTTGCCTGCTTGTTTGGATCGTGCCAATAACATGTTCCAACGTGATAAGAACCATGCTAGTGTTATCATTTGGTCTTGTGGTAATGAATCATATGCTGGTAAAGATATTGCTGACATGGCTGATTACTTCCGTAGTGTTGACAATACTCGTCCAGTTCACTATGAAGGTGTTACATGGTGTCGTGAATTTGATTACATTACAGACATCGAAAGTCGTATGTATGCGAAACCAGCTGATATTGAAGAATACCTCACTAACAATCCTCAAAAACCTTATATTTCATGTGAATACATGCACACAATGGGTAACTCTGGTGGTGGATTGAAACTCTACACTGATTTAGAGAAATATCCAGAATACCAAGGTGGATTTATTTGGGACTTCATTGACCAAGCTATTTACAAACCACTTCCAAATGGTAGCGAATTCCTATCATATGGTGGTGACTGGCATGATAGACCTTCTGACTACGAATTTTGTGGAAATGGTATTGTCTTCGCAGATCGTACCCTAACTCCAAAACTTCAAACAGTTAAACATCTTTACTCTAATATTAAGATTGCTGTTGATGAAAAATCAGTAACTATCAAGAATGATAATGTCTTTGAAGATCTTTCTGCTTATACTTTCCTAGCTAGAGTTTACGAAGATGGTAGAAAAGTTAGCGAAAGTGAATATCACTTTGATGTTAAACCAGGTGAAGAAGCAACATTCCCAGTAGAATTCGCTGTTGGATCTTCAAATGCTGAACGAATTTATGAAGTTGCTTGTGTTCAGAATGAAGCAACTGAATGGGCTCCAAAAGGACATGAAATTGTTCGTGGTCAATATGTTGCTGAAAAGATTAGCACTGAAACACCAGTTAAGGCTCCTTTGAATGTTGTTGAAGGCGACTTCAACATCGGAATCCACGGACAAAACTTCTCTATCTTGCTTTCACGTGCACAAAATACGCTAGTATCTGCTAAGTATAACGGTGTTGAATTCATTGAGAAAGGTCCTAAACTTAACTTTACTCGTGCTTACACTGACAACGATCGTGGTGCTGGATATCCATTCGAAATGGCAGGCTGGAAAGTTGCTGGAAACTATAGTAAGGTTACAGATACTCAAATTCAAATTGAAGATGACTCTGTTAAAGTGACTTATGTTCATGAATTGCCTGGCTTTTCTGATGTCGAAGTTAAGGTAACTTATCAAGTTGATTACAAGGGTCGAATCTTTGTTACTGCAAACTATGATGGTAAAGCAGGTTTGCCAAACTTCCCTGAATTTGGTCTAGAATTTGCTATCGGTTCACAATTTACAAACCTAAGCTATTATGGATACGGTGCAGAAGAAAGCTACCTTGATAAACTTCCTGGTGCCTATCTTGGTCGATATGAAACATCTGTTGAAAAGACATTTGCTCCATATCTAATGCCACAAGAATCTGGTAATCACTATGGTACTCGTGAATTTACAGTATCTGATGATAACCATAATGGTCTTAAATTCACCGCACTTAATAAGGCATTCGAATTCAGTGCTTTGCGTAACAGTACTGAACAAATTGAAAATGCTCGTCATCAATATGAATTGCAACAATCTGATGCTACATGGATTAAAGTTCTTGCTGCTCAAATGGGTGTCGGTGGTGACGACTCATGGGGTGCTCCAGTTCATGACGAATTCTTGGTTAGCTCAGCAGATAGCTATCAATTGAGCTTCGTGATTGAACCACTCAACTAAAGTATTATTGGACTTTGCCTCCAACGATATATTTGATAAAGGAAACTCGAAAGGGTTTCCTTTTGTCATGGTTTGAAGTAAGAAAAAAGGAAACAGATCTCTGTTTCCTTTTAAAATATAACTCAGTTTTCAATTCCCTTAAAAATAGGAGTGGTCAAGTAAAATTATGAAAAAGTGAGTTAAAGTTATTGATATAGAAAAGGGACTAAACCACTCCCGAGACGTTAATGATTTTTTGTAGCTTTAAATGAAACTTGAAGATTATGCCTTGACGTTAATCATCCAATGGCACTCTATCTAATATAAGTATACAACTTTGAGTTTAGATGTCCCAAAATAAGACTCTATGGATTCTTATCTGTATTGTGATTGGCGACTATTCTTGTCAATAAAAATTTAGGAGGTTGTTGATTTCACTGAGACTATAGTAATGTTCTATGAAAACGTGTACAATAGCAATTAGAGAATAAAACATAGATTGGAGTAGATTGATGACACCATCTTTTGAAGACTTCACAGAAAAAGCAGAAGCATTCTTAGAAGAACATATTACAGAGTATCTCAGTGTGGACATGGCTCTTGAAGATTTTGCAAGACAATACAACCAAGGGCTTTTTGATGAGATTACTTCCCCTGATTCAAAGCAGGAGAGAGCCTGGAAACTTATTGAAGAGGCTTATCATTATTATGAGGACGATCCTTCAAGAAGTCAGGAATTTTTGACAGAGGCTTTAAAACTAGATCCTGAAAATCTTGATGCTAAACAAATGCTCTTAACTTTTCAAAGTCCACTTGAACATCTAAAAGGCTTAATTGCTTTAGAAAAAGAGCAAAGGTCCAAGTGGGAGCAAGGTCCAAAAATGGGCTGGGCTAATCTTGACGAGCGTCCTTATTTGTCTTTGAAGTATAATCTTGCTAAATTTTATTTAAGCAACAGTATGAAGCGGTTTGCTATTAAGGAATTTGAAGAGATTCTAGAGATAGATGTTCAAGATCACATGGGAGTCTGTTACGAATTGATGGCTACCTATTGCAATCTGGAGGACTATGATAAGGCTAAAAACTTTTTCGAATGTGAGCAAATGGAATATCACGAAGAAGATTTGATGATAGTACCAATGATGACGGTCTCTCTAATGACGGGACATATTGAGGATGCGGATTTCTATTTTGATCTTCTCTATGCAAAAAATCCAGAGTTCGAAAATTATTTAAAAATGATTGAACAAGGTGATGACGAGCGTCTAGTTGCCGAAACGCTTAAAGTCAACCCTATCTTATTTGAAGCCAATAGTATGAAAAGTCTTTTGATGGTTTTTAATCAAGTCGTTGATCTGTCCCAGTCAGAATATTATTTTACTTGGTTAATCGAAAAATATCGTGTAAAACGTCCACAAAGACATGTTGCGAAAAAGAAAAATCCAGAATTGCACAAACTAATTAGAGAATTGGAAAAAAGTATAGAACAAAGCAAAGCCCTCCAAGGTCTTTCAATAAGTGTGGAGCGTATACTTCGTCAACATGGCTTAATAGATTTTAAAGATTTTAAAAAGAAAACGGAAGAGGAAGTAGCAGCGATTAGAGGAGTTGGAAAGGTGAGCATGAAAATCCTTAAAGAAAATGGTGTTGTCTATAAAAAGAAGCGGAAAAAGAAGTAAGGAACTATTCATCAAACAAGCCGTAGCAAATCTTTGCATTTTTATCTTATATCTTTTAAGATAATTCTGTTACAAATTGAAAGGAGAACAGGATGGAAACATATACACTTTCAAATGGCGTTACGATTCCTAAAATTGGTTTTGGGACTTGGCAGATTCCAGAAGGGGAAGAAGCTTATAACAGCGTTAGTTTCGCACTTAAGGCGGGTTACACACATATTGATACGGCGCAAATCTACGGTAACGAGGTTTCTGTAGGTAAGGCGATTACAGATAGTGATGTGGCGCGTGAGGATATTTTCCTAACGACTAAACTCTGGAATGACAAGCACGATTACGATTTGGCTAAGGCTTCTATCGACGAGTCTCTTGAAAGACTAGGTGTGGATTATTTGGATCTTTTGCTCATCCACTGGCCTAATCCAAAGGCTCTTCGTGAGAATGATGCTTGGAAGGTTGGCAATGCAGGTGCTTGGAAGGCAATGGAAGAAGCCTACAAAGATGGTAAGGTGCGTGCTATCGGTGTGTCTAACTTTATGCAGCATCATCTTGATGCTCTCCTTGAAACGGCTGAAATTGTGCCACATGTCAATCAAATTCTTTTGGCTCCAGGTTGTGCCCAAGAAGATTTGGTTGCCTATTGCCAAGAGCGTGATATTCTTCTTGAAGCCTACAGTCCACTAGGTACTGGTAGCATTTTTGGAAATGAAGACGTAGAAGCAGTGGCTGAACGTAACGGAAAATCTGTTGCTCAAGTTGCCTTACGTTGGAGCCTTCAAAAAGGTTTCTTGCCACTACCTAAGTCAGTGACAGCAAAAAATATCGAAGCCAACTTGGATATCTTTGACTTTGATTTGTCAGAGGAAGATATGGCAGTATTGGATAAGATTCAAGGCATTAAAACTCAGGATGATCCTGATACAGTTAATTTTTAATAGGACTGCAAGCAACTCGTGAGGGTTGTTTTTTTCTATTGTTTTACGAATAAAAGTATGAACCTATTATCAAAATTGACAAAAAGGAGGAGTGGTAATACAATGGTGTTACAAAAGAGAACGAGGTTAAGGATATGACAACAATTACATTGAAGGTTTCAGAAGCAGATAAGAAGTTCATGCAGGCAATTGCGAAATTCGAAGGCGTATCCTTGTCAGAATTAATTCGTACCAAGACTTTAGACGCTATTGAGGATGAATACGACGCTAGAGTAGCCGATTTGGCTTTGGCAGAATATGAAGACTATCTTGAAAATGGTGGGGAGGTGCTAAATTGGGATGATCTATAAGATAGTACCCACCCCTAAATTTGCCAAAAGTTTTAAAAAGTTGGATCCTTTTGTTAGGAAACAAATTAAGGCTTATCTCAATCGCGTGACAGAGAATCCAAGGGCCAAGGGTAAGGCCTTAGTTGCCAATCGCACTGGACAATGGCGTTATCGTATTGGTGCCTATCGTGTTATTGTCAATATTCAGGACAATGAACTAATCATACTTGCCCTCGAAGTCGGTCATAGACGTGATATCTATTAGTATCAAGACATAGAATATCCTAGGTTCCGTTAATTTTTAATAGGATAGAAGCAACTCGTTAGGGTTGTTTTTTATACTGTGTGTGCCCGAATTTGCTATAATAAGGCTATCATATCAATTACTATTAGAAGGGAAGTTATGCTATGGAATCGCGGAACCTTCTTCCTCAAAATACACGTCTGATGGCTAATTTGTTGAGTTTCTCGGGAGGAGCTTTGGATGTCTTTTGTCATATGTATTACCATAGTTTGGTTGCTACTCAGACAGGGAATATCCTTCTCTTGGTCGCTGACTGGCAGAACAGTAGTATGTACTATAACTTGTTGCGTTGCTTTTCAATCTTATTCTTTTCTTTAGGCTTTCTTTTTGGCATGTGGTTTAAAGACCAGCGTAAGAATGCCTATTGGCGAGTTTATGGTCTTCTTCCACTTTGTGTGATGACAGCTATCCTGCCTTTTCTACCTTCAAATGCCTTGATTGAGCTCCCGATTATCGCTTTTTCTGCAGGTATCATGATGAAGACTTTTACTGGCAGTCAGATTGAGAATCATCCCTTCGTGATATTTATGACCTCAGGAAATTATCGAAGGATGTTAACGGCCCTCTATTATGCTATTCAGGGAAGTGGTGATCAGAGAGAATATCGTCGTCAGGCTGTCAATTATAGCTTTATCGTAGGGAGCTTTGTCGTTGGCGCTATCGTCTCAGCCGTTCTGATGCATTTTGTGCACCTTAAGTCAATTTGGGTAATCACACTCAGTCTTATTACCATCATGGTTTACTATTCATCTGAAGTGAAACGGCTAGGGCTCAAGGAAACTAATCTTTAGTCGTCTGTAGCAAATATTTTTGATAACAATTGTCTTGTGTTATAATTTTGATTATATTATTTTCATTTAATCAAAAAAAGGAGACATAAGATGCCTGTAGTAAGCAATGATTTTTCAGATATCGTTTATAACCGTCGTTCCATTCGTAACTTTGATACATCTGTTAAGATTCCGCGAGAAGAACTGTTGGAAATCCTAGATAAGACTGTCACAGCACCATCATCAGTCAACATGCAACCTTGGCGTTTTGTCGTCGTTGATAGCGAAGAGGGCAAGGAAAAATTGACACCTTTCGTCAGCTACAATGGTGTGCAAAATGAAACATCATCAGCCATGGTCCTTATTTTTGCCGATTTGAAGAGCCAAGAAAGAGCTGAAGATATCTACGGTAAGGCTGTTGCTCAAGGAAAAATGCCTGAAGAAGTCAAAGAAAAACAACTGTCAAGCATTGTGCCAATGTATGAAAATGCTCCTCGCGAAATGATGAATGAAATTGTCCACATCGATGCTAGCCTTGCTGCCATGCAGTTGATGTTGGTTGCTCGTTCTTATGGTTATGATACCAACGCTATCGGTGGTTATAAAAAAGATGGGCTTGCCAAAGCCTTTGGACTTGATGAAGACCGTCATGTACCAGTTTTGCTCATTGCTCTTGGGAAAGCCAATGAAGAAGGCTTTGAGTCTGTTCGTCTGGATGCCTCTGATGTAACAACTTTTGCTTAACAAATAATTGACCGTAAGTCTCGGAAGTGGAGGCTTACGGTTTTTTGTATTAAGAGATAGCTAAGTGTTTTTAGTAAGATTGGGTAGTTGCTTTAACCCACGATTAAGGTAAGGCCTCTCTCTTTGTGTTATAATGAAGAAAAACGTTGAATGTAAAGTTTATTTTGCCTTTTACTAGGAGTCTTTTATGACAAACTATTTGGTCCAGAGGTTTCTCTGGTTTCGTGAGCGAGGCTTCGTCCAAATTACGCAGAAAACCTTGGTTTCGCTCTTTCCCTTTTTCCTATTTTCAGGAATTATTCGGGTGATTTCACTATCTGTCTTTTCGGAGCTTGGTTATATTAACCAATTGTTTTCAGTTTCTGACTGGTTACCGGCCTTTAAGATAACTGGGCAGGTGCTCATTAATCTTTCCAACTTTCTTGGTGGCTTAGCCGGGCCCTTATCAACCTACTTTGCAGGAAAATACACAGCTGGTCACTATGGTAGAAGTACTGGTACAGCTGGTGTGACATCCCTTTTGGTTAGCTTAATTATAGGATCGCAGGAGCTGTTGCTGTCACCGCTAAACGATGGTGTTTTGACTCGCATCAATTTACCGGCTTCAATCAACATTATGTTGGCTATCTTTGTGGGCTATCTGGTTGGCCAGATTTTTCGCTTTTCAAGAGCTAGTGATGATCAGATTGTGGACAAGGACTATATTTATCAACCAAAGACCGTCCGTCCCATTTTTTTGTCACTCATTTTAGCTATTGGACTTAACATTCTCTTTGTGATTGGAGAGCAAGATAATGTTTTTCTGACGATTAGGCAGGTTACCTCTACCTTTACTGTAACTGATAATCACCTGTTCTCAACCTTTATGATGGGACTTTTGAACACTTTTTCTGCTTGGATTGGAAATAGTCAGGCTTTTGCCCTAAATTCAATTGCCGATGATAGTTTTGCCTTGGAAAATTTGACCTATGCTGTTTCCCATCATACGACGACTGGGCTTCCCCACCTTTACACACTAACAAATCTTTATCATAGTTATGGCTTGGTTGCTGGCATTGGCTCAGGGCTAGCCCTCTTGGTGGCTCTGCTTTTAGCATCAACCAGTTATAAGGATAAGAAGGTGAGTCTTCTAAGTGTCTTTCCTAGTCTCTTTAACAATGGGGCTCCATTTATGGTGGGGATACCAGTCTTGCTTAATTTAGTTTATCTGGTTCCTTTCCTATTGGCACCGATGATCAATATGGGCATTGCTGCGGTGGCCTTGGCTATCCATCTTATGCCAGCTGCGGTTTATCCAGTTCCAGATGGTACACCAAGTCTTCTTTACGCCTTTATTGGAACTGGTGGTAGTCTGCGGGCACTTGCTGTTAGCATGCTCTGTTTTGCGGTTGATGTTGCTATCTTTATTCCCTTTGTTCATCTGTCTAATAAGGTGCAACACGGTTTGAAAGAGGAAGGAGAAAGCAATGAAGTTCAGTAAAAAAACGAAGTTGGTCTTTATCTTTGTCGCTGTCTTTCTCATTGGTTTGGCAGTTCCGTCTTATAGTTGGACCAGGAAAAATGTCAAGGAAATAGAGACTTTCTATAATTCAAAATTGTCTCCCATTATCATGATTCCAGGGAGCTCCGCTACGGAAAATAGATTCGATGGCCTAGTACGTAAGCTCAATCAAGACCGTCGTGGTGTCAAGCATAGCCTCCTCAAGGTTAAGGTTTGGAACAATGGGCGTATCACCTTTGAGGGTAAAATCAAGGCTAAGGATAACGAGCCAGTCATTGTTATTGGATTTGAGAATAACAAAGATGGCTATTACAATATCAAGAAACAAACCAAGATGATGAATCAGGCATTTGAAGCCTTGCAGAATAAATACAATTTCAATAATTTTAAAGGGTTGGGGCATTCAAATGGTGGCTTGATTTATACGGCTTTTATTGAAAATTATCTTAGCGACTACGATGTCAAGATAAATTCTTTGATGACTATAGGAACGCCCTATAATTTCACTGAAACCAATATTAAAAATAAATCGGTCATGCTAGCAGACTTTATAGCTGCTAAGGAGAATATTCCGTCTACCCTACATGTCTATTCGGTAGCGGGAACCATCACCTATGATTCGGACGAATTGGTTCCCGATGCTAGTGTGTCCGCTGGGAAATATATCTATCAGAATCAGGCAAAAAGTTATACTGAAATCACTGTTACAGGTGAAGATGCCCAACACTCGGATTTACCAACCAATGATGAGGTAGTGGAACTAATCAAACAACATATCGAGGGACAAGGTGTTCGTAAGAAGCAAAAGACCAATCTAGAACCTCAATAGGCTATAATACTATGTATTATTAGTCTAGTTAGTTATTATCAAATACAAAAGAATAGAGTCTACGATGGCTCTATTTTTTTAGTGTAAGACTAACTCTTTAAGTTGTTGTAACTCCTTGTTTTACAACGTTGGTTTTGTTATAATTGATTGAAAAGAAAAAGATGAATGAGAGGTTCTGATATGCAAATTCCAAGTCGCTTTACCATTGCTGTCCATATTTTGACCCTTATAGCACAAAATAAGGGAAATGAAACTAAGCTAACCAGTGATTTAATGGCAGGTAGTGTGGGGGTTAATCCAGTTATTATCCGCAAAACCTTGTCGCAACTGAAGAAAGCAGACTTGATTTCAGTTCAAAGGGGAAGTGGAGGAGCCACATTAGCCAAGGCACCAGAGGAGATTAATCTTTTGCAGGTTTATCGTGCGGTGGATAGCATCGGTCCAAGTGGCAAACTCTTTAGTTTTCATGACAATCCTAATCCAGCGTGTCCAGTAGGACGTAATATTCATGGGATTTTGGATCAGAGCCTAGAAGACGTTCAAATGGCAATGGAAAAAGAACTCGAAAAGAAAACTTTGGCTGGTATTTTAAAGGATGCTAAGGCCAACTGGAAAGAAGCTGGAGCTTGATTTTTAGATTTTAAACTATAAGAAATCGAAAGTTTTTCGGTTTCTTTTTTAATTTCAAGTTGTAATAATTGACATTACAATAAAACTAAGTATAATGATGTCATAGGAATAATTACAATACAGGAGAAAATCATATGATATACGACTACAATAGTAAGATTTACCTCGCAGAAGCGGTACTCAATGTGAAGGACTTGGCACGTCAGACAGCCTTTTATACACAGGTTATAGGACTTGAAATCCTATCTCAAACTGCAACAGAAGTTGTTTTGGGTGCTGGAAACAAGCCGCTAGTTCACTTGATTGAAACCAATCGTGAGGAAGCGGCAAGTCCAGTTATGGTCTCTACCATATGGCAATTTTGTTGCCATCTCGCGAGGATTTGGCAGATGTTTTCAAACATATTGCTGAGCTAGATTATCCATTTGTCGGTGCAGCTGACCACGGTTATAGTGAAGCCCTTTATTTGGAAGACCTTGAAGGCAATGGTATTGAGCTCTATAGAGACAAGCCTGTTGCTGAATGGGATATTCGTGAGGATGGTCGCATCGTTGGTGTAACAGAAGAACTATCAGCTCAAGAAATTTACGAGATGGGACGCAAGGTTGAGCCATTTGTGATAGCTAAGGATACTCGTATGGGGCATATTCATTTATCGGTCAAAGATAGTCAGCTAGCAACGGCTTTCTATCAGGATGTTTTGGAGCTGGCAGATAAGTATACCATTCCAAGTGCTAGTTGGATTGCTTCAGGTGATTACCATCACCACTTGGCTGTCAATGAATGGGGTGGCAAAAACTTAGCCAAACGTGAAAAAGGGATGATTGGTCTTGCCTACTACGTCCTTGAAGTAGAAGACAAAGAAGATTTGATTACCATAGCAGAACGTGCTAAGAATCGTGGAGCAGAGGTCAAATGGTTATCTTCTAATGCGTTAATCTTCGAGGATAATGATGGTATTTTGACACGGGTAAGAAAAAAATATTAATAATTAGTGATTTTTTTGAGTCGTAACTATTGACATTACATTTGAAAGGTCTATAATGGTTATTGTAATCAAAGTTATTACAAATAAACTTAACAATTTTAACAATTAACATTCATCACAAAGAAAGAGGGAATAACTATGACCTACTTTACAGACTTACAAAAAAAACGCCGTTCAATTTATGCTTTGGGAAAAGACCTTGAGCTCTCTAACCAAGAATTGATTGAAACCATTCAAGGGGCTGTTCTTAACACACCGACAGCCTTCAACTCACAAACATCACGTGTGGTGATCTTGCTGGATGAAGAATCAGATGCTTTCTGGAATGAAATCGCTTATTCAGAGCTTGAAGAAGTAACGCCAGCAGAAGCTTTTGAGGCAACAAAAGAACGTTTGGCAGGTTTTGCTCAAGCTAAGGGAACAATCCTCTTCTATGAAGATCAAGATGTAGTGAAAGGCCTTCAAGAGCAATTCCCACTTTACGCTGAAAACTTCCCAATTTGGTCAGAGCAAGGTCACGGAATCGCCCTTTATGCGACGTGGTTGGCTTTGGCTGAGAAGAATATCGGCATGAACGTGCAACATTACAACCCACTTGTTGATGCTCAATTAGCTGAAAAATACGACATTCCAGCTAACTGGAAACTCCGTGCTCAATCGCCATTTGGTCAAATCGTTGCACCAGCAGGAGATAAAGACATCCAAACAGAAGGTCGTTTCAAAGTTTTTGGCGACAAATAATCACTTTAATTTAGTCAGTCAGCTTGCCAGTAGGCTACATACTGACTGAACAAAATCATAATGATAAGACAAAAAATTAGCAGGGTTGAGAAATCTTGTTATTTTTCGATTTTAAGACCAGTTCGTAGATAAATTGTAAAAGAAAGCTAAAATTTGCGATTTGAAACCCTTTTCACTACAATAGAGATACAGAAAAGGAGACAGAGATGAAGTATATTGATTTTGCTGAAAATGAGCGTTTATCAACCATTGTCCTTGGGATGATGCGGATTAGTCAGATGAGTGAAGATGAGGTGGAGGCCTTGGTGGAGGCAGCCTTGTCGATTGGGATCAACACCTTTGATCTGGCAGATATCTATGGTGATGGCCAGTGTGAGGTCTTGCTTGGGAAGGTTCTCAAGCGCCGTCCGGATCTTCGGAATCAGATGTGGATCCAGTCTAAGTGTGGGATTCGCAAAGATGGTTTTACTTATTTTGATTTTTCTAAGGACTATATTTTGGATTCCGTCGATGGCATCCTCGAGCGTCTGCAGATCGAGCGTTTAGATAGTCTCCTCCTTCACCGACCGGATGCTCTTATGGAGCCTGAAGAAGTGGCGGCAGCTTTTGATCACTTGGAGCAAGCGGGCAAGGTCCGTCATTTTGGGGTGTCCAATCAAAATCCTATGATGATAGAATTGCTCAAAACGGCTGTCAAACAACCACTCAAGGTCAACCAGTTGCAGTTGAGTGCCGCCTTTACACCAAGCTTTGAGGCTGGTTTTCATGTCAACATGGAAGGGCCAAAAGCAGCCGTGCGAGATGGCAGTGTCTTTGAGTATTGTCGCTTAACCGATACGGTGATTCAAGCTTGGTCTGTCCTCCAGCATGGCTTTTTCAAGGGGATTTTTGTCGGCAAGGAAGAGTTTGCGGCCCTTAATCACGTCCTCAATGACTTGGCGAAGAAATACCAGGTCACTCCGACAGCTATCGCCCTTGCTTGGGTCCTCCGCTATCCGGGTAAGATGCAGGCTGTCATCGGAACGACCAACCCCCAGCATGTCCTTGAAGCAGGGAAAGCAGCAGCAGTGACCCTAACGCGCAAGGAATGGTACCAAATCTACCTTGCTGCAGGTAATGATTTGCCTTAGAATAGTTGTTATTAGACCAGACTTCACTTGTATCAGTGGGCTGGTCTTTTGTTTTATACTTTACGAATTTTTCTTGACAAGTCTTACTTTGTTATGTTATTCTTTATGCAACGTATGTTGCGTAACAACTGTTGCGCGAAAGGAGTCTTATGCCACCAAAGGTTAAATTTAGTAAAGAAGCTATGATTGGGACAGCTTTACAATTGGTGAGAGAAGAGGGCATGGCTAGTTTGACGGCTCGAGCATTAGCGGAGCAACTGGGAGCCACGCCAAGGGTCATTTTTGGGCAATTTGCTAATATGTCTGAGTTACAAGCAGAGGTTGTTGTTGCTGCGGAAATGGTAGTGGTGGAGTATATACGAAAGGCTTTAGAAGATGAGAAGCCCTTCCGTTCTGTTGGGATTGCTTATATCCTGTTCGCCTCAAAAGAGCCCCAACTCTTTCAGTTGCTTTTCCAAAATCCTAGCAAAGATCCGATTCGTCGCTTTCAAGATTTTCTTCCCATGAAGGATCATAGCTACCAATTGGTTCTGGAATCGATTGTCGCAGACTATCCATTGACGTTAGAGGAGGCTAGTCGCTTGTACCAGCATTTATTTATCTACTCACACGGGATGGCCTCTATGGTTGCTTCTGGCATCTATCAGTTCGGCATGGAAGAAGTGATTGGTTTATTGACAGAAGTTTGTCAATCTCTCATCAAAGAAATGGTAGGAAAGAAATGATTCAACTAGAAAATGTTCACAAAAGTTATGGCCAAACAAAGGTTTTAAAAGGGATTGATTTGCAGATTCAAGACCAGGATGATGTGGTTGTCCTAGGTCCTTCTGGATCAGGAAAGTCAACCCTCTTAAACGTGTTATCCGGATTAGAAAAGGTAGACGAGGGGCATATCCTCATTCAAGGGCAGGATTTGTCTCAACTCACAGATGCTCAATTGACAGCCTTTAGACGTGAGAAGATAGCCTTTATTTTTCAGCAGTATTATTTATTACCTAATCTGACGGTCAGACAGAATGTTAAGATGGGAGCTGATCTGGCAAACAATCATGATTTTTTGCAGATTATAGAAGATTTGGGGCTTGGCGATAAGCTGGACAAGTATCCGAGTGAATTGTCTGGTGGGGAACAGCAGAGAGTGTCTATTGCTCGGGCCTTGGCCAAAAAGCCAGAGATTCTTTTCTTAGATGAGCCGACGGGAGCCCTGGATGAAGAAACAGGGCGCAAGATTCTCGACTATATCTGGAAGTTAAAGGAAAAGCTGGGCTTTACCTTAATTATGGTGACGCATAACCAAAATATTGCGGATATGGGCAGAACCATCATTCGTGTCAATAGTGGCAAGATTACCCAAGTTGTGACCAATGATCAGCCTCAGACTGCCTATGAGATTGGATGGTAAGCCATGTTTTCAGTAAAAGATATTCGAAAATTAGTTGTCGTCAGTATCATTGGGGCTTGTGCGGTTTTTGTGGCCAATCTCTTCTTGAATTTTTACCTGGATATCGAGCAGTTGGAGATTTCTAAAACCAATCCGATGATTCAGACCTACTATGATGCCCAGGTTTCACTTTCCTGGATGGTAGCCATGGTCAGTGGGGTCGTTTTGTCCTTGATGTCGATCCTTCTCATGTGTTTTTATATCAAACAATTTGTCGATGACCACAAGGAACAATTAGGGATTTTAAAGGCTTTAGGCTATAGCAATGGCCAGTTGGCGAAACGATTTTGGGCTTTTGGACTCAGTTTTGGAGTTGGGGCTCTTCTTGGCTATTTCGCTTCTTTTCTTATGATGGGACATTTTTATGACTTTCGAAATGAAAAGGGAATTCTGCCAGAAATTACCATTCATTTTCACTGGCAGCTCCTGGTTGCTTTGGTGATGCTGCCAACGACCTTCTTTATGGTCCTTGCGATTGGCTATGCTAGAAGACAATTACAAACGCCGGCCCTTCGCTTATTGAAAAAATCTCCAACACCGATTAAGGTCAAAAGGAGAAAGAGGGCCCCCAAGAAAGAGAAATCCTTCCTAGAAGAGCTGTCTTCGTCGCTGATTTGGGGGAGAAAATCGATTCTGTTTTTTGTGGTCTTTGGCTCCATGTGTTTTGCGGCCATGGTTCAATTGTCTTTTGGCCTAAGGGACTACACAGATGACATCATCCAAACGATGATGATTATGATTGGCCTGATTCTTTCTTTCTCGATTCTCTTTTTGTCATTGGGGATTGTGGTCTCAGAAAGTCGCGAAACCTTGGCCTTGATGAAGGCTTTTGGCTACACCAATCGTGAATGCCAAAGTCATATTCTCGCTCCTTATCGTTTCTGGGCTTATCTAGGATTCATTCTTGGGACGGCTTATCAATATGGCATCATGGAAATTTTGATCGGTGTGATCAAAGACACGGTGCCTGAAAAGATTGAGCACAACTTTGACTGGAATGTGTGCTTTTGGACTTTGCTCGGTTTTGCTGTGGTTTATGAAAGCCTCTTTTATCTATCCAACAGAAAACTCCAAAAACAAACCATCAAAGAAGTACTCTTAGCAGAATGATTTCGTTACAATCAATCATAAAGAGTCAATTATTCTAAGGAGCAAAAGATAGTATTATGAAAACGCTAGATAAGAGACTAAATTCACTATCACAAGATTGTGACCAATCACAATCTTGTGATAGTTTACATGTTTTTAACATTGCCCCAAAATTCTTGAATTCTCTATTGTAAAAGCGTAAGATAGACACTGTTTTAATTCTAGTGCATTAAAACATGCCTTGTAATATTTTTTAAGATGTACAAGGAAAGAATTTATAAAAGAGGAGTCTCGAATGTCAGATAAACAAATGAAAACCCTTGGTTGGGTAGCAACCTTTATGTCAGTAATGATGTACGTATCTTACGTACCACAAATCATGGACAATTTGTCTGGTCATAAAGGAAACTTTATCCAACCTTTGGTAGCGGCTATCAACTGTAGCCTTTGGGTTTACTATGGTCTCTTTAAAAAAGAACGTGACCTTCCCCTTGCTGCTGCAAATGCGCCAGGTATCATCTTTGGATTGATTACAGCATTGACAGCTTTGTTCTAAAATAAAGCGAAATTTCTTTTTATACTATTTTTCTTAACGCAGAAAACGAGAGCAGAACTAGCGACAGTCAGAGATTGTCATTCTAGTTTTACTCTCGTTTTATTTTTAGTTATTAAGAAGAACTTTGATAGCATCTTCCATTTTTAGTGGATCAGTTTTGGAAGAAAAGCGTTCTACGACTTTACCTTCACGGTTAATCAGAAACTTAGCAAAGTTCCATTCAATTCTAGCCCCAAGGGGTCCAGATTTTTCTTTTTTAAGCCAATCAAAAAGTGGCTCTGCTTCCTTACCATTGACCTTGATTTTGGCAAACCGTGGGAAGGTTGTATGGTAATTGAGGGTGCAAAAGCTATTGATTTCCTCAGCACTACCAGGTGCCTGCCCCATAAACTGATTACAAGGAAAATCAAGAATCTCGAATCCTTGGTCTTTGTATTTGTCATAGAGTTCCTGCAAGCCCTGATATTGTGGCGTCAAACCACATCCTGTTGCTGTATTGACGATTAAGACGACCTTGCCCTTATAGTCCTGGAGAGACACGGGTTGGTCAGCTTGATCTGAGACTGTAAAATCGTATAAGGATGTCATAGAAAATCTCCTTTGCTTTGTTTGAGACTATTATAGCAAAGTTAGTCAGAGAAGTGATTCTCCAGGAAGACTAGAGACTAAATGATGTTTGTGATAGTAATTCTCTATCTTGGTGTTAAGAATTACTTATAGCTGATGGTAATAATACTATGTAGGTATATATGCTTAAAAGAAGTAACAATCGGATTTAACGTAATTTAGATTACTATATCATAAATTTTATTTATGGCTAGGGATAACATTTCTTTATTTTTCGGATGTGATAATCTCTGATAAGATAATGTCATTCAGTTTTGAAGCAACCAATGATAATAAGAGATTATAGTATTTTAGGTGAATTCATTGAGTTGTTGATTTTAGGATAAAAGAAAAGGAGTTTCTTATGTCAGAAAAAAGAGAGTTGGTTTTGAAAGCATTTCGTGGAGAAAGTGTTGATCGTGTCCCAGTAGGATTTTGGCATCATTTTACTACTGAAGACGAGTGGTTACATGGTTTTGAAAATCCAGAAATTATTGATAAAAATAAGGCTGGTCATAAAAAATTTATTGAAGAAGTCAAACCCGATTTTGTTAAGTTGATGAGTGATGGTTTCTTTGCATACCCACAACCTGCTTTTAAAGATTTTAAGTCAATCAGTGACCTGCAAACAATTGAACCTTTAGGTGCAAATCATCCTTGGATTTCTGCCCAAATTGAACTTGTAAAAAGTTTGATTGCTGATTTTCCTGAAGATATTGTTGCAATTTACAATATCTTCGCTCCGGTTACTTATTTTAAATGGTTAGTTGGAGAGGTTTCGGGTGGAGATGACGCCATCGCAGATTACATTGAGGAGAACCGTGAAGCTTTGAAGCATGTTTTAGATGTTATTGGAGAAGACATCGCAAGTCTTAGTCAGAGAGTGATTAAAGAAGCTGGTGCTGATGGTATTTACCTAAGTGTTCAAAGTATTCAAGATAATCGTGTTAGCGCTGAGACTTATAAGGAAATCATTGCTCCAAGTGAATTAAAGGTTTTAGATGCAGCCAATGAGGCCAAGGGTCATAACATCCTACATATTTGTGGCTACGAAGGGGCTCGCAATAACGTTGAACTCTTTAAAGATTATCCTGCTCAGGTAATTAATTGGGCGGTTGGTCCTGAAGGAATTAGTTTGTCAAAAGGCCGTAACATTTTTGGAGGTCGCACAGTTCTTGGTGGGTTTGAAAACGGAAAAGACGGTCTTTTATATACTGGAACTAAAAAAGCTATTCAAGAAAAGGTTAGGGAGATTATTGCTGATACTGGAACCCATGGGTTAATCATTGGTGCTGATTGCACGATTCCAAGTGATATTAACCATGAGCGTATTGAATGGGTACGTGAAGCAGCAATTTTGTAAGAAAAAGGAGAGATTAATATGAGTAAAAAGACATGGATTATTGGTGGAGCTGTTGTTGTAGCACTTATTGGGGCTACAGTTATTGGACGTAGCTTAACAGGAGATAAAAAAGCAAAATCAGATTCTGGAAAGGTAACAACATTAAAAGTTGCCCATACTCAAAACTATGTTCCTTATGATTTTGTTGATAAGGATGGTAATTCTGATGGCTATGAGGTAGCTGTATTAAAGGAAATTGATAAAAAGCTTCCACAATATAAGTTTGAATATACAGGAACCAGTGATGATGACCTCTTAATCGGTCTGGAGTCAGGTAAATATGATATTGGTACTAAGGGTGCTTGGTACACAGATGAACGAGCTAAAAAGTTCATCATACCAAAAGACCCAATTGGAGCAAGTATTATTGGATTTACCATTCGTAAGGAAGATAAAGACAAATATAAAAATATCTCTGATTTTGCAAAACAAAATGGTCGCTTGGTGCCAATCTCGCCACAAAATGCTCAGTGGAATGTTATCAAAGACTACAACGATGAACATAAGGATCAACCAATCGAGTTAACATCTGCGGAATCTTTCCAAGTTTCAGATGCCTATGCATGGGTTTTGGAAAATCGTTACGATGCTTACTTTGATATTAAATTATCTTTTGAAAAGGCTGTAACTGATAAAGATGGTGCGTATCATCAATATGCAGATAAATTGACTTGGTTCCCTTATAAAGGAATTCCAACCTATCCACTCTTCCATCGAGATAGTAAGAACGAAGAGTTTTCAAAAGAATATACTAAGGCTATCAAGGAACTAAAAGAAGACGGTACACTTGAAAAGTTATCTAAAAAATACTTTGGTGAGGATGTCTTCTCATACGTAGACAAATAAGTAAATTGTAACGTCGTAAAAGTATGATGTTTTGATAAGCTTCTGAAGTGAGTTTAGTTAGGAGAAAATATGGTCAATTATGACATTTCAAAAGTTTTTGGAGCATTACCTGAAGTCATAAAGGGCTTACCAATGACATTATTGGTTATCATATTAACGACTTTACTTGGGTCGTTATTAGGAGGATTAATTGCTTGGGCAAGCCTTTCCAAGGATAAAGCTTTGGAGAATTTAGCTAAGGGATATGTTTTTATCTTACGCTGTACCCCACCTATTGTGCTATTATTCTTGGTATTTTACGGAGTTCCAGAATTTCTTAATTGGTGGTTGGGATTAGATATTAATAATTGGTCCAAATTGATATTCGTTCTTGTGACCATGGTTCTCCTATTCTCAGCAATGATATCAGAAGTGTTTAAAGCGGCTTATCAAGCAATTCCTAAAGGACAATTAGAAGCTGGGCTTAGTATTGGGCTTACTTCTGAACAAACCTTTGTAAGAATTATTGCCCCTCAAGCATTTAAGGTTGCTTTACCAAATATTACAACAGCTATACTTAATCTTATGCGCGATGCAGCTTTGGCTTATACAATTGGTTTTATTGATGTTATGGGCAAAGGGAATCTTTTGATTAGTCGCTATTTAGGAAACTATTCTTTGGAGACTTATACAGCTGTTGCCCTTGTTTATTGGGGAATAGCGTTAATTCTATCGTTGATTTCTAGGATAACAGAACAGCAATTGAGTGTAAAAGAGAGGTAAAAAATGAATATTACTTTTATTATAGATACCTTTATCAAGGCTTTATATGGTGTTCCGATAACACTGGGAATCATGGTTGTGGCTATTTTATTGAGTTTTCTACCTGCTTTATTTCTAGCTTTGGGTCAGATTTATAAGGTACGAGGTGTTAAGGCTTTTTCAATTGTTTATCTAGCATTTATTCGTGCAACCCCACCAATTCTTTTAATTTTATTTTTTTATAGTTTGTTCCCTAGTTTGTTAAATCAGTTTTTTAAAGGAATTGGGAGTCACATAGATGTCTTCAAAGTTAATCCGCTTTACTATGCTTTTATTATCTATAGCTTGATGACGACAGGAAGTTTATCAGAAATCATTCGATCAGCATTACTAACTGTTGATAAAGGCCAATTAGAAGCTGCACAAGCCATAGGTTTAACAACAAGACAAGCCTATCTAAGAATCGTTTTTCCTCAGGCGCTTAAGGCTGCGCTTCCAAATTTGTGTAACTTAGTTATAAATATTGTGAAAGGAACATCACTTGTTTTTGTTATGACGATAAAGGATATTACAGCAATTGCACGAGTTGAAGCAGCATATGGATATCAATATTTTGAATCTTATTTTGTCATCTTCATTTTATATTTAATCATTTGTGGTATCATTCAAGTTCTCTTTAACTTTGGAGAAAGAAAATTGCAATTTACATAGAGGGAGTCACTATGCTAGAAGCTAAACATATATCAAAAACATTTGGAGATCGTCAGGTTCTTGTTGATGTCAATCTACAAGTGAAACAGGGAGATGTGGTTGTCATCTTGGGACCATCAGGTTCAGGAAAAACAACTTTCTTACGTTGCCTTAATCATTTGGAGAAAGCTGATGGAGGTCAATTAACAATTTCGGGTAAGGACTACTCTTTGGATAAGTTATCAAAGAAAGATATTTTAGATATCCGAAAGAAGACAGCTTTTGTATTTCAACATTACAATTTATTTGCAAACAAGACTGCCATTGAGAATATCTTGGAAGGTTTAGTGATTGCTAGGAAAGTTCCCAAAAGTGAAGCGCAAGAGATTGCTGAAGAAGCACTTAAAAAAGTTGGTCTTCTGGATTTTAAAGATTACTACCCATCACAACTTTCAGGAGGACAACAACAACGTATTGGTTTAGCTAGAGCAATAGCAGTAAAACCAGAAGTTATCTTGTTAGATGAACCAACATCGGCCCTTGATCCAGAACTAGTTGGGGATGTTCTGGATGTCATGAAACAACTTGCTCATGAAGGAACAACAATGGTAGTTGTGACTCATGAGATGGGGTTTGCACGAGATGTAGCTAATCATGTCGTTTTCATGGATGGTGGTCATGTCATCGAAGAGGGGAGTCCAAAAGACATTTTTTACAGACCAAAAGAAAAACGTACCCAACAATTTTTGGCACGTATTCTTTCTGATGCTAGTTATGATTTGGAATATATGATTTAAAAAATCTGCTGTTTTAATTAAGAATGAAAAAAACAAAGACGAGTTTAGTTTGTCTTTGTTTTTTTTT